>NZ_QOLB01000075.1 GCF_003333265.1 Candidatus Halocynthiibacter alkanivorans
GCTGGTGTCCGTTGCGCTCGCTCTGCGGTTCGTTTTCCAAAGTCTGTGGTCTGTGGTCTGTGGTCTGTGGTCTGTGGTCTGTGGTCTGTGGTCTGTGGTCTGCTTGCCGTGCTGTTTCTGTTGCGACACGCGACGGTGCCACCTCTGTTTGCGCCGCGCAGATCCGCTCTCCCTCCGGCGCCACGGCACCAACATATAAAAACCGCGCCGCATGCAAGCACGCGGCGCGGTTAATTGCGACTGTTGATCCAAGCACCCCAGATGATTCAGAGGACGTGCAGCTGCCTCCCAACACCTGCACGTCCTCGATAAATCCGGCCTCAGTGATGCAACAGCCGCGCCTCGTGTTTCTTCAGCGTACGCCGTGCCGCGCCATAGGCCTCAACCCCGTCCCGCTCTTTTAACGCCGGGAACAGTTCAAAGATCTCACTGCGCTGCGCATTTCCCAGACCGGCAAGAGTCAGATCCCCGGGCTGGAAGCTTTCGGTCCAGGCGCCATCGGACAGGACAATCTCGTGCTGGTCAAACATAAAGTGCACATAGGTTACCTGGCGCTCCATCGCGACGCTGATGCCGCGGTTGTTGACCAGATGTTTGGCTGCAACCAGCACCTCATGGTCCTCAAAATATAGCGCGGTGCGGTCATTGGCGACCAGCACCCGGTGGTTGGGACTGACCTTCATATCGCGTTCAGGCAGACCATTGCCCAGGGCACCTGCGCGGATCAAAACCGGTTGCAGATGCGGGCTGACCGCCAGTACCGGACCGTTCACAACCTGCTGTCCGATCCAGCGGATCTTCTGCAGGCCGTTGTCGCGGGTAATGACCTTGTCGCCCTCGCGCAGATCTTCGACCCGGCGCTCGCCGCTGGCAGTGGCGATCATGGTGCCCGGCGTGAAACAGGGCACCACTTTTTCAATATCTTCAAACGTCATGGTGCCGGTGACATTGCCATCCCCATCGAGAAACTCGACGGTGCCGTCTTCCGGATTGCTGTCATAGATGACACGCAGGGGGCCCGAGCCGGTCAGGTCCAGCGTATCATAATCATCGCCGCCACTGCCGCCGTCCACAGTGTCGCCATCGGTGGCGCCCAGAAAGGTGTCGCGGTCGTCGCCACCCGACATGGTATCAGCGCCGCCTTCACCGGAGATGGTATCGTTGCCTTCGCCGCCTTCCAGCAGATCGTCGCCGCCGCGGCCCTCGATGGTATCGTTGCCTTTGCCACCAAACAATTCATTGGTATACGTGTCGTCGGGGTCGGTGCTGGAGGCGTTAAATCCGATCAGCGTATCGTCGTAATCTGAGCCGATCACCCCGTCGATTCCACCAAGGATGGTATCGTTTCCTGCGTCACCGCCGGAAGTAGACCCGTTGCTCAGATTGACCTGCACGGCCTCATCAGACCCGGAATAATCCAGGTTGTCCTGGCCGGCACCGCCGGAAAAGCTGTCCGCGCCCTCGCCACCGATAAAGGTGTCATCGCCGCTACCGCCATGAAGCTCGTTGGTGCCGCTGCCGCCAGACAGCGTATCATTATCGCCCTCACCATAGACCAGATCGTCGCCCGCACCGGCCAACACAACGTCATCGCCGCCTCCGGCCAGAATGATGTCATCATGGCCCACTTCGCCAGGCAGGATAGCATCATTATTGTCGACCATATCGCCATGGGGGTCGCCGTCATAAGCAATGTCAATCAGGTCGTCGCCGGCCGTGCCGGAAACGATACCGTCAAGCTCGGGTCCAACCTCATCAAAACTGATGGGACCAAGACGCACCGTGCCAGTGACGTCGGAGGAATCGCCGCTTTCATGGACAATGGTGATCGACACCACGGGTCCGGGAATGGTCACAGTCACTGTGTCCGGCGCGCCGGAGCCCTCGACGCCTGGGTTGTCGTTGCCGCCGCCCTCGATGCTATTGCCATCCACCTGGTGCTGCGCGATCAACTCTGAGTAACTGATCTCCATCACGTCACCGTTGGCATTGGTGGCCAGAATGGTGATTTTGTCATCCCAGGCATTGTCGTGCTCATGATCGCCCGAGCCACCCGAGCCACCCGAGTCGCCCGAACCCTTACCAGAGCCACCCGAGCCGCCCGAACCCTTACCAGAGCCACCCGAGCCGCCCGAACCCTTACCAGAGCCACCAGAACCGCCAGAGCCCTTACCGGAGCCACCAGAACCGCCCGAGCCACCAGTCTCATGAGGCTCGTGGTTGAAGGCATCAACATCATAAATTTCAAAAGTGACGTTCTGAACCGCCTGGTCAAAAGTCAGCGTAACCTCAGTTTCTTTGGTCACATCGCTGCTGGTCAACGTTCCATTTTTCAGGACCCAGGAATTATCGTTGTCATTGTCAGGCGTTAAGACCGAAACGCCGATGGTATCGCCGTCATGCTCCAGCAAATTGTCGCCATCAATTTCTGTATCAACCCAGTCAATTTCATAGCCCATGATAACTCCTCACTTTACACAGTTCCGGACAAAGGCCTGACACCGCGCACAAAATTACTTCGCCTGCTGCCGGGTTTTACCCGACAAAGGCCGATACATTTTGCAAACCCACTGCCAGGACGAGGTCCCGGCCGCAAAATTCGCTCTAATCAATGTGAATGTAATTTTTACACCCATATCGCAGTTGCAAGGCCCCTCAGCACCTGCAAGCTCCGTCGGTCGGCAAAGCAGTTTTCCGTCAATGACCTGCCGTGAGAAGCAACCCTTTGCGGGCTGTGTCCGGTGGTTCATCCAAACGCGTTATCCAGGTCTTTGCAGCAAGACCGGTAACACAGACGGCTAATCTTCTTTGCACGCCTGACAGCGCACTTTCATTTTATGGCCACCCCCGTGACCGTAGAAATGCCCCCCAGTCGGGCAGGTTCAACCTACACAAAAACCGCCGTCCCCCAACAGAAAAAGAACAAACCAGGGCAAAACCTGGGCACTTCTTCAAAGGTTTCAATGTGAACCAAGGAACAGCTTCACGCGAAAACCGCGCCAATTGTCTATAAATTTGAATTCAGATCTTCCGCACCATCTGATCCCAGAATTGTTTCTATCACTTTAAAAATCAGCTATTTTGATCGATAAATTGGTTTTCCGGCGTAAGGCGCTGCAATAGTGCGGCCGCATTATTGTTTCTTATTGGGAGACAATTAATGGTTAATTTTTGCCAAAATGCTACTTTATCGGAAAGGCGTACTGTGTCCGGGTTTCTGGCGTCGCTGTGGAAACAGTGGTGGCTTTTTGCCGCAACTGTCCTCTAAACCACGGAAATTACCACGATTCTATCCTTATTTGCCGGCTGCGAATCAAAAGGCTATAGCCGGATTATCAGGACAATAAGGTTAAGATCTCTCGTTTCGAGGCGCTGACTGGTTAAGTAAATAACATCCATTAGACGCGTCAGAGCGCGCCGGAAATTTCGCCCGCCGCCACTGGCAGCGCTACTTTCCGGGCCAGATTGTAGCAGCGGCCGCCACCGGATATTCCCGGAGGCGGCCGCCGCTGATTTTCTCTGCCTCAAACCGGCCAGGATCTGCACGTTCGGCGTATTCAGTTCGTTCAGTTCAGCGGAATGCGGAACCGCGCGAAACCGTCGGGACCATCGCCGGCGGGCTCTATGCTGACGCCGGTCACATCGCCCGCATAGGCCGCAGCACCAGGGCCGGTGTCAAACAGCACGCTGGTCCCCGCCAGCGGCGCAAAACGCCAGTTGCCGTCCGCCCGCGGGCTGATGGTGCCCTGCTCCACAATATAGCGCACGATCACATCCCGGTTGGTGTCCGGCCCTTCAAAAATCACACTGTCCACTGTGCCAGGGAATTTGCCGCCGCCGCTGGCGCGGTAATTGTTGGTGGCAATAATGAATTTTTGCTCCGGATCCAGCGGCTTGCCCTGATACATCAGCTCCACAATCCGGCTGGCCGAGGCATCCAGCAGATTGCCTTTGACATCAAACATCGACGGCTGGCTCAAATCAATCTGATAACTGACCCCGTCAATCACATCGAAATTATAAGACGGGAAGGCCGGGTTCAGCAGCACCTGGTCCGCTTTTCCAGGCTCGACCTGGTTAAAGATGCCGGCAGAGCGTTCCAGCCAGCCCTTGACCTCAGCGCCGGTGACCAACACCGCGCGCACCGTATTGGGATAGAGATAAAGGTCTGAAACGTTCTTGATCGCCACATCGCCTTTGGGCACATCGGTGAAATATTCCGGCCCGCCACGACCACCGGCTTTGAACGGCGCAGCGGCGGACAGGATCGGGATGCCCTCATACTCGGTGCCCTTCATCATCTCAGTGATGTACCAATTCTGGGCAATTGAGACGATCTGTACCGAAGGATCATCTGCCACCAGCGCGAAATAGCTGTGCAACGGCGCGTCGGTCTTGCCCACCGGCCGGCGGATATAAGCAAGTGTCGCGTCATGATCCGCCTGCACGCTGGCCAGCACACTCTCCTGGCTTTCCACCAGCGCCGAGGTTGACCGGTCCTCATTGCGTTTGGAGATTGGCCGCGCCTCTGAGTCATGGCTGACAATGCGCCACTGCCCGCCGGAGCGTTCCAGCAGCAGGTCAATCAGCCCAAGATGCGAGCCCCAGAACCCGCCCATGGTCGCGGGGATGCCCGAAATGGTGCCGGCGGCGATATCCACCCCGTCAATACCGTCAAAGGCATTGGAGGGGAACACCAGGTGGTTATGTCCGGTCATGATCGCATCAATGCCCGCCACCCGCGCCAGTGGCACCGAGGCGTTTTCCATGCCGTCACTGTGCTCGGGCGACCCGATGCCGGAATGGCTCAGCGCGATGATGATATCGGCGCCCTCCTCTTTCATCTGCGGCACCCAGGCCCGGGCGGTTTCAACAATGTCACGCGCCTGCACGTTTCCTTCCAGATTGCGGCGGTCCCAGGTCATCACCTGCGGCGGCACAAAACCGATAAACCCGATACGGATCGAATGCGCCACGCCATCGCCATCCACCAGCTGCTTGTCCAGAATGACATAGGGTTTCAGCAGCGTGGTATCTTTGCGCGGATCGCTGCCTGGTTCCTTGCTTATATTGGCATTCACCACCGGGAAAGCGGCGCCGGCCAGCGATTTCATCAGGAAATCCAGCCCGTAGTTGAACTCGTGATTGCCCAGCGTCGATACATCAAACCCCACCGCGTTCATCGCCTGGATCACCGGGTGCATGTCGCCCTCTTTCATGCCGCGCTCATAGGCGATGTAATCCCCCATCGGATTGCCCTGCAGAAAGTCTCCATTGTCGATCATCAGCGAATTGCTGGCCTCGGCGCGGATCTGTTTGATGATCGAGGCGGTGCGTGCCAGCCCGACGGTGTCGCGCGGCTTGTCGGCATAATAGTCATAGGGAAAGACATGCACATGCAGATCCGTGGTTTCCATCAGTCTCAGATGGACCTGGTTGCCGGCGGCATTGGCGGAAAACGGGTGTAACGCAATCAGCCCGGCGGTGCTGGCGATAAAATTTCTGCGGGTCAGTAACATGGCAGCATACTCCTGAAACATTGAAACAACGGGGTCTGAACAAATCCGGATCGGGCCAGGTTAGCATATTTTTACTGTTTGGATAAATTTCCCGGAGCTGATGCCTCCCGCACTTGCGCACTGCCTGCAAACGGCCTGCTCCGGAGCAGTATCGGGGCCGCTCTGCGGCGGGTCTGACGGCGCATTTTTTTGCAGAACCAACCGCCGGCGCCGCTTGTCTCAAAAATGTAAAACCCCGCGCCGATCGCTATTTGCGTCCGGCGCGGGGCTTCTGTTGCTCCGTAATATTGTCAGCGTTTGCGCGCGCCCGGTTCAGGCGATGCGTTGTTGCTGCGGTGCCCCCGCCAGGGCACCCGGATGTTCCACCACAAAGATGCGCACCGCATTGATCAGGTTTTCAATGCCACTGGCCAGCGTCGTATTGGCTGCGGTGGTCTCTTCAAACATCGCGGCATTGGTCTGGGTCACCGAATCCAGATCAGACAGCGCTGTGTTGACTTCGGCCAGGCTGACGGATTGCTCGTCAGAACTGATGGCGATCTTTTCCACCAGCCCGACGATGGCAGTCACCGCTTCCATCACCGAGGCATTGGCCTCGCCGGATTTGCGCACCAGATTGGCGCCCTGGACAATCTGTGCCGCGCTGTCGGTGATCAAAGTCTTGATGCTCTGCGCCGCTTCGGCTGAACGTTGCGACAGCGCCCGCACTTCTGAGGCCACCACGGCAAATCCACGTCCTGATTCCCCGGCGCGCGCCGCTTCAACACCGGCGTTCAGTGCCAGCAGGTTGGTCTGGAACGATATGTCGTCAATCACCCCGACGATCTTCTGGATCTCATGCGACGCGGTCTCAATCTCATTCATCGCCGAAATCGCCTTATTGACCAGCCCTGCGCTTTCGGTGGCTTCCTCACGGGTTTTCAGGACCGAATCTTTCGCAGTCCGCGCATCCCGCGCCGCCCCGTTCACTGCCGTAGCCAGCAAGGACACCGAAGCGGTAATTTCCGCCAGCGAGGCCGCCTGGCCCTCGGTACGTCTGCCCAGATCGGTGGAGGCCGCCAACAGCGTGTTGGACTCGGTTTCGATCACTTCAGCATTTGCAAACACGCCTTCGATCGCCATGCACAAGCCGCGCACCATCTCATTGAAATCGTCTTTCAGATCCTGGAACTCGGGCGCGAATGTCGCGTCAATATGGGCGGTCAGATCATTGTTACGCAGCAACGTCAGACTCTGGCGCAGCGCATCCACCACCTGCATCTGTTTCGCCGCGTTCTCCTCGCGCTGGCGGGCTTCATGTCCAGAAACCTCACGCGCCATCAGATCGGCCTCCCGCGCCCGGTCCGATTCTTCTTTAGCTGTCTGAAGTGCGGCCTCGGCACGGGCCTGGGCCTCAAGCGCATGTTGTTGCGCTGTTTCAGCGGCTTCGCGGGAGCTTTCCGCCTCGCCGCGGGCCACATCGGCCTGCTGCATCGCCTCGCTCACCTGTTCCCTTTGTTTTTCCGCCATGTCATCCAGCCGGTTTCTGGAGATAATCGCATAGGCCAGCGCCACGGTTTCCATCACCACCACCGCACCATGTAACAGGGTGCGCGGCAGGTTTTCCTGCCAGCTCGCGGAGGGAAATACCATTGCGGGCATAAACACTGTTGCCGCCAGGTGATGCACCACGATGGTCGCTGTGGCCAGAATGGTCGCCCGGGCGTCATTCAGGATCATCGTCACCGCCAGCACCGCAAAATACAGCATATGCATATCGATCTGCCAGCGATGGCCGGCAAACGCAGCGTTGATCACGATGGCCTGGCCAATCGCCGCCTGCGCCGCCCCAATGCGGGCAATCTCCGGTTTCATCCGCAGCGAGACCTGCCCGAGCAGCGCAAAGATCACGCTGGCAATGCCAAGCGGCAACGGATTGTTGCCAACAAACATACCCGCAAGCGGCGCAAGCGGGATACTCAGCCAGACGCCCATTATTATTAACTTAGACGCGCGCGCCTGATAATTTGTTCGCTCAGTTTCGTTTTCCACTAGCTGCTTACTCCGCAAATTGCCGCTATCCGGCGTCCATCCAGCACCAGCCATGCCCCGTTAAGGTGCAGCTGGTTGATAAAATCAGGATCACTTGAATATGCCAGTGTCGCCAAAGGGGCCTGTTCCGGCCCCAGTATTTCGCCACCCGCATTTGCAATGATTTCATCCAGCCCCAAAGCCCCCACCAGCGCGACCACCAGTACCGGCTCATCCGGCTGAGGCGGCGAGGACATGGCCAGAACCACCGGCGTCAGGACGACGGCAAGCAGTTGCATAAGGATGATTGGTAAGTAGGACATCATTCGCTTCAAGTTATCACGATGCCAGGATGGGATGCGGGTGTTTAGATTTCGTTACAGCAACGGATTGGATCGAAATTTTACCAATTTGAACAATGCTTTCTGCGGCAAATACGGTATGGCCCGGACCGGATGCAACCGGTGGTAGAAGGCGGCGGTCAGCCCGGGAATACAGGTGTTAAGATCTGAAATACCGATTTGATTTAGCCGGGATGCTGCGTCGCTCCCGCCACAGCCCGGGCGATTCAGTGCTCACGGCTCTGTCAGCTCGCCGTTCCGTGCCGCATCCAGTATCGCGGCTTCCACCAGTGCCACCACGGCAGCGTTCTGACTGCCCCGCGCCCGGACCAGATAGAAATCATCCCGGGTCTCAAGCATCAGATCTTCCAGCGCCACCAGCCGCCCCTGCCCCACCAGATCGCCTGAAATCGAGCGCCAGCCCAGCAGCACGCCCTGCCCGTTCAGCGCCGCCTGGGTGGCCTGAACATAGTTGGTAAAGCGCGGCCCCTTGCCGGTGTTCAGCGTCAGCCCTTGTTTTGCGGCAAATACGCGCCAGTTCAGCCAGCTTTTATCTTCGACTTCCACATGCAGCAGCGGTGCATGTTCCACCACGCGGCCCACGCTTTCAAATCGCGCCATCAGCGCCGGGCTGGCCACCGGCACCACCTGTTCCTTAAACAACGGGGTGACTTCCCCATCCTGCCAGTCTCCGTGCCCAAAGCGCAGCGCCAGATCAATGCCGGCGCTCAGGGCCGGTGTGCCCTGGTGCACAGTGGAGACATTGATGGCAATGTCGGGCATTTGTGCCGACAGCACCGCGAGGCGCGGCATCAGCCAATAGGTCGCCACCCCGACTGTGCAGGAAATGGTCACACTGTTGCGCGTCGCCGCGCCGAGCCGGCGAATGTCGTCCACCGCCGCAGACATCAGCTCAAACCCGTCTTTTGTGGCCGCGTGCAGGATATGTCCTGCCCGGGTCAGCTGCGCCGGACGGGTGCTGCGGTCAAACAGCTTCTCGCCAAGATGCTCCTCCAGCTGACGCAAAGACTGGCTGATCGCCGGCTGGGTGACATTCAGACTGGCCGCCGCCGGCGCAAAACCACCCCGGCGCAGCACGGTTTCAAATACCAGCAACAGGCGCAGCGGTGGCAGGTCTGGCATAATATAATCCTGGCTTATGTTACATTTAGCATTCCCAGCCTTCCTCTGTTTGCTCTCACAGCGCAATACTAAAACGACCCCGCACAGACGGGTGTGCATACTTAACGCATCAAGATCATCAGATGGACAGCGCGATGAATACTCAGATCACCCTGCAACACCAGGGGCTTGATTGCCCGCTGGGCGACGGACAAACGGCCTATTTTAACTATTTCTGGCTGCGCGACAATTGTCCGACGTCCTTTGACAGCAACACACGCGAACGGGTGTTTGATGTGTTCGGACTCGGTCAGCCACCCCGTCCTGAACGCGCTGACATAAGCGCTGATGCGCTGGAAATCCGCTGGCAGGGCGAAGAGCACGTGAGCCGCCACCCGCTGTCTTTCCTGCGCGCTCATACCGCGCCCGGCCCGCGCCGCGACGTTGCCGATCTGTCGCGCAAGCTCTGGTATGGGGACCACTACCCGGACATTCACCGCTTCAGCCAGCCGGCGCTGATGGCAGACCCGGCGCTGGTGAAAGACTGGGCCCGGACCCTGCTGGAAGAAGGTGTGGCCATTATCACCGACATGCCGGGCGACAAAGAAGGGCTGAGCGGCACCGCCGGGCTTCTGGGCTATATTCGCGCCTCGTTCTTTGGCGATTATTTCGATGTGAAAACCCACATCAACCCAACCAACCTGGCGTTCACCGCCAAAGCGCTTGAAATGCACACTGACCTGCCCGCCGAAGACCTGGCCCCCGGCATCCAGTATCTGCATTGCATCGCCAACACCGTTGAAGGCGGCAACAGCCTGTTTCTCGATGGCGCGGCGCTGGCAGAAGATTTCCGCCTCTCCAACCCGGAAGATTTCGCACTGCTGGCGAGCACCGATATCCCGTTTTACTGCGAGCATGAGAAATTTGACATGCGCGCCCGTCAGCGCGTGATTGAGCTGGACAGGTACGGCGCGGTCTCAGGCCTGACTATTTCCGGGCACCTGGCTGACGTGTTTGATCTGTCGCAGGATTACCTCGATCGTTTCTATCCGGCCTACTGGCGGTTTGGGCAATTGCTGACCGATCCGAAATATCTGATGCGATTTCGTTTGAACGCCGGCGAATGTATTGTATTTGATAATCACCGCATTGTGCACGGGCGCGAGGGCTATACCGCCTCCAGCGGCGACCGGCATCTTCGCGGCTGTTATACAGACCGGGGCGAATTGCGCAGCACTTACCGCGCATTGTCCAATAAGGGAGAGACCGCATGAACGATCAGACCACCATATCCAAACAGTCCGGAGATCTGGATGAGGCGGCGCTGTGGCAGCTGCGGGTCGACCTGGCAGCGGCCTTCCGGCTGGCGGTGGAGTTTGACTGGCATGAATCTGTCGGCAATCATTTCAGCGCCGCAGTGTCGGCCGACGGCAAAAAATTCCTGCTCAATCCGAAATGGAAACATTTTTCCGAAATCTGCGCCAGCGATCTGCTGTTGCTGGATGCGGAAGATGACAGTGTTATGCAGGGGCCGGACGCGCCGGACCCATCGGCGTGGTGTATCCATGGCGCGGTGCACCGCACCAGCCCGGCGGCGCGGGTGATGTTGCATCTGCACCCGCCTTACACCACGGCGCTGGCGGCGCTGAAAGATCCGACCATGTACCCGGTGGACCAGAACACCGCGCGCTTTTTTGGCATGGGTGTGGATACAGGTTTTGGCGGTATTGCGGACGACGCCGAAGAAGGTCTGCGCATCGCGCGCGCCTTTGGCAATCACAATGCGCTGATGATGGGCAATCACGGTGTCTCGATCGTGGCCGAAACCGTCGCCGAAGCGTTTGAAGCAATGTATTTCTTTGAAAAAGCCGCCCGCACCCTGGTTCTGGCCTACAGCACTGGCCAGCCACTGGCGGTGATGCCGGATGCGCTGGCGGAAAAGACCGCCGCCTCCTGGGGGGATTACACGGGTGCCTCGTTCAAACATTTCGAGCATCTCAAACGTATGCTCGACGCCAAAGACGACAGCTACAAACGCTGATCTGTCCCTGTGGCCTGTCGGGGGACTGGCAGGCCACACCGGAACTGCTCCAACTGAATTTGAATTAACTTGTTGTTTTTAATCATTGATTTTTGACATACCCTGCGGGCTCTGACCTGTTTTCTCTAAGATTTGGCCGCCCGCCCCGATGAAACTTCCCCTCAGCATATTGATGATTTACCTTGCTCTGGGCAGCGCTCTGCTGGCCGCCGACATCAGTTACAACCGGGCGTTTTTTGGCCGCTGGCCTGACAGTGACCGCGACTGTCTGAACACGCGCCAGGAGTTGCTGGAGGCGCAATCCCTGCAGCCAACAATTAAATCCGCCTCTGGCTGTCGTATCCTGCGCGGCCAGTGGCGCGATCCTTATTCCGGCCAGCTGTATTTTGAGGCCAGAGACCTGCAGATCGACCACCTGGTTCCGCTGAAATTTGCCTGGGCCCACGGTGCCAACCGCTGGCCCCGGTCCCGCGCCCGGGCTTTTTTCAACGAGCCCGGCAATCTGATCGTTACAGAGGGCCGGCTGAACGCGCAAAAAGGTGCGCAGGTCCCCGGCGACGGGCCAGGTGAATGGCTGCCACCGCAAAAGGCGTTCCGTTGCGAATATACCCTGCGCTTTCTGCGTATCAGCAAGAAATATGACCTGCAACTCACGGGTTCTGAACTGCAGCGCCTGGCGCAGGTGCGTGCAGAAGTCTGCGCCTAAACCGGCTGTTTCACTCAAATCCCGGCACGCTGAGCTGACCGCTTTGATCGTCACACTCATAGCGATAAACCGGCGCATGGCTGCATTGCAAACCCGTGGAAACGCTGATTTTCCCGGATTATTTCGCTCTGTGCCCTAAATAGGGAGAAGGGTCAGCAAGACGCGGGCCCGGGCATGGCACCGCGTGCCGGCTCCAGAAAATTTGCGTAATTCAGACTTGAGAGGAAACATCATGACAGACGTAAATTCCGCTCTGCAGAAGGGCAGCAAACTGATGGTCACCGGCGCTTTGATATTTTTGGCCTATGCGGTGGTCTTTTTCTTCCTCAGCTTTTCCGGCACCGGTTTTGAAATTGGCGTGCCAACGCTGAACGGGATTACCCCGGCCGATCTGAACGCTTTGAACCCGGCGATCATGGCCTATATCGCGCATTTGCACATCGCCACTGCGGGTTTCATCGCCTCCACCAGTATCGCGGTGATGGCCCTGTGCTGGTACGGGGTGCAGGAAGGCAGATGGTGGGCCTGGTGGGCGGCGATGATCTCGCCGGTGGTGGCACTGATCGTGGCGCTGCCAATGCATTATCTGGATGTGTTTGACCACAATTGGGTCACCCATATCGGCCCGATTTATATTGGCACTGCGATTTTCGTGGTTGGCGGACTGATGTCAGGCAGCCAACTTCTTAAATCCGCCTGAGAAAGCTGGGGCGGGCGCAGCGCGGCGATGGGATCCGGGTCACGCCCCGCCCCCTGCGCGTCCAGGCCCCCTGACCGCGCCGCTCCCCTGACCGCCACGTCGTGCGGACCGCTACGCCGTGCGGGCTGCCACGCCGCGCGGATCGCCATGCCGCCTTAACCGCCACGCCGCGCCACGCTGACCACCACCCAGCCGTGGCCGATACGTCTCCTGGACCACGCCGTCCCAATCGGCAGCGGGCTCATCGGCTGTGCGCCTGCCCGGGCCGCCCTCGCCCCCCAGCCCTGCGCGCTTTGATGCGCAAACAACTCCCGAAAATTATTGCGACGGAAACCTGCACCCCATCCGTATCACGTGCAGAATTTCTCAAATATTAGAGCAGGACATATCGCAATGAACCTAAAAACCCGGCCGCAAATTCGCCTGACAGCTCTGCTCAGCCTGGTTGGCATGGTCAGCCTCTCCATGACGTCCACCGCATTCGCCCAGGGCATCCCGGTGGGCAGCGGCAAAATCTCCGACACGCCCAAAGCGGGTTATGTCTATTCCTGCCAACAAAATTTCAACAAAAACGCGCCTGGAGCGCGCGCCACCGGCGACTGGATAAAGGGCGACCTGTGGTATCCCGAACTCAAGCCCACTGTGAGCGGCAATGTGACCTGGGAAAATGGCGGGGTTGAGCAGGATGTGCGCAACGGAACCCGGGTGCTCACCACCACAAACCTGCCGACCCATGGCACCGGCATCTATCCGGTGCGGCAGTCTGACGACGCCTATCAATATGACCGCAACCCTAACCGCATCCGCGCCCAGGATGTTACCCTGCGCCTGCCCTCCGATCCGCAAGCCGCGACCAACCCCACCTGCCTGCCAATGGGCATGATCGGCGTTTCGCTGACCGGTGCCGCAATCTACAACGCACTGGACGCACGCGGTGACGACGCCCCGGCAAATGAAATTCAGGACAGCTGTGGCGGCCACCCCGAGCGACAGGGCCAGTATCATTATCACGGGCCGACCGACTGCATGGTTGAGACCGGCGCCTCACCCGACGGGCATTCCGGCCTGATCGGCTATGCGTTGGACGGGTTTGGCCTTTACGGGCTGCGCGGCAGTGGCGGTCAGCAGATCAGCAACCAGGATCTTGATGCCTGCCACGGCCATACCGGCCCGGTGCTGCAGGACGGGGAAATGCGCGCGCTCTACCACTATCACCTGACCCGCGAATACCCTTACACTCTGGGCTGTTTTACCGGCGCGCCTCTCGCAGCACGCTGACGAATTTGCCGACGGCGCCGGAGCCCCTCCTGGAATGAACAGGGGCTTCCGGCCCGCCCCTCTTACACACAGGTCTGACACCTTTTTACAACGCAGCGCCAAAGTGAAATGCCGCGACTTCACCACAAACACAAACGGGACTGATATGAAAAACTACCTCGCCATCACGGCGCTTGGCCTCGCCAGCGTCACCACTGCCGCCACCATCGCCACAACGGCCCAGGCGCAGAGCGTCTCCTTCTCCACCGGCCCGGCTGAGGTCATCAATCCCGGGCTGATCAGCTGCAGCACCCGGGGGTCCCGCGTCAGCGCCCTGGGGCGTATCACTGCAGACGATGGCAGCGAATGGGTGGTGCCGGCACCGGTCAATTTTGAAACCGCGCCCAAAGCCGCAGACCTGTTCAACCAATGTGGCGGCACCCAGCTGACCTCAATCTCCGAACTGGACGTGAACACAGTTGATGTGGTCGACCTCGGCGGCAGCGAGATCTTCACCGCCTATATTTTCGCCGACAATTACTTTGAGCTCTACGTCAACGGCAAGATGATCGCGGTCGATCCGGTGGTCTTTACCCCGTTCAACAGCAATGTGGTGCGCTTCAAAGCCGACCGCCCCTTCTCCATGGCGGTGATGGGCGTGGACTGGGAAGAGAACCTCGGTCTTGGTTCCGAGAACAACCGTGGCAAAGCCTATCATCCAGGCGACGCGGGTTTTCTGATGCTGGTGGATGACGCTGCCGGCAACAATGTCGCGCTGACCGACGCCGGCTGGAAGGCGCAGACCTTCTATACCGCGCCGCTGAACACGCGTGACTGCCTGGTGATTGACGGTGCCAACTGGGACAGCTCCGCCTGCTCCACCGAAAGCGTATCTGACGGCACCGGTTACTCCGCGGCGCACTGGGCGCTGCCCGAGGCCTGGCAGGCGTCAGAGTTTGATGACAGTGCATGGCCCGATGCGGTGACCTTCAGCAATGATACCGTCGGTGTGGACAATAAAACGGCCTATACCAACTTCTATGAGTTGTTTGACAACAAAGAGGCCGACGCGCAGTTCATCTGGTCATCTAATCTGGTGCTGGACAACCTGGTTCTGTTGCGCACCACGGTTGAATAAACCGGCCGCATCCGGACACAAAAAAGGCAGCCCTGTTCCCGGGGCTGCCGTTTTTCGTTGAAACATCGCGTCACCAGCGGGCACTGCCACACAGCGACATCTGTTTGCAGGTTTATTCGCCCTGTGTCGTTTCGTGTTTAAAGCGGCGCAGCCCCCAGAGCACCACCAGCACATAGGTGATGCACAGCACGATCAGGGTGATCCAGGCAAAGGTCAGCACCGCCGCGGCGACAAAGGCAAAACCCACCAGGAAGAACTTGACGTTTTCGCGCGACACCGTGGTGGTTTTAAAGGACCAGGTTGGAATACGGCTGATCAGCAACAAGCCGATCACCACCATATAGGTCACCAGGAAATAACCCGGCAGCACTTTCAGCTCGGGAAAGGCAAAGGACAGGTACATCGGCAGCAGCACCAGAAGCGCCCCCGCCGGTGCCGGCACACCGACAAAATAAGCGCTGCTCTCGCCCACCTCTTCCGATTTGGTGCTGACGTTAAAGCGCGCCAGCCGCACGACGCAGCAGACCGCAAAGACCAGCACCGAAATCCACGCCGCACTGCGCATATCCTGCAGCGCCCAGAAATAAATCACCAGCGGCGGTGCCACACCGAAATTCAGGAAATCAGCCAGCGAATCCAGCTCGGCGCCCATTTTACTGTCCGCCCCCAGCAGCCGCGCCACCCGCCCGTCAATGCCATCCAGCACACAGGCAATAAGGATAAGCTGCACCGCATAGACCGGATTGCCCTGCACCCCAAAGCGGATCGCCGTCAGACCGGCACTGATGGAGGCAATGGTCAGCATGTTTGGCAACAGCTGAATAAGCGCAAATTCGGACCGGGGTTTGATCGGGCGCCCTGCCATATTCTATTCCGCCTGCGCGGCGTCAGCCACGTTCAGATCGGCAATCACGGATTCTGCGGCAATCATGGTCTGACCCACTTTCACCATCGGCTCCACCCCGTTGGGCAGATAGACGTCCAGCCGTGAGCCAAAGCGGATCAGGCCGAAACGTTCGCCGGTCTGCATCTCGCTGCCCGGTTTAACAAAACACACGATACGCCGCGCCACCAGGCCAGCGATCTGCACCACCGCAATAGAGCGCCCGTCCGCCATGCGGATGCACAGGCTGTTGCGCTCATTGTCGACACTTGCCTTGTCCAGCGACGCGTTAAAGAACTTGCCGGGCCGATAGGCCACTGCAGTGATCTCGCCGGCAATCGGGGCACGGTTCACGTGGCAGTTGAACACGTTCATAAACACGCTGACCCGGGTCAGCGGCTCATCGGCCATGCCAAGCTCGGCGGGTGGGATGGCGGGTTCAATCAGCGACACAATACCGTCGGCCGGGCTGATGATCAGCCCGGGGCCGGTCGGGGTCACCCGTTCAGGATCACGGAAGAAATAATAACACCAGATGGTCAGGATCACCCCAACCCAGCCCAGGATATCTGACAGCAGGAACAAACCAACTGTAACGGCGGCAAAAGTTGCGACGAACTTTCTGCCTTCCGGATGCATCGGTTTGATGAAAGTGCCAATCATATTCATTCGTGATATTTCCTAAGCTCTGTTGAAGCTGTCCTTTTAGAAGGATCAGGTGCCAAATCAAGGGTGTAAAAAACTGCCCCCGCGTGATCGGGGAAAAATACCATAGTTTCAATGCCCCCCGCCAGCCCATGCGTTCCCACAGGAAACAAGTAACCGGAGCCGCCGGTGCTGCAGCGCCTGACGGTCAAATTCCGGCCCGGAAAGTTCAGATATCAGCCGCCGGCAAGTTGACGTTATTCAAACAAACTGCACGCGGGAGCGACGGAACCTGTGCTCAGCGCCGTATAATAGCGACGGAGGCAATATTAACACGAATACATCCAGCCGCAGATACGCCTCCCTCACCCGTAATTTCAGAATTGGATTTCATCAAATGCATCTCTCCAAGCTCATATTCAGACACCTTGTATCACGTGCGCGAGCGGCTGTGCTGGCGCTCGCAGCCCTGTCGTTTTTTGCCGGCCCGTCGCTGGCCGAAAATGATGTGAAAATTGAATGGGTGGCACATTCGTTTTTCCGCATCACCTCTCCTGACGGTACAGTCATCCTGACCAACCCCTGGTATGCAAACCGCGACAGCAGCATCACTCTGGAGGACATCCCGGCAGCGGATATCATCCTGGTGCCAGCCGGCCATGGCGATGAGGTCGGCAACACGCTTGAAATTGCGGCCAAAACCGGCGCCACAATCTTTGCCTCCCACGAAGTTATCAATCAGCAGTGGAAAGAAGCGGGGGCCGGTTTTCGCACCCCGGTCAAATTTGAAGGCACAGAGCTCAAGACCAGAGCGGTGCAGCCAGGCAGCGAATTTACCGTTGATGGCGTCACCATCCGTGCGGTGAATGCAGTGCATGGAAACGGGCGCACCGGTGGCCCGGCCATGGGTTTTATGATCACGATGGAAAACGGCTATACACTCTATTTCAGTGGCAGCACTGACATCACCCTGGATATGAAACTGTGGGGAGAAATGTTCCAGCCGGACGTCGCGTTGCTAGCATACGCCCCGGCACAGCGCGCGGCTGACGTGGCGCTGATGGCGAAATTTCTGACCGAGGGAAATCCAAATCTGACCACGGTTTTTGCCCATCACAACCGGCTGAATGCCGATGCCGGTGACCGGCCCTCTGATCTGGCCGCCGCGATGACAGAGGCGGGGCTGAGTGCCACGCTGATCGACGCAAAGCCAGGAACAGTTTACAGCCTGGCCAAATAACGCCCGTCCCGGTTGCTGGCCCGCAGCAGGTCTGAAGATATCAGACAGTCTGCGGGCCAGATTGCTGTCCGAACCGATCAGGGTAATTGCACCCGTTTTCCCGCACGGCTTCTTGTTCGCTCATCTGCATTATGGTGACGGCATAATAATGATCTTCCCTGCAATGGTGCATAGCGGCGTTGCGCAACCGGCATTGGTGGTTGCGCCCCTGCCTGCCTATGTTGTGATCAACAGAAAACGCCACCATCGCAATGGAATGAGGTTTCAAATGACAAATATTACTGCAAATGCCCCGGCAGCACATGGCCAGATTTCAAAAGTTGCTCGTTCCGTCGCATCGTTCTTCCGCGCCATCTCTCAGGGTTTAGTTGCCTTTGGCCAGGCAAAAGCCCGGGCGGATGAGATAAACGAATTGAACGCAATGACCGACAAAAAACTGGCCAGCCTCGGACTGCGGCGTGAAGACATTGCACGCCACGTTTTCCGCGACCTCTTTGTTGCCTGAGACGGGGCGTGGCGGATCACTCTGCACGCCGCCCCAACAGCTATTCCGGCGATCAGCGCGACGGGCACAACCGTGCACCTCGCTCAGATGCTGATTTGACCAGGGCCAGTTCCGATAAGGTCATACCGCCGCCGGTCTGCGGCAGCGCTTTTCAATTCTAGGTCCCGCTGGAAATTCAGTAAACCGCCCTAAACAAAGCGGCGGCTTCAGCCCGGCGGAAAATTTCACGCTGCTCTGTTGGCAACAGTCCGGGCGACAGGGCTCATCGCTGCTTCACGCTGCCGAAATCAGGAAGACCAGCAGCGAAATAGCGGATCAGACGAATTGTGGCGGTGACCACACTGCCGGCGCGAAGCCTGAAACCTTATTGAACTGATGCCGGTACCACTGGCCGGGCTCGAACCGGCACGCCGTGAAGCAAGATATTTCGAAATCCCAAAATTGCGAACCGTTTCAGCGGGCTATTACCCGTTGATTTCGTTGGATCTGCTCGCTGAATCCCACCACAGGCCGTTCAATACCTGGTTTCCGGGGCGCGCGCCAAACCAGCCCCATGAACGGGGGGGCGGCATCAGCATCATCCGCAACAACCTGATGACCCGACCAGGATACACGCCTTACTGCGGCGACGGGGACAGCTGCAGCATGCCTCGCACACGTTTCACCGGGGAGCAGTTCAAGTGCCCCATTGCGGCTGGGCCTCTCAATTCCCCGCTGATCTCATCGCCGGATACAAAGCAAAGTGGAACCTGACATGAGCGACCTGAAACAAAGCCACATCTATTTTCAAACCCGCATTCGGCCCTGGATGATCGCCTGCTTCGGAGAGGATATTTGGGGCGATAAGACTGAAAGAAATCATCGCTTCATTGAAGAAGCGCTGGAACCGGTCCAATCCACTGGAGCAGCCAGTCTGAAGCGCACCAGCTTGTCGATTACGTCTATGGTCGTGAGGCGGTCGAACCGGCGCAGGAAGTGGGCGGTGTGAGGGTGACGCTTGCCGCCCTGTGTCTTGCCCAGGATCTGAACATGCATGTTTGCGGCGAAACGGAACGCTCTCGCGTCTGGACTAAAGTTGAGCCGATCCGCGCGAAGCAAAGCGATGTGTCGGGTGCGCGCAGCTAAGATGCGCGCACCCGACATTGAGCTTCGATTTGTCAGCCCGGCTCAGCAATCTACGTATGTTCCAGGTCGAGAACGAACAGACAGTCGAACATCATTTTCTCGCCGCCGGCTTTGATCATCCCGGACAGACGGGATTTGCCGGTCATGCCTTCAAAATCACCCGTGGTGGCAAGGATGTTATCGCTCATCGGGATGGCACCAGTGATGTGGCTGCGGGCCCCATCCCCAGACCCCACACCATCGATGAACGGGGCAGCGCTGGTCTCGCCTTTGGAGATGATGGTGCCCCCGGGCAGCAGGAATATCGACACGCCAGTCAATGTCATACCGCCCTTGTCATCCGGCGTTATTCCAGCCAGACAATCGATCCCGCTTCCCAGCTTCATTTTGGTCGCCGGGTCGATAAGCGGCACTTCGTGGCAGGCAAAGTCAGTCAGTGCAAAGCCGAGATCTTTACCGCTCAGATCAACGCCGACGCGGGCAGATACCTCAGCCAAATCGCCGACCTGTTCGCCGTCTCCCAACATTTGCAGAACCAATGTCGTATTCGGCCCAGCACTCGCAGCCGTGGAGAACAGAGCGACACCGAAGCCAAGCGTCACGACGGAAATCATGCTTTTGATGTTCATTATTTGATACTCCCTCTAATTGATTTGTTTTTATGCGATCCGACGACGACGCTTAGGCGCTCATTCGTTTGACCGCCTCCTCCGTTGTCCAAAGCGCGTTGGCGATGTAGCGGAAATTGGTGATGGCGGCGAGGTATCCATCGCCTTCGGGCAGCATTGCCGCTGCGGTTGCGTCACGCACAACTGCCACTTCGAAACCCTGTTCCAGCAGTTCGCGAAGATGCGACTCGACGCATAGATTGGCGGACATGCCCGCCAGTATCACCTGGTCGATGTGGTTTTTGCGCAGTTGCAGTACCAGGTCATTGGCTTCCGGGCCATAGACCTTGTGCGGCGAACAGATGATTGTTTTGCCGTCAAGAATGTACTCTTTGTACTCTGGCATGAAATCTGCGCCTGAGTTTTCAAAGTTATCCATATCATAGGGGCCGGCGCGGCTGAACATACTGATTTTGTGCATCAGTTTTTCCAGCCCGCCCTCGAACTTCCAGCCGCCGTCCGTCGGATAGTAGTAATGCGGCGAGATCACCACCGTCAGGTCGGCTTGCTTGGCCGCCGCGAACAGGCGTCCAATGTTTGGCACTGTATTGTGTTCTTCGACGCTCTTGCCGACCACGCCCCAGGTTACCCCATCCGGGCTGAGGAAATCGATTTGAGGATCGGTGACCACAAGTGCGGTACGTGGCAAATCAAGCACCATATCGCTTGGCGGCAGCGCCGGGCTTGCGGGGTCGACATAAGGGGATTCGCCAGATTGTGCGCTGGCCACGCTGGCACCGGTTGTGGCTGCCGCCAGTGCAACACCGCCTGCCAGGGCCTGGCGCCGGCTGATCGTTTTATCGTCGTGATATTCACACATTGTTTGGTCCTCCTTGCAAGTTATGGTGCTGACAATGTGACAACTATGATGTGCCTTTTCGTCCGGAAGATGCGCCCGTTCAGCCGAAAAATGGTGTACTTTCATCCAAGGGCCCCGTAGATTTCGTTATGCCAGTTGCCCATGTCTTCGATGAAATGGAAGTTCTGACCACGCCATTTGCCGTGTGTGAACTGCACGGTAAATGTGATCTGGGTCTGGGACGCCTTGCCGGAGCAACTCTGCATCACATTTTGGCTGGTGAAGGTGAGATTGTATTCAAAAACAGACCCAGCATGCCGCTGTACCCGGGCACGCTTGTGCTTGTTCCCGCTTTCGAATTCCACATTCTGCGGGGGTTTGGTATGAAAAACGGTCCTCTTCCCGAATGCCTCCCCGCAGAGTTGGGTCTGGCACATCACGTCGTTTCTGCTACTAATTCCCTTCCCCAGCATAGACTTCTTGCGGTTTGCAGCCGCATTCATGTTGCGTTGCGAGGCAGCCAGGGGATTGTTGATCTGGTGCGCGAACCTTTGACCGAATCCGATATCACCGACCAGGCGCTGGTCGCTCCACTTGAACGGATGATAACAGAGCTTTCCGCGCCGCAACTCGGCAGTCAGGCAATGGTTCGCACACTCGTTCTGGAATGCATGATCCATCTTCTGCGCAAGCGAATAATTGCACAGGATTCCGCACTTATATGGATGTCTGCCCTTTCGGATGAAAAAATTTGGATTGCACTGCGTGTAATGCTGAACCATCCGGAAAATCCACACAGCGTAGCGAGCCTTGCAGATATTGCAGGCATGAGCCGCTCTTCGTTTGCCAAGCATTTTTCCGACTCTTACGGGGCCGGACCGATGGATTTGCTTCGAAATCTACGAATGAAAAAGGCGGCCACTTTGTTGGCAGCGTCAAACTTGCCGGTAAAGCGTATTGCCGAACTTGTGGGATTTCATAGCCGCAGTGCGTTCAATCGTGCATTCATCAGTTGCAACGGAAAATCCCCGCGGGAAATTCGAATTGAAGCGCGCGGTGGGTAGCTAAGATTCGCGTTCTACTCCGAAAATTCCAGTGTTTTGCCGGCGCGTAAACCAGCCTTAAGGATCGCGTTGGAACACGTTTTATGGGAACTGTGGACTTGCGTTGACCCGTTGAAACCGCCCCGCTCAGCAGTCATTGGTGCTGATCGCAGCGAAATATTGCTCTCCGCCCATACTGACAAAATGCTGCAACTGCACATGGCTGGCTATTGTCAGAGACCAAATCCCCGGCTGGTCAATCCGACGCTCAGACCAAATGCAATTTGAAAGGCACAATGGGTTTATCCGGATGTTGCCCGATTTCCCACCAGATGCTTTCGCCGCCCCTCCTGGGCCAGACAACGTCCGCTGGCAGTTCGTAAAGGATTGTTTCCGGGTGATCGAGATTGGCGAAGGCCGCTTCAATGCGTTCCGCCCGAACCATCCCTGACGGGACATTCCGGTCGCGGTGATCTGCTGTATTGGTGAATGACCCAGTTTGCATGGGGCGATTTCACGGCAATTGCGTTAACTCGATATTAGCCACGAAGGATTGCAGTCCAACAATGGCGGCAACGGCGGCATTGATCCGCCCGTTGGATTTTTTCTTATTCGGTTTCACATTTTCCGCCGCGTCTTCGTCGCGGTTAACATTGCCGATCTGCCAGGCCGGCACCGGGTTTCCCCCGTGCCGGATCTTGTTCTGGGCAATCTTTTCTTCAAACCGCTTCATCGGGTTTGACATCGATGCATAACCCTGCCGAAGTTCGACCATCGGGAAGCGTTTTTTGTCCAGTTCATCGGCCAGATATTTCATGCCCCACGGGTCATATGCGAACTCTTGCAGATCGAGTTTTTGCCGTACCCAATCAAGCCGGTTGACGATTTCAGCCTCATCAATCGACCCGCCCGTGTGAACCTCAAGCCAGCCATCATCGCGCCAGGCGAAATACTCGCGTTTTTCCATCTGCGCCCGCTGGATGAACCCTTTGGGGTCGACCGGCAGGAAGGTGAACGAAATCAGATAAATCAGACCATCAACCGGTATGGCGATCACGATTGCAGTCGTGTCCACCTTGCTGGACAGCTCCAGCCCGACCCACGCCTTGCGCCCGAAAAGCGCTTCGATGTTGATCGAACCGTAATACCTCAGCACTTGCGAAATCGTCTTGCCCGCCAGACAGACCTGATCCACCTGTTGCCGGTCAGTGATCACCCGGCGCGCATCTGTGCCAGGCTTACTGCGCATGATCTCTTTTGCCAGCCCGCCACCGATCCGGGACTGGATCAATCGCAGCCGCCTACCCAGATCAAACAAAGCATCGATGTATTCACCACCGCCGCCAGAACCTGACGGCATCACCTCAAGCGACGAACAGCGCACACCGGCATTGGCATAGCGTTCAAACAGGGCAGCATAGCCGTAGCCCGCTTCAATTTGTCCGGCAGTGAACACCCGCTTGCGGGCCTGCACTTGCATCACGCCAAACGCGTCGGCCCGCTGCATGGCTTTGCGCCCCTGATATCCGACATCCAGCCGAACAAGGTTTCCGTCGCGATCCGTAACAAAGTTGCCCTCGCGATCCTTGCCCAACTGACGTGGCATGAACACCCGAACCGGCCCACGTGCCGGCGCTTCCGCAACCGAAGCAAAGAACATGGCCGCTGATCCATATGCGCTGCGCGACGCTGCACAGCACACCCAAATGTCCGCGACAGACATCTACGCGCGCGACAAATTGCAAGGGATCAGTCGCGTTATTGAACTGCGTCAAACAAGCACCCAGAACAAAGCGAGTAATGAATGAGTAATGGATGTGATCACGCCGAAAATGAAGGGGCAGAAACCCTCTTTAAATTCAATGTGGTACCGCTGGCCGGAACAGTACTCTGCATGATTTCAACGACTTATAAGATAGTTTTTACATCTGGGGAAACACCGGAGAAACAATCGGAGGTCCTCGTCGGGCGCAATCAGGGTTTTAACTTTTTTCGGGACGCCGGGACTCGAACCACTGTCCTTTCGGGAATCGAACCGGGGAGCGTAAATACCGCCGCTCTTGGGAGGACGACGGTGGCCGAGCACGCGGGACGTGGCGGCGGGTTTATTTTCCGAGTTTGTGAATCTTGCCGATGTTCGTCACGCGGGGGCAAACCACGTCGGTCCCCGTCTGTTTCACCGCACCGTCTTCCAGGGTGAACACAGCAGCGCAATGGCCGCCTCGGGGGGCGAAGTCTGCCTGGGTGACGTCGAAGACCAGGAACGTATCCCTACCGCGCGGGAGGACCGCCAGAGTGACCTGCTCGCCTTTCACGCCGTCAAGGCTCACCGTGACTGTCGCGTCAGCCTCCTCGGCCAGCGCCACGCAGACGGGAACATGGTAGCCTGAAGAGATCGCGTACATATGCGTCCCGGATTCATCCTTTTCGTCGGCGAAGGCGACGTTGACGCCTGCCATCCCGAGGATACCGGCGACGTAGAGCGAGGCGCTCTGCGCTGACCGGACCTCGTGGCGCGTTTCTTTCAGCGTGAGTGTGGGTTTGCGACCAAGCGACAGCCAGGCTTCATCGACGTCCAGCGCCTTCGCCAGCGCGGGCAGTTTGGATGGGCGCGGGATGGTTTCGTCAGCGGCCCACTTGCGGACGGTTTCCAGCGAAACTTTTACGCCGGAAACTTCTTCTAACTCGTTGCGGAGCCATGTCAGCCTGCCGTGCTCAGCTGCGGGCGCGCGCGGGTGCAGCGCCATCATCTCTTTCAGGCGCGCGCCAAGGGTTTCGCCCGGAGTAGTGCCTAGGGAATTGTCTGCGCCTGGTGACTTGCGGTGTTCTAATGCTGTGTTCATGAAAATGTCCTCACATCTGATACACCATATAGCAAATCACGATAAAGTTGAAAATCCCCTTTTTCAATGAAGAAGTGAGTTATCAATCCATTTCGGCAGAAACTCAATTTAAACGGCTTTTCGTGGCATGATTTGGTGACTTTGGTGAGCTGATGCTACGTTTTCGCCCTTCCTGCCAAGAGCTTCACGAGTCTTTCATCAAACGTGCCGCTAGCGACAATGTGGTGGATGAACACGTGCGGACTCTCCTGTCCTGGACGTCTGAGCCGCGCGTCGAACTGCTGGCACCGCTTCAGTGACAGAGTTAAGCCATACCAGATCGTGTGCCGCCCTCCGAACTGGAGGTTGAGTCCGTGGCCGTGACTTTACGATGATCCGTGACGCAATCGGATGTCGGCGAGACACGTCACGGATCGTTGGCGAAGCCACGCCTGCGGTGCCGGGAACTCAACCCAGAACCAGCACCGCACTTGATCCGGGTGATCAGTCGAGGAGATCGTCGTCGTCATCCTCGTCGTCAGCGTATTCATCGTCGTCGTCGACTTCCTCAAACGCGTCATCGCTCAGACCCGGGGCACCGAACGCCTCGTCGTCGCGACGGAAGGAAACACCCTCAAGCCCAGCAAAAAGGCCGGTGCCGCCCTGCTTTTTGTTCGTGATGGGATAGATGCGGACAATCGCGTCGACACGGCAGCCCGCGTAAAACGGGTCGTCGTCATCCCGCGTCAGATTGCCCCCTTTGCCTTTGTACTTGAGTTTCAAGGGACCGTCGCCCGACGCCTTGAGCACCATCATCCCCTCATAGCCGCCGTAAATTTCACCGGTCTCACTTGCGGTGAAGTTTTCGCCTGCCTGGAAGCAGCAGCGGTCGTCTTTGTATTTCGGCGTCTTGTCCCACTTTTCTTTCTCGACAGCTTTCTTCGCCTTCTCAATGGCTTTGATGACTTTCGCGCCGAGTTTTTCGACAGGGTCGATGAGGAAGTTCGCGCGGTACTTTTTCTTGCCGCCGTCGACAGAAGATGTTTTCTCAAAGAGGCGCGGAAACGACAGGCGCACGTCTTTCAGGTAAACTTCGCCCAGGCCTCTCTCTTTTTTGTCTTTTTCTGTCACAGTATTTCCCTTCTTGTTTACGCACGTTCGGCGCCTTTATGCTCACCCAACGTGACATTTAGGTCGCAGCTAAATCCACGACCTCGAACTTACAAGGCGATGAAATCGCCTACTTTTTGACGTCCTCATCCACGGGAACGGGCCTTACGTCTGACTGCACAATCTGCCTCGCCAGCCACCGCCAGGCAGGGTCTGCCGACAGGAGTTCCCTCGCCTGGGTCGGCGTGATCAGTTTGCGCCGGGCAAACCCGTCTTCAAGGCCCGACGACATCGCCTCAATGCGCGCGTCTTCTTTTGTGAGACGCTCGCCGTGTTCCAGCAGCTCGTCGAGCGTGCATTCCCACTTGCCACCGCCACTGACTGCCCGGGGCTGGTCGATCACCAGCAGAAAATCAGTGACCACGGTTTTGTGCCGGACGATATTGTCCCAGAACCCGAGCGCGCAGGTGAGCAGTTGCTCGGTTCCCCCAGGCGGCACCGGCATCCCTGCCCCGTATTTGAGGCCATCGAGCGCAATCACGTCGCGACCGACAATGCCGCAGTCCAGCGTGCCCAAGCAGTCAGGCAGCCAGCGTACAAGCGTCACCCGGTGCTCGAAGTATTTTTTACCGGGGCGGAGTCTTATCCGCTCAATCCCGCTGTCAGCGCCTTGACGGACTCCTCTGCTATGGTGGTTTCGAAACCTTCGATCTGCACGACGTCGCCGAGAAAATCCACCGGCTCCAGCTCGAAGTTGAGACAGTATTCGCGAACAGTGTGCGAGCCTGTGCCCTCCGCCGCGCAGAATGAACTCCCGCCGCCATTGCCATCGCCGCCGCCCGTCGTCGACAGCAACATACTGCCTCGGGCAGACGAGCCAGCGGTGCGCCGACGGCGGCGAGAATTTGGCGTGAGCGCCCAACATCAGCCCTTCTGCGCCTGTTCGGGTGCGGGCCAACGGTAGGGCAACCTCTCGGGAGAGACGTTGTCCACTGGGTTGCGGCGCTGCAAGGTTGCGTGCCGGCGGTACGGCAGCCGCTCCAGAACGTATTCCTGATCGCTGTCTTCGTCGCCTTCAGTCACGCAGCCGGCCGGCGGGGTTGGGCGCGGACGGTAGGGCAGCCTCCGGTGGGTGACAGTCGGGTCCGCAGCGTAGTCGTCAAAAAACTTTTTCATCTCGTTGTCGAGCGCCTCCCGGAGGACTGCGGCGCGCTCGGGGCCGACCACGTCGTACAGTTCAAGCTGCAGCCAGAGCCGGGCGATATCGTCGACCCCGCCCATGTCGAGAACGTTTGCAAACCCAATGCCCTTTGTGCACGCATCGACATAATCGCAGCAGTCTTTTGAACGGTTTACAAAATCGGTAACCCGCCCAATCAACTCCGAATGCGTTACGCTTTTCGCAATCTGGAGCCAGTGATCGGGATGCCCCCCGACGACGTCTTTCTCCTGGTCGGTCAGCTCCTCGCCGCCATCGCCGTCGTCGTAAGACACTTCGTGCCCAAGCGCCGCATAACCGGCGATGTCTTTCCACGAGTCCTCGTGGTCCGGTGTGTTCTGCAGCCGCGCGAGCTTGACGCACATCAGCATCGTGGCGACATCAGACGGCTCGAACTTCACCTTGAACCCCTCGGGGGTTTCAGGCCGCAGAGCCGTCCAGAGACCGGCGATTTTTTCGAAATTCCTGATCGCAGGGCCGTAGTCTCCGGCACGCTCGCCGTTGATGGCATCGGCTGCATCGGTCAATAATTTATAGGCTATTGGATTCTGCAATGTATTACTCCTTATATGTTGTTGTGTTGATGGGCAGCTCAGCCCAGCATGTCGTCTTCTTCGTCGTCGTC
Organism: Candidatus Halocynthiibacter alkanivorans; assembly: GCF_003333265.1. GTDB lineage: Bacteria > Pseudomonadota > Alphaproteobacteria > Rhodobacterales > Rhodobacteraceae > Halocyntiibacter_A > Halocyntiibacter_A alkanivorans. The sequence continues at coordinate 27,519 of NZ_QOLB01000075.1, forward strand.
GGGTGACTCAGCGACCTTCCCGTCCAGGTCCTCAAAGTTAACTTCATTGCCTGCGATCCAGGTGTCGAGGTAGAGCGCCATGCGCCGCATATCGCGGTCCTCGGGAATGCTCCCAAGGTTGGTGACGCTGAGGTGATCAAACGCCGCAGCGATGTTTTCGCGGTTCGGTGCACGGCCGTTCGCGTCGTCGATCTGGATGTAGCTTTTCGCCAGCGCACGCATGTCGACGAGGCTGATTTCGTCACGCGCCTCAATCGCCGCAGGCTTCTTTTTGCGAGTCATTTTCGCGGCGGGCTTTTTCGCGGCGGGCTTCTCGGGTGCGACCTCATCCGCAGCTTTCTTCTCCTCCACCATTACCTTGGGCGGACGACCGCCTTTCGAAGGCGTGGGCTCCCCGCCTGTTGCAGCCGCCATCAGCGCCGCCGTGCTCCGATCCGACGCCGTAGCGAGATTCGTCACTACGTTTTCAAGTGCCATTTCGTCGCTCCTCTGCTTCCCAATTTGCGTTGGTTTCCATCGGTAACCGGATTTCAACTAATAATCAATTTTTACTTGGGTCAACCAAACATTCATGCTAGCGATGAGTCAAGGATCATCTCCAGGAACATGAGGTAAGGCCCATGAGCACCCAAGATTTTAACTATCTGAGCGGCCGCAAATATTCTTTCGGACCCCTGTATGATTTGATAACTTACAAGTTTCCCGAGTACCGGACACGTCAGGGAATACTGGACATTCCGCGTCTCGCATGGGAGCTGGGGTTCTCTAATCAAACCATGTACCGGTCCTTCACAGACAACCGGCTGTCGCTGCGTGTTGCGCAGTATCTGATTCGGCTGAGCCGTGAGTCGGACGCCGCCAATGTGATTCTGCGCGAGGAGCTTTTCGACTTTGTCCTGCCAGAGGAAATTGTCTATCCGGCGCGCAATTCCGAGTCGCGTAAAGCCGAGAAGCGGGCAGCTAAGTTCCGTTCAGCCTAACCCTTTATGACGGAGGGTCAGGTTTCACATGGCTAAAAAACAAAGATCGAATACCGATCTCACACAGATAAAATTCGCACAGGGCTACGGCCTGGAACACATGGGAATGGTCAAGAACCGGGAAATTCCGTGGTCCGGGTTCCAGGAGATGATGCAGGAGCCGACGGTCGATAAAAACCTCACCGTCGCCCAATATATGGCGCTTGATCCTGACGCCCAGGCAAAAGCGAAATGCGGCAAGTTTGTCGTCGGCGGCCCCTGCAAAGGCGGGCGGCGCAAACGTGAAAACGTGACAAAACGCTATCTTATCAACCTCGACGTCGACAACGCGACACGCAAGCAGTTTGACTATTTTATGAGCGAGCTTTCTGGGCTCTTCACATACACGTTTGTGGCGCACACGACCCGGTCACATACGGCCGGAAAGCCAAAGTTTCGCGTGTATCTCCCCCTCAAAGGGCCGGTTGACGAGGTCCGTTTCGTCGCCATTTCGCGGATCATGGCCTCGATGCTGTTCGCCACGGTCGCGGAGTCGATGGATGCGGTTGACGAGGTGTCGTTCCGCATCGCTCAGCTCATGTACCTGCCATCGATCTCGAAGGGTCAGGATTTCTGGAGTCTCGCCAATGAGGGCGAAATCCTCGACGCAAAGAAGTTCCTGGCTGAGGAGGTTGACTACGACTGGCAGGACTACACTCTGCTGCCCTATTCCGAGACGCGCACAAAAAAGCGCCTGTCGGAGCGGGGGACTCGCGCTGAAGACCCCACAACAAAGCGCGGCATGGTCGGGGCGTTCTGCCGGACTTACGACATTGAAGCTGCCATCGCCGATTTCCTCCCTGACGTCTACGAGCCGAGTGTCAGCCCGGGCAGCGACGTTCGCTATAATTACATCCAGGGGACAGGCTCAAACGGCGCGATTGTCTATGACGACGGGCTGTTCATCTATTCACAGCACGGCTCTGACCCGATTGGGGAGCAGCTCTGCAACTCCTTTGACATGGTCCGCCTTCACCTCTACGGCGACCTCGACAAGGGCAAGCCCGAAAACACCAGCCCGACCAATCTGCCGTCATATATCGCGATGGTCGAGGAGCTGCAGAAATACGATGAGGTGACGGCCGAGCTTGCGGCCAGTAATGTTTCTTGTAGGGCGTTTGAGGTGGTCGATGACGACGAGGAGGACGACCTCAGTGAACGTGAATTCGAAGTGGTGGATGATGACGGCGAGCCGGTGGCAAAGAAAAAGAAGAAACCGAAGAAAAAGGCCATCCCGGAATGGGTCAACCGCCTGACCCGCGACACAAACGGCAATATCAAAAAGACCAAAGCCAACATCAGCCGGATCATGTGCAACGACATCCGGATTTGCCATTCGATTGCAACCAACGAACTGACCGGGACGCCGCACCTCCTGCGGCCGCTGGATTTCCCGAATTGCGACCTTCACTTTGAGCCGATCCCCAATGGCCACGATGGCAGGCCGGTGAGCGACACCGACTTTGCAAACCTGGCGGTCTGTTTTTCGGAGTCCCGGGAATTCGACGGATACGGAATGGAAGTCACCGATCTGCAACTCCACACCGGGGCGCTGCTGGCGGCGCAGAAAAACAGCTTCAACCCGGTCAAGCGGCACATGGAGCGTGAGGACTGGGACGGGGTGGAGCGGCTCGACACTTTCTTCATCGACTTTTTCAAGGCCGAAGACACGCCCTACCACCGCGAATGCGGCCATATTTTCTTTATGGGTGCTGCCCTGCGGACCTATGAGCCCGGCTGTGTGTTCCGGCTAGTGATCGTGCTGGAGGGCGAGGAGGACATCGGCAAGTCCGGGGCGCTCCAGGTCCTCGCGTTCGAAAAATACCACGTAACTCTCTCCTCCGACTTCAAACACAAGCAGGAGATGGTCGAGCAGCAGCGCAACAGCTTCATTGTCGAACTCGGTGAGCTGTCGGGGATGTCGCGGTCGAGCGTGCTTGACGTGAAAAATCACCTGTCGCTGACCTCCGACACGGTCCGGCTTTCATACCGTAAGAACGAAGAAAACTTCCCGCGCCGCTGCATCTTCGCCGGCACCACAAACCTGAGTGAGTATCTGAAAGACTCGTCGGGCAACACAAGGTTCCTGCCAATCAAGTGTGGCATCCCCAAGGGCGGGGTGGTGGACTTCAAGCGTCTGATCGAAGTCCGGTATCAGCTCTGGGCCGAGGCGCTGCACCGCTACCGCGAAATGCGGAAAACCCAGCCTGAGGGGGCGCTGATGGTCAAGCTCAAGTCGGATGAGGCCATTGCAGAGGCCACCGACCTGCGGGAGGACGCGCGCCTCATCCAGCCCTTTGAACAGGTGGCTGAAATCCTTCCGGAGTATCTCGACAAAGAGGGGGTTTTCGACGACGCCGGCGACGTCGAGGACGTGGACGTCAGGGACGACAGAATCCGCTACAAGCGGGCCTATGTGTCCGTAACGTCGGTGCAGGAGGACCTTGCCGATAACCCGATCATCCGGGGCCTCGGGCGCAACGCCCCAAACATCATCAGTGCGGCCCTGAAAACACTGACGGACTGGGCGCCGGAGGGGAATGTCACACGGGGCGGTAAAAAAGCCCGCTGGTGGGTGCGGAAGGGCGTGACAACCACCGACCTCTGGGTGCCCGCTGACGAGGTCGACCCTGACTGGGACCTGCTCCATTGACCGGGCCGCGTGTGTTCTCATCGGTTACGAGTGCAGCGGCGTGGTTCGCCGGGCGTTCAGGGCGCGGGGCTTCGACGCGTGGTCCTGCGACATCCAGCCGGCGGACGACGGCCCTCCTTTCCACATGCAAGGCGATCTGTGGGCCTACACGGACCACGACTGGGACCTGGCGTCCCACCAGTCCTGCACCTACCCGTGGCCTCTTTGACACAAACCGAAGCGGCCGCGGTTTCGCCCACCGTCCATTCCAACTGCGTCCACATGGCGGACGGCTTCCCGAGCTGCTTCAGTTCGCCGGCCGCGCGGCGACGATCTGCCCGGGGCGGCTCGCGCAGCTCAGTGAGGCGGCGGTCCGCGATCACCGACATCAGGATGTCAAAGGTGAGGGCATCGCGCATGAGATCCCCCTCGTCCAGGCCTGCCACCAGATGGATGTCGTCTCGGAATAGGAGCTTTGCGTCCTTCACGCCCCCTTTTGGTATCGTCGGCGTAACCCTGAACGGGGTTGGCGATAAGGTGTAAAGCGGCCGGTCCCAAAGTGTCTCTCCCTGTTTTCTCGTTTCATGAGATAATTGGCAAGTGATGGCAGAGTGAGTTGTCAACGAAAAGGTGAGAACAGATTTTAGCCCCGACAAATGTGAAAACCGGGCAAAAACCAGAACAGAACAGCCCCGGAACACCCCGGTGTTAGGGAGGTGTTTTAGCTGTTTTTAGGTTATATTACAGCACCTTATGGCGCTTACGACGCGCCGCAGAACAGCCCAGAACACCCCAAACCCCCATTCTTTCTACTCAGAATGAGGGGGCAGTGTATTATCCCTGCCCTAATGCCCTTACGCCTCCTCCTTTAAAGTATTACTCTATAGAAATAGGGTGTTCTGGGTGTTCTACTGTTCTGTAGCCTTATAAATAAGGACAAAAACCGGACCCACCCCCTAAACCCAGGGTGTTCTGGGGTGTTCCGCTCCCCATCCACAATTTTTGAGATAACACATCTCACGATCCCGTGCCCGGCAGGCGCCGCCGCAGAAACCGAACCGGTCTGGTCACCCTCCGCTGAAACTGGACTGATCGGTACATAAACCCCGTTGTCGCATAGAACTTGAGCAGAATCGGCGAGTTCCGGGCTCCGCGCTCCCCCCGGCAGACCGAAAGGGCTGGGAAGGACCCGGAGCGATAAAAATGTTATAAATTCAATCTGTTATCATGATTTCATGACAATCTGAAACAACCGGCTCTCCTGGCCCCGGATCGCGCCAGATCAGGACTAAATCACCGACACCAGATCTGCACCGCCTGGCGAGACGAAAGGCCTGGCGAGGCAGGATCCGGCAGAACGGAATGGCCTGGCAGAATCACGTTAAATTTGGATGCGCAATTTTAACGCCGCTGAGCGTCGACTCCATGCACCAGGCCGGGGCTATGAGGCTGACATCTTACTCAGCGCCCTGTGCCCCCTCTGAGCGCGTGGCACGGCACAAAACAAAACAGGTCACTTGTATGGCCGCCTGTCAGGGGAGTCTGAGTTGTGCGCCGGGCCAGCGCGGTTTGGAGCCATCAGCCAATAAGGCGGTCCGGAACGTACGCCCGTAGTATTGGCCAGTAAGGGCCTTTCTCGAAAGTTATGGCGGAGGGACGTGCCCCGATTGCTGCACCAGGCACATTTCGGCGCGAAAGGGCGGAAAGGAAGCCGCAGCAGACTCCGTCATCTGACAGAGGCCGGGCTGTTGATCGGACTCCGGCCTTCGAGCAAATCTTTCCTGGCAAGCATCGCTTTTGCAATGAAATCGGTGAACAGACGAACGCGGGCCGTGTGACGCAGATCCTCGTGAGTCAAAATCCAGATATCGCGGTTGGGTGTGGCGGTTGCGGGCGGAACGCGGCGCAATGTTGGTTCTGTGTCGGCCATGAAACAGGGCAACATGGCCAAACCCATTCCGGCTTTGACTGCTTCCAGTTGGGTCAGTGGGTGATAAATGAGGTTGCGGGCGGGCACGTCAGGATAAGGGCTGTCGCGTACCCATTGCGGATCAGGCACCCGGTCGTTCCAGCCAATCCAGGTCAGATCAGTGTGATTTTTCAGATTTTCATGCTGCGCCAGATACTCATGTGACGCATAGATAGAGGTGGCATAGCGGACAATTCGCCGGCCGACGAGGCTGTCTGGTGGGTCGTTGGAGATCCGGATGGCAACATCTGCTTCGCGCCGGGCAAGATCCGCCATTGAATGCGAGATAATCAGCTCCAGCTCGATGCCAGGATACTCCCGTCCAAAAGCGACCAGATCCGGCATCAGCAGTTTTTGGGCCAGGGAATCGTGGACCGTGACCCTGAGCAAGCCTTCAAGCTGCGCATCGCGGCCGGTGACCCGTCGTCCGATGGTATCGAATTCAGCTTCGATCCTGGCGGCGGAACGGCTCATTTCCTCGCCGGCCGGGGTGATAAAATATCCGGACGGCAGGCGTTCAAACAGGCGCGTGCCGAGTTTCTTTTCAAAAGCATCAATGCGTCGTGAAACCGTTGAGTGGTTCACGCCAAGCAGCACGGCCGCGCCTCGGATCGATCCTTTGCGCGCAATGGCCAGAAAAAAGCGAAGGTCATCCCAATCATTCATTGGTGCAATTTAGCACCAACAATCCGCATAAATCAACGGTTCCGCTGCTCAATTGCGCCACTATCTGTGGATCACAGCAACACACCAGCTCCACAGTTCTCTCGCTCGGGGGAAGTGGCAGGCCAGGCGAAACACCACAGGATACAGGCGATGACATTTCAGGCGCATACGGATCAGTGCACCGGCGAAACTGCGATAACAACACAGGTCGTTAAGTTCGGTGAATACGGTGGCCCGGATGCCGCCAATACGCTGCTGCCGGTGTTTGCGATGATACGCAGTGGCGCGCAGCTGAGCTGTTACATGGCGGATGAATTGTTCAACGATCCAGAGCGTTTACGTGCCGAAATTGGCTTCTGTTTGCCTCTGTTCAAAGTCGAAAAAATGTCCCGACAGCAGAGGGCAATGAATTCGCGCTTGCCGAAATTTCTGACGCGTTCCGCCACATGGAATCCAACACTCAGGTCGGCAAAGTCGTGGTGACTTGCTGATCCCCCTCCCCTTGATCTCTCAATAAAGGAAACTGAAATGCTGAAAACGAAGACACAAAAGTCACAATCTGGCCTGAGCCGCAGATCTTTACTGAAATCGGGTGCAGTTGCTGCGGTTCTGGCGACGCCGGGAGTTGCCGCTGCGCAGACAGTCGGAGCGAATGAAACCAGCCCCTATGGCCTGGCTATTTCTGGGGACTTTCCTTTTTCCAAGAAAACAATCAGCGTCGAAGGCTCCGACATTGCCTATGTTGACGAGGGCGAGGGTCAGCCGGTTCTGTTTCTCCACGGCAACCCTACCTCGTCATATCTGTGGCGCAATATCATCCCCTATGTCACTGGCGGATACCGGGCGATTGCGCCCGATCTGATCGGCATGGGCGACAGTGGAAAACCAGATATTTCTTATACGTTTGAAGAGCATGCCAGGTATCTCGACGGGTTTGTCAAAGCGCTGGGACTGAAAGACATTATTCTGGTGATCCATGACTGGGGTTCGGCACTGGGGATGCGTTATGCCCGCCTGAACACAGACAAGGTTACCGCAATGGCGTTCATGGAGGCGATTGTTCCGCCCGGCCTTCCGGCGCCGAGCTATGAGGCGATGGGGCCTCAGATAGGCGAGTTATTCAAAGCGCTGCGCACACCGGGAGTTGGCGAAGAAATGGTCTTGCAGGGCAATTTCTTTGTTGAGAAACTGTTGCCGGAAATGGGTGTAATGCGCGGCCTGACGGAAGTTGAGATGGCGGCCTATCGCGCGCCTTATCCTACACCCGAAAGCCGCCTGCCGACATTGCAATGGCCGCGCGAAGTTCCGATTGCAGGGCTGCCGGAACACGCCACGGCTGAGGTGATCAGGAACGGCGAATGGCTGCTGTCGAGCGAGATCCCGAAACTTCTGTTCTATGCAGAACCAGGGGCGCTGATGCCAAAGCGGGTTGTCGATTATCTGACAGCAAAGGTGAAGAACCTTGAAACCCGCTTTGTCGGGGCTGGCACCCACTTTCTGCAGGAGGATCACCCGCATTTAATTGGCCAGGGCCTGGCCGACTGGTTGCGCCGTATCTGAAAATGGTTTGCGACTGCTCAAAACGTGGCACCCCGGATGGGTCGTATGGATCCGCACGGGGTGCCGTAGTGTATTATTGTGAAGGGATATTTATCCGTGTTTGCGCTAGAAAAACAAAACCAGTCCTTTGAGACAGCGCCTGAAAATGCCCCCGCTGCCGAATTTTATCAGATCACGCGGCGTCGGTCGCTGGCGTTAGTCAAGAACCTGTCGCCTGAGGACATGGGGCTGCAATCAATGGAAGACGCCAGCCCGGCTAAGTGGCATCTGGCCCATACCAGTTGGTTTTTTGAGCAGTTCATCCTGAAGCCCCACGTTGCCGGCTATGTTTCGCCGGATGACCGGTTCGCGTTCCTGTTCAACTCATATTATGTGAGAATGGGGCCACGTCATACCCGAACAAACCGGGGCCTGATTTCGAGACCTGGCGTTGACGCGGTCCTAGCCTACCGGGCGCATGTTGATGCGGCAATGCTGGCGCTGCTGGCTGAGGATCGTGCCAATGCGGAAGAAATCAGCGCGCTGGCGACGCTTGGCTGCCACCATGAAATGCAGCATCAGGAGTTGCTTGTCACCGATCTGCTGCACGCGCTCTCCCACAATCCGTTACTGCCTGCATATCGTGAACCCACGCCTGCACCTGCTACCGCTGCAGTCCCGGTCGGTTGGATCGAGCATCCGGGCGGGCTGGTTGAGATTGGCCATGATGGAGACGGTTTCGCCTACGACTGCGAAGGCCCCCGCCACAAAGCCTATCTGCGCCCCTTCCGGCTGGCTTCCCGCTTGGTGACAAACCGCGACTGGATCGCATTTATCGAGGCAGGTGGTTATAAGACGCCCGAATTGTGGCTGGCCGATGGATGGGCAACGTGTGAGCGCGAAAACTGGGACACACCCTTGTATTGGTGGCGACAGGATGGCGCGTGGTGGAGCTATTCGCTGCAAGGCGCGCAAGCAATCGATTCGGATGCACCTGTCGTTCATGTGAGCTATTATGAGGCCGACGCATTCGCACGATGGTCTGGGAAACGGTTACCAACCGAGGCAGAATGGGAAGTTGTTGCTCGGGACCGCCCGGTCAGAGGAAATTTTCTGGACGACGGGGCTTTCCGCCCACTGCCTTCTGACAACCGGTCGGATGGGCAATTCTGGGGGGATGTCTGGGAATGGACTCAAAGCCCGTTCACACCCTATCCGGGATTTCGTCCGCCCGAGGGGGCCGTGGGCGAATACAACGGCAAGTTCATGTGTAATCAGTTTGTTTTGCGCGGAGGCTCCTGTGCCACGCCTGTCTACCAGATGCGCCCGAGCTACCGCACGTTCTTTTACCCGCATCAACGCTGGCAAATGCTTGGGCTCCGGCTTGCTGACGACGTTTTTGACCTTCAAGGAAGCCTCACATGACCCTCCACCCGCCTGTCACTGCGTTTGCGCCTCAGAGTATTTCTGAAACGGCGTTTGCACGTTCCATCCTGAACGGGCTTTGCGCGCCTCAAAAACATATCGAAAGCAAATGGCTGTATGACGCCATCGGATCGCAATTGTTTGATGCCATCACCGAACTGGAAGAGTATTACCCCACCCGGACCGAGCTTGGGATACTTCAGGACAACGTCGCCAGCTTGCAGGAGTTTGTGTCCGCCCATACGGCATTGGTCGAACTGGGCAGTGGTTCCAGCATCAAGACGCGCACCCTGCTGAATGCGTTGCCTGGTCTGCAAAGCTATGTGCCGGTTGATATCTCGCAGGAGCATCTGCAGGCTGCGGCCCATCAGGTCGCAGCAGAATATGAAACGCTTAATGTTCATCCGGTTGTTGCGGATTTCACTGCTGATATCGTATTGCCATCCTCTTTGGACAATACATCTAAGATTCTGTTTTTTCCCGGTTCTACGCTTGGCAATTTCCAGATCAATAACGCGGCTAGGCTGCTTGGCCGGTTGCGCGGGATGGCTGGCGTAACTGCCTTTGTGATTGGTGTGGATCTGGTCAAAGACACTCAGACCCTTGTCCGGGCTTATGATGATAAGCTGGGCGTCACTACAGCGTTCAATCTCAATCTTCTGACTCGGATCAACCGTGAACTCGGCGCAGATTTTGATCTGAGTGGTTTTCGCCACGAAGCCCGCTGGAAAGCTGGCAAAAGCCGGATCGAAATGCATCTGATCAGCAAGGTTGCTCAGAGGGTTGAATTGCTCGGAAAAACCATCCGGTTCGCAGCCGGTGAGAGCATTCACACGGAGAATTCGCACAAGTACACACGTGAACAACTGCAGGGGCTGGCGCATCAAAATGGGTGGCAAATGCAGAAGATGTGGACAGATGCCGACGGACTGTTTGGTGTAGCGTTACTGACGCCTGCCCCACTTTAATCACGGCGGCTCTGCAAAAACAGCGGGGCGTTCAGCATTCTGGGGTGTAGATAAAAAGGCTGGAACGTTCTGTGCCAGCCTTTGATGACGTGTTCCTGCTGTCAGGCTGCCTTTGTACGTTCTGTCATGAAGGCGGCGTTGCCGTCCAACAATGCGTCAAGACCGGCTCCAAGTTGCTTGCGCATGATCGGGGAAATTAGTTTGCCCAGCACACCCATCTTCATTTCGTAGTCGGCGGTTGTTGTGATTTGGGTGCGTTGAGGGCCCAGGGCGCGAAACTCAAAGGTCACAAACGCGACTTTCAGGGGGATGTTGCCGTCGTAGATTTTGACCGTCAGTTTTTTCTCCGGCTCGTAGGCGACAATCTCTTCCAGCACGTGGTTTTTACCGCCAACAAAATCGCAGCGCCGCCGGGCGCCGGTTCCGGTGGGCTGACTGCCGTCCAACAGATAAGAGTTTTCAATGCCGGGGTGGAATGTGTAAATATCGGCGAACGCGTCCCAGCTCTTCCAAACGTCGGACAGCGGTGCATTTACAGCTTTTTCTAAGGTGATTTTTGCCATGTCAGGCCTCCTGAATTAATAAAGAATGTCGTGAGGGAGATTATTCGCCCTCAGTGGTTCGCATCTCCGGGGCGGAAAAGGACAGATGCCCGTTCAGGACGTTTGCGAAGTCGAATGTGTCGTAGCGCCACGCCACTTCGGAGCCGCCAAATGCATAATAGGTCGCGTCCCCCTTCAGAGGACAATGGGTGGTCTTGTCCACCTTTGTCAGTTTCGCTGTGACGTCAGATTCCGGAATATATAACCGGGGCTGGTATGCATGATTGCCAATTTCAATGACTCTCAAGGCACGGGTCGTTTCCGCCACAAGCGTCTGATTGATGTGGATTTGCACAGGCTGTTTCACCGGCATCACAACCATGAAATGATTGGGGTTTGCTGGGTTTCTGATCGCGCCTTCGACCAGGGCAACGGAACTGTTTTTGTCCCCGGGGAGCGGGGTTGATACTTTCGGCATGGGTTTTCCTCTCGCTGATGTACTTCAGGTAGAGAGTGCGGTCATGCCTTCACAGTCGTGGGTTTTGCCGTTCCTTGGTGCGAAACTGCACCAAGGTGCAACGATTAGCCCAGTGGCAGCCGGTCAATGGGCACACTACCACCAAGCAAATCCTTGTAAGCCGAGATGCGGGTCTTGATGAAATCGCCGAATAGCCGGACCCGGGCTGTTTTGCGGGTCTCGCCGTGGGTAAGGATCCATAGCGTACCGTAGTAGTGCGTAGCAGCGCCCTTAAGCCGCGTCAGGGATTGATCCATGTCGCCCACAAAACATGGCAGAATTGTCATGCCCATGCCCGCGCGCACAGCAGCAAGCTGTGAGGCGAGGTCGCTAACTTTGACCGGAGGTGTGTCAGCCGGGATTGCCACGTCTGATGCCCAGGATGGAACATCGCCGTCTTCCTCTTTCAAAATCCATTTTGGAACTTTTGCATTGCCGTTCTGATTAGCGCTTTGCAACGCCTGCGATATATAAACGCTTCGGTGCACGTCCTGCACGGCTGACCCAAAGAGATGCTGTGGCAAAGCCGCTTGGTCGTAAACCAGACGGATGGCCAGATCGGCCTGGCGTTTGGTCAGGTTTACCGCCTCATAAGACGACGAAATCTGAAGCTCTATTTCTGGGTGAAGTCGCGAAAACGTAGCAAGGTCCGGCATCAGCAAGTCAGTGGCCAGCGACGGCGGCATCGCTATGCGCAGCGGGCCTTTCAGGTTCTGATCGCGGGCAAAGACCCGGGTTTGCAGCAGAGAAGAGGACGCCTCCATGCTCGTCGCCAGGTCAAGGATCTCTTCGCCCGCGAGCGTCAGCCGGTATCCCGAAGGAAGTTTTTCAAACAGCTGCGTACCCAGTTGAGCCTCAAGATTTGAAACCCGTCTGAGCACGGTTGAATGGTTCACATTCAGCGCTGTCGCGGCCGCTCTGACTGAGCCGGATCGTGAGACCGACAAAAAGTAACGTATATCATCCCAGCTGTTCATTGGTTGATATTTGCACCACCCTTGTGGCGATTTCAAGAATTGTTGCTGCTTTCTATGGGAACTATTTTCAGTAGCAGACGCATTGGATTACCCATTTGCGCACCAGACGAGGATAGAAAATGCTGGATCTCTATACGGATGCAACACCGAATGGCTTGAAAATCTCCATCGCACTTGAAGAAATGGGACTTGTTTACAACACGCACCAGGTGTTCCTGGGTGGCGAGCAATCCACGCCGGAATTCACCGCGATGAACCCGAACCAAAAAATTCCGGTGTTGGTAGACGATGGGTTGGTGGTGACGGAATCCGGTGCAATTTTGATGTACCTGGCCGAGAAAACCGGTCGGTTTCTGCCGACGGAGGCCAGGGCCCGCGCCGCGACAGTTGAAGCTTTGATGTTTCAAATGGGTTCGCTTGGGCCGATGTTCGGGCAATATCTGGTATTTGCAGCAGCCTGGGGAAATAAATTTCCGCCCGTTACAAAACGTTATTTCTCGGAAGTCTCGCGGATCCTGTCAGTATTGAACACCCGTCTGGAGGGGCAGGACTATATCGCAGGCGATGAATTTACGATTGCCGACATGGCTGTGGCTCCGTGGATCCGTCTTTTGGTCGTTCACCCGGCCTGTAGCACGTTGCCGCTGGATGAGAATGCCAACTTAAAGCGCTGGTGGGCGCGCGTGTCAGAACGCCCCGCTGTTCAGAAGGGTTTGATGAACCCGGAGCCATTTGCCCCGAAAAAGCAGTTTGAAGGATTTGTGACCGCTGTGGTTGGCTTGGGCGAGCTTCACGCCACATCCTAAGCCGGCAAGTTCGAGTTCGGGCCGTCACACTAAAATGAAATGACCCAGTGCGCCGAAAAATGTTCAGCCGCGCTCGTGGAGACGAGGCGCGGCTGAATGATCTAAGTTTTTACGCGCTTTGGAGTACTTTGGCCGGGTAGTCAGTATATCCCTCTGCACCGCCTCCATAAAATGTGTCCGGGTTCGGCTTACTCAGAGTGATGTTGTTTCTGAGCCGTTCAACAAGGTCTGGGTTTGAGATGAATGGAACCCCAAATGCGATGGCGTCCGCCGCGTCGGAGGTCAAAGCACTTTGACCAGTTTGTTGTGTGAGGGAACCGTTCAGGATCATCAGCCCGTCGTACGCTTCCCGCAACGCAGGTGCGAGCAGCGGCAGACCGGCAGACATCGGGCTACCGCTGTCCAGCGCGGGTTCAAGCACGTGCAGATATGCCAGGTTGCGCTTGGAAAGTTGACGCGCCGCGTAGGTGAAGATCGCTTCCGGATTGGCGTCGCTGATCCCAAAGACGGCATTGGTGCCCGCCCGGTCCCGCCAGGCCGGTACGGTGGCAGCAGGGATTAGAGGAAGACATTCATTCTGTTGGGGCCTGCGTGCGTCTTCCGGATCAAACCTGACAGAACTGCTGGGAAAGGTTTTCCAGACAGCGCAGAACACTGTGCTAGAAACGCAAAACGCGGCCCTCAATCAGGGGCCGCATTTCAAAAACTCTTCGCTCGTAAAGGCTTATGCCAGTTCGAGGCTCACAGCGGATTCACGACCGTCACGGCCGGATTCGATGTCGAAAGTTACTTTTTGGTTGTCGGCCAGGCCGGTCAGGCCGGAACGCTCAACGGCGGAAATGTGTACAAACACATCGTTGCCGCCGTTGTCGGGTGCGATGAAGCCGAAGCCTTTAGTCGTGTTGAACCATTTTACGGTGCCATTGGCCATATCCGTAGTCTCCTGATTTGTGATGCCCGCATCGTGCGGCAACCTGGCGTGGTCGGTCTGGATCGAAAGACTGGACGCCGAAAAACGGGAGACAGTGGGTCGAAAAAGAAAAACGTTAGCCCGGGTCATTTAGCAAGCGACGGGGCCCCTTGCAAGGTTTTAACTGAAAATCGGTGAATTGGGGCATTTTGCAGCGCATCGGCTATGCGCCGGGGCGGTAGGTCCAAGGCGAATGTTTGCCTGGGAAACACTGTTTGACGGAACTCGCGTCTGCAGTGAAGGCAGGCTTACGCCGCCAGAACAATGTCGTTCAAATCGGTAGGGCGAAGGGCAGAATGGCGCTCAAAGCAGACTTGCGGCGATGCGGCGCCTTATCGTGTTCGACTTCCCTCTGCCACTCTGTCGCGCACGGCCCAAAGCCGACCTTGAATCTAACGTGGTCTCTGCGGCCAGCCTCAACCTCAGCCCCCCTATGGTGACTAACGACGCTCATCCACGTGAGTGCGCT
>NZ_QOLB01000037.1 GCF_003333265.1 Candidatus Halocynthiibacter alkanivorans
ACACCTGCAGGTGTCATCCGTCACGCCAGGCCGGCCTTTTTCGCTACGCCCCCCTGGCGTCATCTGCCGCTCCAGGCCCGCCACTTGCGTTCTGCTGCCAGCCTAACACCGCAACCCTGGCGCCAAAGCCCTGCCACCTGCCCGCCATCCCCCGGCTGCAACTGGCACTTCCGCCGCCGGCAGATGCTCCCGCCCGTCAAAGTCAGGCGGCGCCTGCCCTTTCCCGTTGGGCCGCGCAGCTTGCTATGCAAGCTGCAGAGACGGGTTTATCCGGCGCCGGCAGCCTCCACGCCATCGGCTGCATCACTGGCTGCATCAACGCCAGCGTCGCCGTCAACCCAAAACGCCACCACCACGTTGTCTGGCGCCGCTTCAGTCACCGGGTTTTCCGCCAGGCCAGGCGCGGCTCGCGACTGTGTCCGCCGCCGCCCTCAGAGCGGCGCTGCAGCTGGCCCGCGCCAACAAAAAAGGCCACACCCCGGGGGCGTGGCCTTTTCCAAGCGACTGCGAACATCAACAGCCGCTGATTTTGCGTCGAAGTCTTACGCAACCAGACGGCTGATAATGATGGTGACTTCCGGCTTTTTGCCGATCTCGTCATTGCCGCTCTTGCGCAGGATGCGTTTGATCGCTTCATGCATTTTGTCATCGTCGCGCAGCACTTTACGGTCCGCCCGCATCAGCCACTGATTGACATCGCCTTCCAGCACTTCGACCAGCGGCGCGCGGGAAATACCGGTCTCCGGCAGCCCCATCAGCTCGCACCAGCTTTCGCCCAGCGGTTTGTCATCCTCGTCGATGATGATAGTGCAGGTGACATGTCCGTTCAGTGCCATGCGGATCCGGTCCCGCACCACCCCGTCAAGTGCGCCAATCTGCACGCGACCATCCAGATAGGTGCGTCCGGTTTCGACAAATTCAACGATCTTGGCGGTCTCGCCGCTCAGATCCAGCATGGTGCCGTTGGGCGCGATCACGCCCTCAAACCCATGTTCCGCACCCAGTTTCACATGTTCGCGCAGATGGCGGTGTTCGCCATGCATCGGCACCAGGATCTGTGGCTGAACCACCGCATGCATTGCCGCCAGATCGGGCCGGTTGGCGTGGCCGGATACGTGATACAACCCGCTGGGATCATCCACCACATCCACCCCCATTTCAGAAAACGCGTTCTGAATGCGGCTGACAGATTTTTCATTGCCCGGGATGGTTTTGGAGGAGAACAGGAACGTATCGCCCTGCTTCAGCTTCAGACCGAGGTATTTGCCGCGCGACAGCTGTGCAGTGGCAGCACGGCGTTCGCCCTGCGACCCGGTGGTCAGCAGCATCACCTGGTTGCGCGGCAGTTTGGCCGCTTCTTCCGGGCTGATGGTTTTGGGGAACTCGGCCAATACGCCGGTTTCCAGACCCGCGGTCACCATCTTGCGCATCGCACGGCCCAGCAGCACCACGGAGCGTCCCGCCATCGAACCGGCAGTTGCCAGCGTTTTGACCCGTGCAATGTTGGAGGCAAATGTGGTCGCCGCCACCATGCCGGGCTGATTGGAAATCAGCTCCACGGTGGCGTCAATGATGTCGGCCTCGGAGCGGCCGGGGTTGGGCGAAAACACGTTGGTTGAGTCACAGACCAGCGCTTTTACGCCACCTTTGGACACCTCGGCCCAAAGTTCCGGATCATAGGCTTCGCCGACACCCGGGTTCAGGTCCAGTTTGAAATCGCCGGTGTGGAGCACGCGGCCCGCCGGGCTGTCGATGATCAAAGCCGAGCTTTCCGGGATCGAATGGCTGATCGGCAGGAAGCTGACCTCAAACGGCCCCACTTCTACCGTTTCCGGATACGCGCCAACGGTCTTGATCATCATCTCATCATGGCCGCGCTCTTCAAACTTGAGGCGTGCCAGATGAGCAGTGAATGTACGGGCATAGATCGGCACGTTCAGACGTGGGAACAGATGGCCGATGCCACCAATATGGTCCTCATGCGCGTGGGTGATGAAAATCGCATCAAGCCGGTCCACCCGCTTGGTGATCCAGTCCACATCGGCCATGATCAGGTCAACCCCGGGGCTGCCGTCCATTTCCGGAAAAGTCACCCCAAGATCGACGAGGATGAAACGTTCTTTGCCCTTAGGGCCATAGCCATAAACATAGCAGTTCATGCCAATTTCGCCGGCGCCGCCCAGCGGCAGATAGATCAAACGTGCGCTGCTCATGTGCTGCCCGTATCCTTGTTGTATTGGTGAATGACGATCAGACCATGCATGGTCAGAAACTCGTCGAAATGGTCAAACAGGGTATCGCCCTGTTGAAACAATGGCGCAAGCCCGCCAGTGGCAATAACTTTCATCGGACGCACATATTCCGCCTTTATCCGGTCGCAAATGCCGCGCACGAGGCCAACATAGCCCCAGAACACGCCAGACTGCATGCAATCCACCGTATTGGTGCCGATCACTTTCTGAGTTTTGCGCACATCCACATGTGGCAAAGCGGCGGCGGCCTCATGCAGCGCCTGCAGCGACAGGTTCACCCCCGGCGCAATCACGCCACCGATATAAGCGCCGTCTTCGGCCACAACGTCAAAGGTGGTCGCGGTGCCAAAATCGACCACAATCACATCGCCGCCATAACGGTCAAAAGCGGCGGCGGTGTTCACCAGCCGGTCAGGCCCGACCGTGGTACCCTCGTCCACCCGCGGATTGGTTGGCAAAGCGCATTCGGCATTGCCCACCACCAGCGGCCGGCAATTGAAATACCGATCACACATCACCCGCAGGTTAAACACCACCCGGGGCACGGTGGAGGAAATCACCACCTCAGTAATGCCGGCGTCGATCTTGTGCACACTCATCAGCGTCACCAGCCAGACGTAATACTGATCGCCGGTGCGGGTGTGCTCGCTTGAAGTGCGCCAGGTGGCAATGAAATCTTTGCCGTCCCAGATCGAAAACACCGTATTGGTATTGCCGCAGTCAATTGCCAGAAGCATCAGCTGCCCCCTTCAGAAAAAAACTTCCGCCGCCGGGATCACCAGGCGGCCTTTTGCCGTAGATAGAACAAGATTGCCCCCGGCGTCTATGGTTTCGAATGTACCGTGATGTTCGTCCCGCATGGTGCGGGCCCGGATCACCTCGCCCAGACGCGCCGCGCGCGCCAGCCAGGCGTTGCGGACCGGCTCAAACCCATAGGTCACAAACTGCGCTTCCCAGCGGGCATAGGCCGGCGCCAGAAGATCCAGAAATTGCTCGGGCGTCAGCCGCACCCCGGTGGCACTTGCCAGGGACACTGGTGCTGTTGCGTCTTTTTCCAGGGTTTCAGGCCTGGGGGCGTGCAGCAGGTTAACCCCGATGCCAATGGCTACATGGCTGACTTTGCCGCCGCTGAAGCCGCTGCTTTCCAGCAGGATGCCAGCGACCTTGCCGCCGTTCAACAACACATCATTGGGCCATTTTAACGCAAAGGCCTGCTCGCGGCCGGTGGCGGCGACAAAAGCCTCATGCAGCGCCAGTGCCGCGACAAAACTGCGCAAAGCCACCTGGTCGGGTGCCTCTTCGGGCCGCATCACCAGGGTGGCGGCAAAATTGCCCTCCGGGTCGTTCCACACCCGGCCGCGCCGGCCCCGCCCTGCGGTCTGACGCAGGCCAAGAATCCACTCCGGACCAGCAAGAGAGGCCGCAACGCGTGCGGCCTCTGCATTGGTACTGTCGATTTCAGGCAAGACCCTGCGGCCTACGCCATGGGGCCAGTCAGCGGACAAGAGCATCCGCCGCCGCAGCAGCCATCCCTTCAACACCGAACATGTTGATAATGCCCAGCAGCATCACCGCAGCGGAGCCCATCAGGAACACCCAGTTCACGGTGCTGATGCCACTGTCCAGCGCGTCTGTTTCTTCGCCGAAATACATGAAATAGACGATACGCAGGTAATAGAATGCTGAAATCACCGAAGCAATCACACCCAGAACCGCCAGCCAGATCAGATCGGCCGAGACCGCCGCATCCAGCACGCTCAGCTTGCCAAAGAAACCCAGCATCGGCGGCACACCGGCCAGGCTGAACATCAGGACCAGCACCGCCATCGCCTTCAGAGGCTCAGCCCGGGCATACTGGTTCAGCGCGTTGATATCTGTCACCGGCTGACCATCACGCTCCATCGACAGGATAAAGGCAAAGGTGCCGATGTTCATGGTGACGTAAATCACCACGTAAATCAGCATCGCCTGTACGCCGCCGGTGGTGCCGGCCGCCAGCCCCATCAGTGCAAACCCCATGTGGGAGATCGACGAATAAGCCATCAGACGTTTGATGTTGCGCTGACCGATCGCCGCAATGGCGCCAAGGAACATCGAAGCGACTGCAAGCACCGCAATCACCTGGCTCCACTGGTCTACAACGCCACCAAAGGCGTCAAACATCAGCCGCGCGAACAGCGCCAGCGCTGCCACTTTTGGCGCGGTGGCAAAAAACGCGGTGACCGGTGTGGGCGAGCCCTCATAAACGTCCGGTGTCCACATGTGGAACGGCACGGCAGAGACTTTGAATGCCAGACCGGTGATCATGAACACCAGACCAAACAGCAGCCCGATGCTGGCTTCATCGCCCGCCGCTTCCAGAATGCCGGAGAACAGCGTGGTGCCGGCAAAACCATAGGTCAGCGAAGCACCGTACAGCAACATGCCCGAGCTCAGCGCACCAAGCACGAAATACTTCAGGCCAGCCTCTGTGGAACGGGCCGAGTCCCGGTTCAGTGACGCCACGACATAAAGCGCCAGAGACTGCAGCTCCAGCCCCATATAGAGCCCCATCAGGTCGCCAGCAGACACCATCATCATCATGCCAACAACCGACAATGTCACCAGCAGCGGATATTCAAAGCGCAGCAGGTTGCGTTTCAGCAGGAAGGACTGGCCCATCAGCAGTACTGCCGCAGCCGACCACAGAATGGTGACCTTAGCATAACGCGCGAATGCATCGTCATTGAACATGCCGTCAAACGCGGTGCGGGAGCCCGCGCTCGAGGAGGCAATCCAGAGCCCCAGTACCACCATCACAGCAGCGCTCATCGCCACCATCAGCGGCGCCGTTTTGTCCTTGCCGGTGAAGACGCCGAACAACAGCGCCCCCATGGAATAGATCGCCAGAACGACCTCAGGAAGAACAATGGAGAAATCAGCGGAATTCATGTTCTCACCTCTTAGTGGCTGCTGGCCTGCGCCACCACATCAAGTGGCTGCGCGGCGGCGTAATTGGATACCAGTGCTTCAACGGAAGGGCTGATAATGTCGAGAACCAGGCTGGGGTAAATGCCCAGGATCAGGGTGGCCGCCACCAGCGGTGCCATGATCCAGCGTTCCCGCATGGTCATATCGGAAATGGTCTTCAGGCTTTCTTTGATCAGATCGCCGAACACCACGCGCCGGTACAGGTACAGCGCATAAGCCGCCGAAAAGATCACCCCGGAGGTGGCAATCATCGCCACCCAGGTGTTGACCTGGAAAATACCGACGAGCGTCAGGAATTCCCCGACAAAACCAGAGGTGCCCGGCAGGCCCACATTGGCCATGGTGAAGAACATGAACACCAGCGCATAGGCCGGCATCCGGTTCACCAGACCACCATAGGCTTCGATCTCACGGGTGTGCATGCGCTCATAGATCACCCCAACCGCCAGAAACAAGGCGCCGGAGATAAAGCCGTGGCTGATCATCTGGAAAATCGCCCCGTCCACACCTTGCTGGTTGGCCGAGAAAATCCCCATGGTGACAAACCCCATATGCGCGACGGAAGAATAAGCGATCAGCTTTTTCATATCCTGCTGCACCAGCGCCACCAGCGAGGTGTAGACAATCGCAATCGCACTCAGCCACAGAACCATCGGTCCGAACACTTCGGATCCGACCGGGAACATCGGCAGGCTGAAGCGCAGGAAGCCGTAGCCGCCCATTTTCAGCAGGATCGCCGCCAGTACCACAGAACCGCCGGTTGGCGCCTGTACGTGGGCATCGGGCAACCAGGTGTGCACCGGCCACATGGGTATCTTGACCGCAAAAGAGGCAAAGAACGCCAGGAACAACAGCCCCTGCAACCCGCCACCAATGCTGATGCCCAGCACTTCCAGCGGACCGGAAGCGAATTCGTGGTTCATCAGTGCTGCGATGTCGGTGGTGCCCGCATCAATATACATGGCGATGATCGCCACCAGCATCAGCACCGAACCAAGGAAGGTGTAGAGGAAGAACTTGAACGAAGCATAGACCCGGTTGGCGCCGCCCCAGATGCCGATGATCAGGAACATCGGGATCAGACCGGCTTCAAAGAACAGGTAGAACAGGATCAGGTCCAGCGCGCTGAACACACCAATCATCAGTGTTTCAAGCAGCAGGAAGGCGATCATGTAATCTTTGACGCGCTTGTCCACATTCCACGACGCCAGGATGACCAGCGGCATCAGGAAGGTGGTCAACATGACGAACAGAACCGAAATCCCGTCGACGCCCATGCGGTAGTTCAGCCCCATGATCCAGCTGCGGTTCTCAACGAACTGAAAGCCGGTGTCCTGAGGGTCAAACTGCGCAATCACAAACAGCGACAGCAGGAAGGTGACCGAAGTGGCAAATAAGGCCACGTATTTGGCGTTCTTCTTGGCGGCTTCATCATTGCCGCGCAGAAAGACTGCCATGACCAGCGCCGCCACAGTGGGCAGGAAGGTGATAATAGAAAGCAGGTTATCCATTACTCGACACCCCCGCCGATCGACATCCAGGTAATCAAGATCGCTATCCCTAAGACCATCGCAAATGCATAGTGAAACAGGTAGCCCGACTGTGCCCGGCCCGCCATGCGGGTCAGGTAGGGCACGACGCCCATAGCCAGGCCGTTGAGACCGCCGTCAATGGTTTTCTCGTCGCCCTGTTTCCACAGGAAACGACCCAGCGCCATTGCAGGACGGACAAAGATGACATCGAAGATCTCATCAAAGTACCACTTGTTCAGCAGGAACAGGTAAAGTGGCTTTTGCGCTTCGGCCAGACGCCGCGGCCAGTCAGGACGGCGCATATAGAACATATACGCGGTGCCCAGGCCCAGCAGCATGGCAATAAACGGTGACAGTTTTACCCAGTCCGCAACTTCATGGGCTTCTTCCAGCACCATGTTGTCAGCGCGCATATAGATCGCACCCTGAGGCGCCACCGCGCCTCCGGCCATCGCAACATTGTGCTCTGACATCGCAACCACGGTCTCTTCCGCATTGTGCTCGGAGGTGTCCGCGACTTCCGCCTCAGCTTCACCGCCATGGGAAGATCCGGCTGTTTCGCCGCCCTCGCCTTCAACAGCCGCGATATGCTCAGGCATGCCAAAGAACTCACGCGATTTTTCCACATCGCCAAAGAAGCTGCTGTAGAAAATAAAGCCGGAGAAAATCGCGCCCAGAGACAGCACACCCAAAGGCACCAGCATCGACATCGGGCTTTCATGCGCATGGTCATGCGTATGTTTGTCGCCCCGTGCTTCGCCAAAGAAGGTCATGAAGATCAGACGCCAGGAATAGAAACTGGTGAACAGAGCCGCGATGACCAGCATCCAGAACGCGTAATCCGACACCACATAGGCGCTCTCGATGATCGCGTCTTTCGAGAAGAAACCAGCAAAACCAATATAGGTGAACGGAATGCCGACACCGGTGATGGCGAGCGTACCGATTACCATCGCCGCAAAGGTCAGCGGGATCTTTTTGCGCAGACCACCGTAGTTGCGCATGTCCTGCTCGTGATGCATCGCATGGATCACGGAACCGGCCCCAAGGAACAACAGCGCTTTAAAGAACGCATGTGTCAGCAGGTGGAACATCGCCGCGCCGTAAACACCGGCACCGGCTGCCACAAACATGTAACCCAGCTGGGAACATGTCGAATAGGCGATCACCCGTTTGATATCGTTCTGTACCAGACCGACTGATGCCGCAAACAGCGCCGTGGTCGCGCCAACGATGACGATAAAGTCTTTCGCGTAGGGGGCATATTCCATCAGCGGCGACATCCGCGCCACCAGGAACACACCCGCAGTCACCATGGTCGCAGCGTGGATCAGCGCCGACACAGGCGTCGGGCCTTCCATCGCGTCCGGCAACCAGGTGTGCAGGAACAGCTGTGCCGATTTGCCCATCGCGCCGATGAACAACAGCATCATCAGCAGATTGGCAGCATTCCACTCAGCCCACAGGAAACTGATCTGCGTTTCCGCCAGTTTTGGCGCCGCCGCAAACACGTCTTCCAGCCGGATGCTGTCGACCATGTAGAACAGACCAAAGATCCCCAGCGCAAAACCAAAATCCCCGACCCGGTTGACGATGAACGCTTTCATCGCCGCCGCGTTGGCGGACGGTTTTTTGAAGTAGAAGCCGATCAGAAGATAGGAGGCAACACCGACGCCTTCCCAGCCAAAGAACATCTGCACCAGGTTGTCGGACGTCACCAGCATCAGCATGGTGAAGGTAAAGAACGACAGGTAAGCAAAGAAGCGTGCCCGGTAGGGTTCGTTGTCGCTGAAGTTCTCGTCATGGGCCATGTAGCCGATGGAATAGAGATGCACCAGGCTCGACACCGTGGTCACAACCACCAGCATTGTCGCCGTCAGCCGGTCCATACGGATCGCCCAGTCAATCGACAGGCTGCCACTTTCAATCCAGCGGAACAGGGTGATGGTGCGGGTCTCTGGCTCCAGCCAGATAAACACGATCCAGGACAGCAGCGCCGCCAGGAATAACAGCCCAACGGTCAGATACTGTGCCGGCTTCTCGCCAATCACTTTCCAGCCAAACCCGGCCAGGATCGCACCCACAAGTGGTGCAAACAGAATGATGGTTTCCATGAACCCTTACCCTTTCATCACATTGACGTCTTCAACGTCAATGGTGCCGCGGTTGCGGAAGAAACTGACCAGGATCGCCAGACCGATCGCAGCTTCCGCTGCGGCCACTGTCAGTACGAACAGGGTGAAAATCTGCCCGACCAGGTCGTTCAGAAAGCTCGAGAACGCAACCAGGTTGATGTTCACAGCAAGCAGCATCAGTTCGATCGACATCAGAATGATGATCACGTTTTTTCTGTTCAGGAATAACCCGAAGATGCCGATGACGAACAGCGCCGCCGCCACCGTCAGGTAATGTTCAAGTCCGACCATGCGTCCCTCGTTTTCTGCCCCGCTTTTTGTGCCGGGCTACCGTCTATTTCGCCGGCCCCGCGGATCGTCCCGCAAAGCCAGTATTATTCTGCCGGGCGGGCTTAAAGCCCCTGCCCCGGTTTCACATCTTTAAGTTCCATCGCCTCGGCCGGATCACGATAGATCTGGGCCAGGATGTCCTGCCGTTTCACATTGGTACGGTGACGGATCGTCAGCACAATCGCGCCCACCATCGCCACCAGCAGGATCAGGCCCGCAGACTGGAACAGGTAGATGTATTTGGTATAAAGCAGCTGCCCGATCGCGGCTGTGTTCTGCACCTCTTTGATATCCGGGGTCACCGCCTGACGCTGGCCCATCGCCAGGTCAGAGCTTTCCCAGACACCAAAGCTCAGGCCCAGCTGCAACAGGATCACCACCCCGATGAGCAAAGCCAGCGGCACGTGTTTCGTCATCTCGCCCTTCAGCGCAGCAAAATCAACGTCCAGCATCATCACCACAAACAGGAACAACACCGCCACCGCGCCGACATAAACGATCACCAGCAGCATGGCGACGAATTCAGCGCCCAGCAGCACGAACAGACCCGAGGCCGACAGGAAGCTCAGGATCAGCCACAACACCGAATGAACGGGATTGCGCGCCACAACCGTGAACAGCCCGGCGGTCACCAGGGTCAGGGAAAATATGTAAAATGCGATATCTGCGACAGTCACTTGCTGCCCTCCTCATTCTCGGCAAAGACCGCCTGAGCAAACTCAAGCGCCCGTGTCATGGCAGGCAGTCCGCCCAGCACCGACATCTGACAGATCGCTTCCGCGATCTCTTTCTCACTGGCCCCGGCCGCAAGCGCGTGGGAGACAGTGGATTTAAACATTGGTTCGGCCAGAGCCCCCATGACGGTCTGACCCGCCAACAGGCACAACAGCCGGGTTTTTGCGTCCAGCCCGGTGGGGTTGAACGCGGTCCCCCACATCATATCCATCATCTCTTTGGACATGGTGGGCACCAGCTTTTCAAACCCTGCCGCGCTGAAAGTCTCCAGCGCAGGGTTGATGTCGCGGGCCATTTTCTGGCCCTGTTCCATCATCTGTTCAAAAAGTTTGGTGTAATCACTCATCGGTACGGTGCATCCAGTTCCAGGTTGCGGGCAATCTCGGCTTCCCAGCGTTCACCGTTGGCAAGCAGTTTGTCTTTATCATAAAACAGCTCTTCACGGGTCTCGGTGGCATATTCGAAATTCGGCCCCTCAACGATGGCATCCACCGGACAGGCTTCCTGACAGAAACCACAGAAGATGCATTTGGTCATATCGATATCATAACGCGTGGTGCGGCGGCTGCCGTCCTCACGCGGTTCGGCATCAATGGTGATCGCCTGCGCCGGGCAAATCGCTTCGCACAACTTACAGGCAATGCAACGCTCTTCGCCGTTGGGGTAGCGTCGCAGCGCATGTTCACCGCGGAAGCGCGGGCTCAGAGGCCCTTTTTCATGCGGGTAGTTCAGCGTCACCTTGGGGGCGAAGAAGTACTTAAACCCCACCCGGAAACCGGCAATGATGTCGGTCATCAGGAAGTATCTGACCGCGCGGGTATAGTCGATATTTGCCATATCAGCCTCCGATCGCCCAGCGGGCATAAGCGCCGCCAAAGGCA
The DNA here is from genome assembly GCF_003333265.1 of Candidatus Halocynthiibacter alkanivorans. Lineage (GTDB taxonomy): Bacteria > Pseudomonadota > Alphaproteobacteria > Rhodobacterales > Rhodobacteraceae > Halocyntiibacter_A > Halocyntiibacter_A alkanivorans. Next base: position 10,836 of record NZ_QOLB01000037.1, read on the forward strand.
CCATATTGCGCAAAGAATGCGACCAGTACGACCCAGCCCAGAGACATTGGCAGGAATACTTTCCAACCCAGACGCATCAGCTGGTCATAGCGGTAGCGCGGCGTAATCGCCTTCACCATCGCGAACATAAAGAAGAAGAACAGCATCTTGCCGATCAGCCACAGAATGCTGTCGGGAATGCCCGGGATTGGCGACAGCCAGCCGCCAAAGAACAACAGCGAGATCAGCGCGCACATCAGCACTACTGACAGCAGTTCGCCCATCATGAACAACAGGAACGGGGTCGAGGAATATTCCACCTGATAGCCCGCCACCAGTTCCGATTCCGCTTCCGGAAGATCAAACGGAGGCCGGTTGGTTTCCGCCAACGCCGAAACGAAGAACAGAATGACCATCGGGAAATGTGGCAGCCAGTACCAGGAGAACAGCCCGTAATTGCCGTCTTGTGCCGCCACGATGTCACCAAAGTTCAGCGACCCGGTAGAGATGATCACACCGATGATGATCAGACCGATCGACACCTCATAAGAAATCATCTGTGCCGCAGAGCGCAGGCTGCCCAGAAAGGCGTATTTTGAATTCGAGGCCCAGCCACCCATGATGACACCGTAGACTTCCAGCGAAGACACCGCGAAAATATACAGCACCGCGACGTTGATATCCGCAACCACCCAGGTCGGGTTCCACGGGATCACCGCCCAGGCAATCAGCGCCAGAACAAAGGTCATCATCGGCGCCAGGTAAAATACGAACTTATCCGCACCGGCCGGCACCACGACCTCTTTAACGATATATTTCAACAGGTCGGCAAAGGATTGCAGAACCCCGAATACACCCACCTGGTTGGGACCACGGCGCATCTGGACCGCGGCCCAGACCTTGCGGTCCCCGTACATAAGAAAGGCAAGCGCTACAAACAGCGGCACAATAACAAGCAAAGCCTGTCCCGTGACCAGCAGAGCGATCCCCAAAGTTGTTGTCGTGAAGAATTCCATCATGGCTTGGCCTCTCACACCGTCGGTATTCCCTCGGCCACGCAGTTGCGGACGGTGACTTCAGCGTCAATCGTCCGGCTTCCACGCGGGAGCGCTGGCGAGATGGTGTAAACAGCATCTCCCTGCCAAACGCCACCCTCTTGCGTCACATTTGTCCGCACATGACGCGCAAATCCGTATCCCCGGATCAGCGCGTATTGCGCGGCCGCACATTTCGCATAGCTGGCCACATCATTGTTGTCCCGTGCGCCTGTCACAGACACACGAAAATTCACCAGATCCCCATCCCAGAGACGGGTCTCAATTCCGTTGTAAACGGGGCGGTAGTCATCGACCAACGCCACGTTTGGTTGTGTCACACAGCCCGAAAGCAGCAAAAAGCCCGCCGCCGCCAGCGCATATGTGACACCTGTGTTCATTCTGCCGCGAGCTTTTCTTTGCCGCGCGCCGCAACCGATGCGGACAGTTCCGCCATCAGCGCCGACGCCCGAGCAACCGCGTTGGTCAGATAGAAATCTTTCACCGCATTGCGGAAGCTTGCCTTGCCCATTTTTTCAACCGGCAGTGGCGCCCATTCGTTTGCAGGCACCTGATCGATCCCGCCCAGATGTGGCACGGCTTTGACCAGGTCATTGCGCAGCTGCGCCAGGCTGTCAAACGGCAGTACCGCGCCCAGCTCAGCCGACAGCGCCCGCAGGATCGCCCAGTTTTCCTTGGCCTCGCCCGGCGCAAAACTCGCCCGCATGGCCAGCTGTGGCCGGCCTTCGGTGTTCACGAACAACCCGTTTTCTTCGGTATAGGCCGCAGCCGGCAGGATCACATCGGCACGATGCGCACCGCGGTCGCCATGGCTGCCCTGGTAGATCACAAACGCACCGGCGTCGATTTCGACCTCATCCGCACCGAGATTGTAAATCACCTCAGCGCCGTCAAGCGCCGCCTCCATGCCGCCGGTTGTGGTGGCACCGATGTCCATCGCGCCCACGCGGGCGGCGGCAGTGTGCAGCACCAGCAATTTGGACTCGGTGATTTCCGCAAAGCGCATCGCCTGGCTCATCACCGCTTCGCCATCGGCTTCCTGCAATGCGCCCTGCCCCACAATCACCAGGGTGTCTTTGCCAATGGCATCACCCTCGTGTTTGGCAGCCATTTTTTCCAGCGTCGCACGGTCGGTGCCGAGGTGGAAATATTCGTAGGTCAGATCAACCGCCTCACCGACAACACCGATTTTGGCACCGTTGATCCAGGCCCGGCGGATGCGCGCGTTCATCACCGGCGCTTCCAGACGTGGGTTGGTGCCGATCAGCATAATCGCCTTGGCGCTGTCGATGTCCGCAATGCTGGCCGTGCCAACATAGGCCGACCGGTTGCCCTCGGGCAGACGGGCGCGGTCGGTGCGGCATTCCACTTTACCGCCCTGGCCCTCGACGAGGGTTTTGAGCGCATAAGCAGCTTCAACCGGCACCAGATCGCCGATCAGACCGGCAATCTTTTTGCCTTTCATCGCGCTGGCAACAGCCGACAGGGCTTCGGGCCAGCTGGCTTTGCGCAGCTTGCCGTTTTCGCGGATGTAGGGCGTGTCCAGACGCTGACGGCGCAGACCATCGACCACAAAGCGGGTCTTGTCGGAAATCCACTCTTCATTCACGCCATCATGGTTGCGCGGCAAAATGCGTTTCACTTCGCGCCCTTTGGTGTCAATGCGGATGCTCGCCCCCATCGCATCCATCACGTCGATGCTCTCGGTCTTGTTCAGCTCCCAGGGCCGCGCCGTAAAGGCGTAAGGCTTGGAGGTCAGCGCGCCAACCGGGCACAGATCAATGATATTGCCCTGCAGATTGCTTTCCAGCGTCTGGTTCAAATAGCTGGTGATTTCCGCGTCTTCGCCACGACCGGTCTGGCCCATCTGAGTGATGCCGGCGATCTCAGAGGTAAAGCGCACACAGCGGGTACAGGAGATACAGCGCGTCATCGTGGTCGAAACCAGCGGCCCCAGATCCAGATCATCCACCGCGCGTTTCATCTCATTGAAACGGCTGCCCGACAGACCATAGGCCACGGCCTGATCCTGCAGATCGCACTCACCGCCCTGATCGCAGATCGGGCAATCCAGCGGGTGGTTGATCAGCATGAATTCCATCACGCCTTCGCGGGCCTTTTTGACCATCGGGCTGTTGGTTTTCACCACCGGCGGCTGGCCTTCCGGACCAGGCCGCAGATCGCGCACCTGCATCGCGCAGCTGGCGGCGGGCTTGGGCGGACCGCCCACAACCTCAACCAGACACATGCGGCAGTTCCCGGCAATCGACAGACGCTCGTGATAACAGAAGCGCGGCACTTCAATGCCCGCCTCTTCACAGGCCTGAATAAGGGTCATGGCCGGATCGACCGACACTTCTTTGCCGTCAATGATGATTGTGCGCAACTCGCTCATGTCACCTAACCTATTCCTGAAGGAGCTTGCCGATCGGCGTTCTGCCGGCAATCTCGCTTTTGCCAAGCGCACAAAGCGCGCTCTCATTTTTCTCGACCACACCATTGGCGCGGTAGAATTCATCCGCCGCCACAGCGATCCGGGCCAGATAGGCCTCGTCGCGCAGCAACATAATCTGCCCGGTGCTGTAACCGCTCCGGGAAATCTGTTTCATCATCTTTTTGGTCAGCCGGTTCATCCGGCGCTGATTGACCGAAATGGCGGGGCAACCGCCGACGACCTCAGTGACCACCACCGACTGCACCATGCTGTCAAACACCACAGCGTCATCGGCCAGCGTCGTCGCATAAGCCGGCGCACCCAGCAGCAACGCGGCCAGGCTCATCCTTGCAAAGGTCATCAACGTCGATGTCATTTCGCCCTCAACAATCTGCCGGACGAGCTTCCGGCGGCAATTTCACCACGCCCGGCGGCGCAATAGCTGGCGCTGTCACCGGCACTGACACCGTGGCCCACAAGATACTCCTGTGCCGCCGCAGCCACCCGCGCCTTGTCGGTATCATTGCCAACAAATTCTTTAATCTCAGCCGCAGAATAGCCCAGCTTACCGGCCTGGCGTTTCAGCGACGACATATAGCTGATCGCGCGGAAATAACGAGGGCTGATATCACCGCAGTTCTTGCGGATCGCATCGGCCACCGCCACTGCGATTAAACCGTCATTGATCTGCTTTTCGTCACGCAGGCTGGCCTCAGCCACAGAGGCCGTTGCAAGACTGACAAGAAGGGGGATTAAAACACGTTTCATAAGGGGATCACTCCGCTGCGGAAACACGGCTGAGGGAATCCCACAGCGGTGTTTCTTTCAGATAAGACCAGCCAAAAGCCTGGTCACTGTCCCCATAGTTCTGCAACGCTTCGAGCTTTTGATAAGCCTCTGTCAGCGTCGGCTGATGCCCTTCCGGCACCCACCACATGACAAAAAACATGTGGTCTAACGTTTCAAACCATTCTGAGCGGCGCATCACAAACGCCTTGTGAACGGTGTTGAACACAAAATCCTGCAGGCTGGTAACATCGCGCCAGACTGACATGTTTGGGATCAGACGTGCGTCTGCCTCCCCCGCCAGATCGGTGGCATCATTGCCCTCCCCGACCAGACGCCAGACAAACCCCTCACTGCGCTCGGCAATCGCGTTCACCTTATCAAGCGCCGCCATAAACGGCGCCACGCGTGCGTCATCAACATCGGCCACAAGGCGCCCGATGTTAAGTTCTGCAAGCTGATATCCGGTGGGGGTCATTGTCTGGTTTACTCCGCCGCCATCGCGCCCATACGGCCGGTCTTGCTGGCCTTGAGCCGGTCTTCGATTTCTTCGCGGAAATGACGCACCAGACCCTGAATCGGCCAGGCCGCCGCATCGCCAAGCGCACAGATCGTATGACCTTCCACTTGTTTGGTGATGTCCAGCAGCATGTCGATCTCTTCGACTTCGGCGGTGCCTTTGACCAGACGGTCCATCACCCGCATCATCCAGCCAGTGCCTTCACGACACGGGGTACACTGACCACAACTCTCGTGTTTGTAGAACTTGGACAGGCGCCAGATCGCTTTGATGACGTCGGTGGACTGATCCATCACGATCACCGCCGCGGTGCCCAGACCGGAGCGCTGTTCGCGCAGCCAGTCAAAATCCATGATCGCACCGTCGCGCATCACATCCGCCGGCAGCATCGGCACCGACGAGCCACCCGGGATAACCGCTTTCAGATTGTCCCAGCCGCCACGGATACCACCACAGTGACGGTCAATCAGCTCTTCAAAGGTGATCGACATCGCCTCTTCAACCACACAGGGGTTGTTCACATGACCGGAAATGCCAAACAGTTTGGTGCCCACATTGTTGGGACGACCAAACGAGCTGAACCACTCCGGGCCGCGGCGCAGAATGGTTGGCACAACGGCGATGGATTCCACATTGTTCACCGTGGTCGGGCAGCCATACAGACCAGCACCGGCCGGGAACGGCGGTTTCATCCGCGGCATGCCTTTTTTGCCCTCAAGGCTTTCCAGCAGCGCGGTTTCTTCCCCACAGATATAAGCGCCGGCACCGTGGTGCAGGAACACATCAAAAGCCCAGCCCGATTTGCAGGCGTTTTTGCCCAGCAGACCGGCATCATAACATTCGTCAATCGCCGCCTGCAGCGCCTCGCGCTCGCGGATATACTCGCCGCGAAGATAGATGTAGCAGGTGTGCGCATTCATCGCGAAAGAGGCGATCAGCGCGCCTTCAATCAGCGTATGCGGATCGTGGCGCATGATCTCGCGGTCTTTACAGGTGCCAGGCTCGGATTCATCGGCATTGATCACCAGATAGGCCGGGCGACCATCACTTTCTTTCGGCATGAACGACCATTTCAGCCCGGTGGGGAAACCCGCACCACCACGGCCGCGCAGACCAGAGGCCTTCATCTGATCCACAATCCACTCGCGGCCATTCTTCAGAATACCCGCCGTGCCATCCCAGTGGCCGCGTGACTTGGCACCGGCCAGGCTGCGGTCGTGCATCCCGTAAAGGTTGGTAAAGATCCGGTCCTGATCCTTCAGCATAGCGTGCTTCCTTACTTGTCCTGGCGCCCGCGCCAGATCTGATACGTCATCACCAGGGCCCAGAAAAAGGCACCCAGCGCTGCGAGGTCAAAGGCAAAGGCAAAGGCAAACGACAGCCCCAGTTTGCCGCCCAGCCATTGCACCCCAAGCCAGACGAACATTGTGACGATAATCACAACCGCAACCACTCTCATTTTAGCTGCGTTTTCTGCGTCTTGGTCAGGGGCCATTTCGGTCCTCGGTTTACTTGGACGGCCAGGCCGCCCGGTTCACTGCCGTTTGCCGGCAAAATTCGTCAGTCCCCGGCGCGCGCCAGGGTCATAGTCTCTCAGTCGCCTTTGGCCAGAGCCGCCGCCGCTTCAAGCCAACCGTCACGCGCGATGCGGCCTTTGGCTTTCAGGCGGGCCTCAACCCAGTTCACTTCCGCCTCACTCCATTTGGAGATCTGATCGAAATGATAAAATCCAAGCTCATTCAGCGTTTGCTCCAGCTTGGGGCCCACGCCTTTCAGCTTTTTCAGATCATCGGCGCCGGCTTTGCGCGCGGCTTTCATGGTGCGGGGTTTTTTCTCCGCCGCATCATCCGCCTTTGCCGCCGGTGCGGCCTTTGCTTTTGCTTTCGCCTGGTTCACCGCGGACACCGGACGTGCCGGCGCTGCCGGTGTCGGGCTGGCGGCTTCACGACCGGCGACTTTGCCGTCCTTGCCAATCCAGGGGGTCAGCAGAGGCACTTCGGTGCCGTCAATGCGCTTGATGCTGTCGCCAATATCGACCGCCAGCTGGGCGCTGACGTTATACTGGGTCTTGCCGCTTTCATAATCGGTCAGCGAAGTCAGCCCTGACAGAGGTTCTGCCGCGTACCGGCCGTTCTGCGGACCCGGTACAGGCACGTCGCCCGCCGCCATCTGATCCAGCAGTTCCGCCAGTTTCGCCGCGGTCAGATCCTCGTAGTAGTCTTTGCCGATCTGCGCCATCGGCGCATTGGTGCAAGCGCCCAGGCATTCGACTTCTTCCCAGGAGAACTTGCCATCTGCCGACAGGGCATGTGCTTTGGCGTTGATCTTGTCCTGACAAACAGCAACCAGGTCCTCGGCGCCACAGATCATGCAGGACGTGGTGCCACAGATCTGGATATGCGCCACCGAGCCCACCGGCTGCAGCTGGAACATGAAGTAAAACGTCGCAACTTCCAGCACCCGGATATAGGCCATGCCCAGCATGTCCGCGATATGTTCAATCGCCGGACGCGTCAGCCAGCCAAACTGTTCCTGAGCGCGCCACAACAGCGGGATCACCGCCGAGGCCTGACGGCCCTCGGGGTATTTGCTGATCTGACCGTCGGCCCAGGCCTGGTTGGCAGCGGTGAATTCAAAATTGTCCGGTTGTTCCGGATGCAGACGGCGCAGCATTAGCGGTCCACCTCCCCAAATACGATATCCATTGTGCCGATGATGGCCGCGACGTCGGCCAGCTGGTGGCCAGTGGCGACATAATCCATCGCCTGCAGGTGCAGGAAGCCCGGTGCGCGCAGCTTGGCGCGGTAGGGTTTGTTGCTGCCGTCTGCCACCATATAGACGCCAAATTCACCCTTGGGCGCTTCCACCGCAGCGTAAACTTCGCCGGCGGGGACTTTGAAACCCTCAGTGTAAAGTTTGAAGTGATGGATCAGGCTTTCCATCGATGTTTTCATATCGGCGCGTTTGGGCGGGCTCAGCTTGCCGCGCGACATCACGTCGCCTTTTTCCACCCGCAGTTTGGCAATCGCCTGACGCATGATATGCACCGACTGGCGCATCTCTTCCATCCGGCACAGGTAACGATCGTAACAGTCACCGTTCTTGCCCACTGGGATCTGGAATTCAAACTCGTCGTAACATTCATAAGGCTGGCTGCGGCGCAGATCCCAGGCCAGGCCGGAACCCCGCACCATCACACCCGAAAAGCCCCAGGTCTTGATGTCATCCTCAGTGATCACACCGATATCACAGTTGCGCTGCTTAAAGATCCGGTTCTCGGTCAGCAGCGTGTCGATATCGTTCATCACCTCCGGGAAGGTCTCGGTCCAGGCCTCGATGTCGTTCAGCAGATCATCGGTCAGATCCTGATGCACTCCGCCGGGACGGAAGTAGGCGGCATGCAGACGCGCACCACTGGCCCGCTCATAGAAGATCATCAGCTTTTCGCGTTCCTCAAAGCCCCAGAGCGGCGGCGTCAGAGCCCCCACATCCATTGCCTGAGTGGTCACGTTCAGCAGGTGGTTCAGCACCCGGCCGATTTCCGAGAACAAAACCCGGATCAGGCTGGCGCGGCGTGGCACATCGGTGCCGGTCAGCTTTTCAATGGCCATGCACCAGGCGTGTTCCTGGTTCATCGGCGCCACGTAATCCAGACGATCCAGATAGGGCAGATTCTGCAGGTAGGTCCGGCTTTCCATCAGCTTCTCGGTGCCGCGGTGCAACAGGCCAATATGCGGATCCGCACGTTCGACCAGCTCGCCGTCCAGCTCAAGCACCATGCGCAGCACCCCGTGTGCCGCCGGGTGCTGAGGCCCGAAGTTGATGTTAAAGTTGCGGATCTTTTGCTCACCCGTCAGAGTGTCGCCAAATTTGCCGTCCATAATCAGACCCTCACCATATTCGCGCACAGCCGCTGGGGCCGCACACCGAAGGTTTTGCGTGCAAACAAAGAAAGCGGCGCCAGATTGCCTGTCGCCTGCTGCCTTTGCACGTCATTCAGTTGCAGCGGCACGCGCTGGCGCGCCCGCTTCGAATTCTTGCTGGACATGGGATTGCCCGGTAGGGAGGCCGGCGCGGCTAAAACCCGCGCGTCAGCCCTTGTCGCGTCACGACGATGCATCCCGGTCACCAAAGTCAGCGCCGCCTGCCCCGCGTGCAGCGCACGGCGTTCAGACATCAGTGCAGGATGCGCCGGCACTAGGCCTTGGCCCCTTTTTTTTCATCGCCGGGCAGGATGTACTCGGCACCCTCCCACGGGCTCATGAAATCAAACTGGCGGTATTCCTGAGTCAGCTTCACTGGCTCATAGACCACCCGCTTCAGCTCTTCGTCATAACGCACCTCGGTATAACCCGTGGTGGGGAAATCCTTGCGCAGCGGATGGCCACGAAAGCCGTAATCGGTCAGCAGACGCCGCAGATCCGGATGACCGGAGAACAGGATGCCGAACATGTCAAACACTTCGCGCTCAAACCAGTTGGCCGACGCGTGCACTTCGATGATTGAGGCCACCATCTCGTCTTCCCGCACCTGGGCCTTCACCCGGATCCGGTGGTTCTGATACATCGACAGGAAGTGATACACGATATCAAACCGTGCGTCCCGTGCCGGATAGTCAATCGCGGTGATATCCACCAGCGAGCTGAATTTACAGCGGCTGTCGATGCGCAGGAACTCACTGAAACTCTTGATCGAAGACAGCGCCACATAGACGGTCAGCTCGCCAAAAGTGATTTCCCAGGACAGCACACAATCCGGGCGTTTCGCCTCCAGATATTCGCCAAGTTCGCTCAATGCTTCACTCATTGCCATTACCTCGCAATCGTGCCGGTGCGACGGATTTTCCGCTGCAGCTGCATCAGACCATAGAGCAGTGCCTCTGCTGTCGGAGGACAGCCCGGCACATAAATATCAACCGGTACAATCCGGTCACAGCCGCGCACCACAGAATAGCTGTAGTGGTAATAACCGCCGCCATTGGCGCAGGACCCCATTGAGATCACATACCGTGGCTCGGGCATCTGGTCATAGACCTTGCGCAGCGCCGGCGCCATCTTGTTGGTCAGCGTACCGGCCACGATCATCAGATCGGACTGGCGCGGGCTGGCGCGCGGCGCGGTTCCAAACCGTTCCAGGTCATAACGGGGCATCGAAGTGTGCATCATCTCAACCGCACAACAAGCCAGACCAAAGGTCATCCAGTGCAGCGAGCCGGTGCGGGCCCAGTTGATCATGTCCTCAGCCGAGGTCAGCAGAAACCCTTTGTCCTGCAGCTCAGCGTTCAGCGCGCTGGTGGCCACTTGCTGGTCACCACCTGCGGTGTTGGCAGAAGTCATCACTCCCATTCCAACGCTCCTTTTTTCCACTCATAGGCAAAGCCCACAGTCAGAACCCCGAGGAATACGATCATCGACCAGAACCCCAGCAATCCCACATCCTTGAACGCCACCGCCCAGGGGAACAGGAAAGCGATTTCAAGGTCGAAAATAATGAACAGGATCGACACGAGGTAGAACCTCACGTCAAACTTCATCCGTGAATCGTCAAACGCGTTAAATCCGCACTCATAGGCTGACACTTTCTCAGGGTCAGGATTGCGGACTGCGATGATCAATGCAGCAAAGATGAATACCAGGCCAATCGCGATTGCGAGGCCGAGAAAAATAACGATGGGGAGATATTCCCGAAGCAGGTCTTCCAAGTGCGGCTCCTTTCATGCGGTCAGGGCGCATGCAGCTGTTCTGTGGTTTAGCCGCGCCTCTTCTCAGGGTCAACCAAGGTGGCGCGGAATTTAGAGCCCCAAACCCCAACAAACCTTGAACATCTGCATCTGTGTGATGAAAAAAACCAGGGGAAAATGTCGCTGTGGCTCACCGCGCAAATCCGAGTATTTCCGTCGGAAAAGAAACCACCCACCAAAGCGACTCGCACGCCCCCCGCTTGCTGCCCGCCCCCAACCGACAAATGGCCGGCCATTCGCGCCAGTGTGTCGCCCCCGACCCGCAGGCACCAGCTCCGGTCAAATAACGTATCCGCTTGCAGCTGACTGCCCGGTCCTGCCGTCCTGCCCAGCGCGGCGCAAACGCAAAAGGCGGTACACTCGTACCGATAAACCCGGATGGCTCCGCCGTGGTTTATGCAACTTATACGCTTGCAAGATGTCCACCGCCTCTGCCAGAGTGTCATCCACAATATATTTTGGCCATCCGGCCCTACTGACTTTTACCGTTCCAGATTTCACCCAACGCACTGAAAGCCCCAAAATGCTCAGCAAACAGATTTTCCTCACCGCCTTTGGCATGATCTTCACCAATTTCACCACCACTCTGCGCATCACCCTGCCGATTTTTCTTGTTGGTGTGCTGGTGCCGTATGTGTTCGCAAGAATGATGTGGGGCAACGGCGATATAGTCTGGAACGGGACGTCGGGAACGGTCCAGGACCCAGGCATCTTCCCTATCCTGTTTGTCGTGCTGGTCATGACGGTCTGCTTTATTGCGATGATCGTGCTGTGGCACCGCCACAATCTGTTACCAGCAACCCAGACCCGCCCGCGCTCCTTTCCGCCGGTCAGCGCAGTGAAACGCTACATCCTCGTATCTTTGGGACTGGGTCTGGTGCTGGGCTTACTTAGCGTCCCCGCCGGGTTTATCCTTTTTCTGGCGCTAAAATTGTTATCTGGCATAACTCAGCTACCACCGGCCTTTTACCTCGTGCTCTTCGTTGTCCTGACCACGGTTGTTTTGTCCGTGGTGATGCGCTGGAGCCTGATCCTGCCCGCCGCCGCCATCGGTGCGCCGCTCACCATGGGGAACGCCTGGCGCATGAGCGCAACGGCGTCCCGCAGCATACTTTTCCTGGCGGTAGCCCAAGGCATCCTGTATTTTCTGCTGGAATTCGTCGGCGGCCGGATAGCAGAAGTCATTCCCGGTCTGGCCACAATCACCAGCCTGATCGTTTTGTGGTTTCAAATGCTGTTCAGCGCCGCGTTGCTGACCGCGCTTTACGCCCATCTGATCCAGAACACCGAGGAAACGCCAGTGCCCGCTACCAGGCCATACCTGGGTCCGCAATCCTGAACGACAGGGTGCCTGCCGGGCCTTGCCGGCGCCCGTCTATCGCGTCGGGACTGGACGGTGCAGCCCCGGCCCAACCGGGCGCGAACCTCTCCACCGCCCTGGTGCGCAGGCTCTCAACGGGCGCGCGTTACGCCCAGGGCGCTTTCTCTTTGGCAAAAAACGCCTGTATGCCAGCGCGGGCCTCGTCGGTTTCCCAGCGTTCCACCAGCGCCTGAATGCTGGCGTCAATCACCGCGTCATCAATGCGGGGTCCCATGGCGCGGGCCAGCGCTTTGGAGGCGGCCACCGCGCCCGGCGCGCAGCTCAGATAGGGCGCGACTTCCGCCTCCACCGCCGCGTCAAGTTCCGCCGCGGGCACCGCGCGGGCGACAACGCCGAGGGTGACGGCCTCGATGGCATCAAACAGGCGCGAGGACATGAACACACGGCGTGCCATCGCTTCGCCCATCCGCGCCAAAACATAAGGACCGATGGTCGCCGGCAGCAGGCCCAGCCTTGTTTCGGTCAACCCAAAGCGCACATGATCGGAAGCAATCGCCACATCACAAACACAGGCCATGCCGACGCCGCCGCCAAAGGCGTTGCCCTGAATGCGCCCGATCAGCGGTTTGGGCATGGTGTTCAGCGCGCCCAGCATTTCTGCCAGCCGCCGGGCTTCACGGCCGCGGGTCTCCCCATCCGCCGCCATCTGCTCCTGCATCCAGCCCAGATCACCACCGGCGCAGAAGCTTTTGCAACTGTCCTCGGCACTCAGCACCACCACCCGCACCGCAGGATCAGTGCCCAGCGCCCGTGCGGCGTCGCTCAGCTCATCCATCATCTGCGCATTCAGCGCATTGTGCTTGGCTGAACGCATCAACCGCAGCATGGCAACCCCGCGCGCATCGGTTTCAATTGCAATTGTCTGATAGCCCATCGACGTCCGTCCCTGTTCCGGCCGCTGCGACAATGCCGCAACAGCCTATTTCTGATTTTCTTGTCCGCTATCCGCGTCCGGCGGCACCCGTGTACCGGCCCCGGCATCAGGCCGGCTGATCCCACACGTTTTCACATGGCTCAGCTCTCACGCCGGTCAGGTCTCACACGCCTCGGGCCCGGAACAAGCCGCAGCCGCGTCTCAGCGCGTCATTAACAGCGCCATTTCACCAGCCTGCTGCAACACATTGGCATTCAGCCCGGTGTCATAGCCCAGCCGCTCCACATGCTCAAACACCGCCTCGGTTGCGACATTGCCCTTGGCACCAGGCGCAAAAGGACAGCCACCAAGACCACCAACAGAGGCATCAAACACCCGCACGCCCAGCGCCAGCGACGCGTCGATATTATCAAGCGCCCGCCCGCCAGTGTCGTGAAAATGCCCGGCCAACCGGTGCACCGGCACCACTTCCCGTACCGCCAGTACCATCTTGGCAATGGTTTCCGGCGTGCCCTGACCGGTGGTATCCCCCAGCGAGATTTCATAGCAGCCCATGGCAAACAGTTTTTCCGCCACTTCCGCCACCTTGTCCGGCGACACCGGCCCGTCATAGGGGCAATCGGTCACGCAGGAGACATAGCCCCGCACCGGCAGATCAATACTGCGTGCTGCATCGACCACCGGTTTGAACCGTTCCAGGCTCTCTTCAATAGTGGCGTTGATATTGGCTTTGGAAAAGCCTTCAGAGGCCGAACCGAAAATGGCGATCTCATCGGCTTTGGCAGTGATCGCCGCATCAAAACCGCGCATATTCGGGGTCAGCGCCGAATAGGCCACACCTGCGACGCGCTTGATACCCGCCAGAACGTCGCCACTGTCCGCCATCTGCGGCACTTTTTTGGGCGAGACAAAGGACGCCACTTCTATCCGTCGGAATCCTGCGGTTGATAACAAATCAATCAATGCGATCTTCTCGCTGACCGGGATCTGTCTCTTTTCGTTCTGTAACCCGTCGCGCGGGGCCATTTCAAAAATCTCAACCTGATGCATATCTACCCCTCCCAGGGTTCATAAAATTCCTTCGGATATAATCGCGTCTCAAGCTCCTTTGGTTCAGAGGCGATGAACCCGTCCCGCAAGGTTAAGCGCCGATACCAGGAAGTTACCAGCGGAAACGCATCAAGCCGCGCAAAGTGAAGCGACATATAAAGCGCTTGCCCCACCGAAATATCCGCCGCGCTAAAGCCGCCCTTCAGCAGGTAGTCGCCGCTTTCTGCCAGCCGCGCCTCGATGGCGCCGTAACATTTCTCCAGCCGTTTTGCTTCCAGCCTGGTCACAATCGCGCTGCGCATGGAGGCATCATACAGCGCGATGTGCTGCTGGGTCAGCGCCGCCGAATGCTGGCTGATGGTCTCGGCAAAATGCAGCCAGACCAGCCAGTCGCGCCGCTCGTCCTCGCCCGGCAGCCGACCCATCCCGGTCTCTGGATACAGCTCGCAGAGATATTCCGTGATTGCGCCGGTCTCAAACATGGTGTCGCCATCAATTTCCAGCGCCGGCACCCGACCTGCCGGATTCAGCGCGAGATACTCCACGCTGCGCAGGTTCTTGCCAAAGGCGTGGCTGACGACCTCAAATTCCACGCCCAGCTCATGCAGCAGCCACAACGTGCGCATGGACCGTGTCTGGGCACAGTGATGCAGCCGGATCATGCCGCCACCTCGCTGTCGTCTGCCTCAAGCCGGATCAACGCCGCACCGGCTTCGACCTGGTCGCCACCCGCAACCAGCACCTCTGCGACCACCCCGTCGCGCGCCGCCTCCAATGTGTGTTCCATCTTCATCGCTTCCAAAATCGCCAGCCGGTCGCCCTTTGACACCACCTGGCCTGCAGTCGCAAACACCGCCTTCACCAGCCCGGGCATCGGCGCTTCAATCAGATTGCCATCGCCGCCGTGATCGCCCGCGCGCGCCAGCGGGTCAATGACATCAAAACTCCATGCGCCATGGCCAAACACATGCACCTGGCCGCCGCGACGCACGGCACGGCGTAGCGCCGCCCCTTCCGCCTGCCAGCGCCCTTGCATGCGGGAAAACTGCAATTGTTCTGCGTCCAGCGAGACCCGCGCTGCATCCGGCCCGGTCAGCTCAACAATCACCGCCAGCGCATCGTCACCCAGCTGCAATTCAATGGTGCGGCGCAGCGGCGCCCAAAGCGTGAACCCCGTGACCGGCGCGGCAGGCGCATCCAGCCCCGCCGCCACCAATGCTGCCAACCCGATCACGGCCAGCCCGGCCTCCGGTTCATGGGACAGCGCCACCAGGTCCCGCTCAATCAACCCGGTGTCCACCTCGCCCGCGACAAAACCCGCGTGGCGCGTCAGATTGCCCAGAAACGCCAGGTTGGTGACGGTGCCGCCCACATCTGTCGCCGCCAAAGCTGCCTCCAGCTGTTTCAGCGCGATTTTTCGGGTGCTGCCATGGGTGACAATCTTGGCGATCATCGGATCATACCAGGGCGAGATTTCATCGCCCTCACGCACACCGCTTTCAATCCGCGCCGCAGCGGCAAACTGCAAATGATCAAGCCGCCCGGTCGCCGGCAAAAATCCCGCCGGCACGTCTTCGGCATAAAGCCGCGCTTCAAAACTATGGCCGGTGATGCGCAGATCCTGCTGGCGCATCGGCAGGCCCTCGCCCGCAGCAACCCGCAACTGCCATTCCACCAGATCGACCCCGGTGATCGCCTCGGTCACCGGATGCTCCACCTGAAGCCGCGTATTCATCTCCATGAACCAGAACCCGTCGACCCGCAGCCCGCCGGATCCATCGACAATGAACTCCACTGTGCCGGCACCAGAATAGCCGATCGCCTCGGCCGCCTTCACCGCCGCCGCGCCCATCGCCGCGCGCACCGCTTCAGGCATGCCCGGCGCCGGCGCTTCTTCGATCACTTTCTGGTGGCGGCGCTGCAAGGAACAATCCCGCTCAAACAAATGCACCGCATGTTTACCGTCACCAAAGACCTGGATCTCGATGTGGCGCGGCGCAGTGATGTATTTTTCGACCAAAACATCGCCATTGCCAAAGCTGGTCACCGCTTCACTGCGCGCACTGTCCAGCGCATCGGCAAAACCTGCTGCACTTTCCACCAGCCGCATACCCTTGCCGCCGCCGCCGGCCACCGCTTTGATCAACACCGGATAACCGATCTTGCCAGCCTCCGCTTTCAGAAACGCCGCATCCTGATTGGCACCGTGATAGCCCGGCACCACCGGCACGCCGGAGTCCACCATCAGGACCTTGGCGGCATCTTTTAATCCCATAGCGCGGATCGCACTGGCCGAGGGTCCGATAAAGACCAGACCCGCAGCCTCAACTGCCTCCACGAACTCCGGGTTTTCCGACAGGAAACCATAACCCGGATGGATCGCACCCGCGCCGGTGTCCAGCGCCGCCTGAATAATCACGTCGCCGCGCAAATAACTGTCGGCGGGCGCCGCACCGCCGATATGCACCGCCTCATCGGCCACCGCCACATGTTTGGCCGCCGCATCAGCGTCGGAATAAACCGCCACGGTGGCCACGCCCATGCGCCGCGCAGTGTCCATCACCCGACAGGCAATTTCGCCCCGGTTCGCTATCAGGATTTTTCTGAACATCTAAGTCTCCTCCTGGCTGCCAAAGCGGGCCATCAACGCCTCTGCCTGGTCTGCCGTTTCCTGAATGATCTGCGCCGCCGGGCACCGGTCCCGGATCAGCCCGGCGGCCTCACCGACAATGGTATTGGCCACTTCGGTATCGCCCGCTGCCTGGGCCGCAACCCAGCGCGGTGCCTCAACCTCAATTGCATCTGCCAGCCCGGCCATGTCGCCCTGCCAGCGCCGGGTGAACGCGTTCTTCAACACCCGCACCGAATAGCGCCCGGGCCAGCGCAGCCGCCGCGCCATGTCGGGCACACTGGTGCGCAGACTGTCATCGCCGCTCGCCGCAACCGAGGCCGCAATCATGTTGTCATGGGCCAGGCTCTCATCACTGGCGTACAGCCGCGTTCCCATCACCGCACCCTCAGCGCCCAGCATCAGGCTTGCCGCCAGGCCACGTCCGTCGGCAATGCCGCCCGCCGCCACCAGCACCGCCTCAGACCCGGACCCGGACCCCGCCAGCCAGTCGGCCACTTCCGGTACCAGCGTCATGGTGGCGCGGCTTTCACCATGGCCACCGGCCTCGGCACCCTGGGCCACAATCACATCCGCCCCCAGATCCGCCGCATGCTGCGCATCCCGCAGGCTCTGCACCTGGAGGATCAGCGGCACGCCTGCCGCGCGGATAGCCGGCACATACTCCGCCGGGTCGCCAAAACTCAGAAACAACGCCGCCGGTTTTGCCGCCAGAACCTGGTCCAGCACAGCCGGGTTGTCGGCAAGCTTCCAGCTGATCAGCCCGACACCGACCGGGGTATCCCCCGCCAACGTCATCTGTTGCTCAATCCAGACCGGATCACCATACCCGCCGCCGATAAAACCAAGCCCGCCCGCACGGCTCACCGCCGCCGCCAGCGCACCACCACCGGCACCGGCCATCGGCGCCGACAGGATCGGCAGTGTCAGAATAAAGAGATCGGTCAGTCGGGTGCGGATCATGTGCCGGTTCTTCCTTCGTTCATGCTTTTGCACATGTCTGCCCGTGAAATGTGCAATTCTCACATAAGTTCGGTGGGCTTATTACATTCTGAACAGACCGAACCGTGTCGGCTCAATCGGCGCACACAGCGCGGCGGACAGCGACAGGGCCAGCACATCACGGCTTTTGCGCGGATCAACGATGCCGTCGTCCCAAAGCCGGGCTGAGGCGTAAAGCGGATGCGACTGGCGTTCAAACATATCAATCGTCGGCTGTTTAAACGCGACTTCTTCCTCGGCCGACCATGTGCCACCCTGACGTTCAATCCCGTCCCGTTTCACCGTCGCCAAAACACCGGCAGCTTGTTCTCCGCCCATCACCGAGATGCGCGAATTGGGCCAGGACCACATGAAACGCGGCTGATAAGCCCTTCCGCTCATGCCATAATTTCCGGCACCAAAGGAACCGCCGACCACCATGGTGATCTTGGGCACATTGGTGGTGGCCACTGCAGTCACCATCTTGGCACCATGGCGCGCGATGCCTTCGCTCTCGTACTTCTGCCCGACCATAAAGCCGGTGATGTTCTGCAAAAATACCAGCGGGATATTGCGCTGGCTGCACAGTTCAACAAAATGCGCACCCTTTTGGGCCGACTCCGAGAACAACACCCCATTGTTGGCGATAATGCCGATCGGGCAACCTTTCAGATGGGCAAAACCACAGACCAGCGTCTCACCAAACCGTTGTTTAAACTCATCAAAACGAGACCCATCGACCAGTCGCGCAATCACTTCGCGGATGTCATAAGGCGTGCGCAGATCACCCGGAACCACACCCAGGATCTCTTCCGGATCATAGGCGGGTTCCTCTGGCGACTGCCAGTTGACCGTTGTGGGTTTGTGACGGTTCAGATTGAAGACCGCCTGTCGCGCCAGGGCCAGAGCATGGCTGTCATCCTCAGCCAGGTAGTCGGCAACACCGGAAAGACGGGTGTGAACATCGCCACCCCCAAGGTCTTCCGAGCTCACCACTTCGCCGGTGGCCGCCTTAACCAAAGGGGGGCCAGCAAGGAAGATAGTGCCTTGTTCTTTCACAATAATAGTGACGTCAGACATCGCCGGAACATAGGCCCCGCCGGCGGTACAGGACCCCATCACCACCGCGATCTGCGGGATGCCTTTGGCCGACATGCGGGCCTGATTGTAAAAGATACGGCCAAAATGATCGCGGTCCGGGAACACCTCATCCTGGTTGGGCAGGTTGGCACCGCCGCTGTCGACCAGATAGACACAGGGCAATTGACACTCCTCGGCAATCTCCTGGGCCCGCAGGTGTTTTTTCACCGTCATCGGATAATAGGTACCGCCTTTGACAGTGGCATCATTGCAGACGACCATAACCTCTTGATTATGCACACGTCCTATACCGGCAATCACCCCCGAACAAGGCGCCGCCCCCTCATACATCCCATGCGCTGCCGTGGCCCCGATCTCCAGAAAAGGCGAGCCCGGATCCAACAGGTTTGCCACCCGGTCACGCGGCAACATTTTGCCCCGCGACAGATGCCGTGTTCTGGATCTTTCGCCGCCACCCGCCGCCGCCAACGCGGAAGCTTTGGCAACAATATCAAGCGCTTCCAGATGGCCTGCCCGGTTGCTGCGAAAGCTGTCAGACGATGGGATTACGTTGGAGGTAAGTTTCATGTTTCTCTTTCTACTGCGCCTGATTGTATTGCAGCGCCAGTTGCAGCGCCATCGCCTGCTCTCCGGTCATCTGCATCATACAGCCGACAAATGCCGGACCGCCGCCGGTACCGCCGCCCCATTGCGAACGCTCATAGTCACAGCTCGCATCGCGGAAACCGATCCAGGCCCGCTGCATATTGCGCAGGTTTTCCGCCCGCGACATCGCCGCACGTCCCATGTCGCTCCCGTCAGCATCGACGGCTTTATCATAGGTCATCAACTCGCCATATGCCGCGTTAAGTTCCTGATCCCAAAAGCTAAGTTCCGCATTCAGACAGCCGCCCATCCCATAGGTGGAATAGCCGCCCGGTGTCGCCTCCATACAGGCGTTGGCCGACAGACCGATGCACCCATGCGGGTTCATGCCGTCGTCAGATTCATAATAACAACTCAGCGACAGCTCCGGGCTGAACTCCAGCTCCTGCGCAAAGGCGCCCTGGGCGGAGACAAACAGAAATGCGGCAAAAAACAGTTTCAGAAACGCGGTCATAACAGATCCCTTTTTAAGAATTTCAGTGTAATTTCACTGACGTTACCGCATAGCACCCATCATTTCACGACCGATTAACATCCGACGGATTTCGCTGGTTCCCGCCCCAATTTCCATCAGTTTTGCGTCGCGGAACAACCGGCTTACCGTGCTTTCGTTCATAAACCCGGTGCCACCCATCGCCTGAACTGCCTGATGCGCCTGTTTCATCGCTTCTTCAGAGGCATAGAGCACACAGGCCGCCGCATCCTGCCGTGTCACATGCCCCCGGTCGCAGGCTTTGGCTACCTCATAAACATAGGCCCGCGCGGAATTCATCGCGGTGTACATGTCGGCAATTTTGCCCTGCATCAGCTGGAACTCCCCGATCGGCTGGCCAAATTGTTTGCGCTCGGAAACATAAGGCATCACCTCATCCAGACAGGCGGCCATAATGCCGGTACCGATCCCGGCCAGAACAACCCGTTCATAATCCAGCCCGGACATCAGGACACGCACACCTTTGCCTTCCAGGCCGAGAATATTTTCATAAGGAACTTCAACGTCTTCAAAGATAAGCTCGGCCGTATTTGAGCCGCGCATCCCCAACTTGTCAAAATGCGCCGATGTAGAAAACCCGGCCATTTCCTTTTCAATGATAAAGGCAGTGATGCCTTTGGAGCCCGCGTCAGGGTCCGTTTTGGCATAGACCACCAAAGTGTCCGCATCTGGCCCGTTGGTGATCCAGAACTTGGTGCCGTTCAAAACAAAACGGTCATTCTTCTTCTCGGCCCGCAGCTTCATAGAAACCACATCAGACCCGGCGCCGGCCTCAGACATTGCCAGTGCACCAACGTGTTCGCCGGTCAACAGTTTTGGCAGGTATTTCTGCTTTTGATCCTCGGTGCCGTTCAGCTTGATCTGATTGACGCAAAGGTTTGAATGCGCACCATAACTCAGCGAAACAGAGGCCGAGGCGCGGGCGATTTCCTCCACCACAATTGTGTGGGCCAGATAGGACATGCCAGCGCCGCCATATTCTTCGCTGACAGTGACGCCCAACAGGCCAAGCTCACCCATTTCGCGCCAGAGCGCGGTGGGGAATTCATTGCCTTTGTCCACCTCAGCGGCGATCGGCTTTATCCGCTCCTGCGCCCAGGAATGCACCATGTCGCGCATCGCATTGACGTCTTCACCCAGATCAAACTGCATGCTCGCGTAAAACATCGCGCGCTCCTCCACCGGTCATTATTGAACACTTGTTCAGTTAACGGTGAAAACCGAGTCGCGTCAACCTTTGTGACGTGACGTTCAGCGGTAGCGGTTCAGCCCTGTTGCCAGAGCGCGCTGACCTCGGATCGGATAATGCGGCTGATCTGGGCACAGTCTTGCAGCGAGAATGTCAGTGGCACCCGCATATCCATCAGTTGCGCCAGTACAGCATCGGTTTTCGGCATGGGCTCCGGGTTGGCATAGTGCCAGCTGTCATAGCGCGAGGTGAACGCCGCAGGTTCCTCAGCGCCAAACCATTTAAGCTCGACACCGCGCTTCAGGCAGCGCGCCACAAGATTTCTGATCTGATCCGCGCGCCAGCCCGGCAGCAGAAACTGGATCGAGGATCCGACAAACCGTTCCTGCTCCGGGCGTTCAATCACCTTCAACCCCGCCAGATCCCGCAGGCCGCTTTCGACCTCACGGTAACGCTCAGTCCAGCCATCACACTGATCCTGCAACGTTTTCAGCTGTGGTCGCAGAATGGCCGCCCGCAGATTGTCCATCCGTCCCGAAACGTTTGGCGTGTCATATTTGACTTGCTCAAACACGTCCGCCGCGGGTTTTGAAAGATGACGGTCAAACAACATATAGGACCCTGAAAGCAGGATCGCCCGCGCCATCAGCACCTCGTCGTCACTGGTCAGAAAACCACCTTCGCCTGAATTTACGTGTTTATAGGTCTGGGTGGAATAGGCCGCCATCGCTCCATGGCGCCCTGACGCAGTGCCATCCCAGGACGCACCCATCGTATGGGCGCAGTCCTCAATCACCGTCACGCCCGCCCGGTCGCAGAGCGTCATCAGCGCAGCCATATCACACAGGTGGCCGCGCATGTGAGACAACAACAGCACCCTGGCCCCCGAGGCGGCGATCCGTGTCTCCAGGTCCGTCAGATCAATGGTAAGATCTTCTGTGACCTCGACAATTACCGGCACTGCCCCAAGCGAGGCAATAGCGCCAGGCACCGGGGCAAGCGTGAATGCGTTGGAGAGGACCTTGTCGCCTGGCCTGACTCCAATCGCGCGCAGCGCCGTGGCCATTGCCGATCCACCTGACGCCACCGCCACGCAATAGCGCGCGCCGGTCAGCTCTGCGAATTCCTGTTCCAGCAAAGCCGCTTCCGAGAATTCACCCTCGGCCACATTGTACCGATGCAGCCTCCCGCTCTCCATCACACGGATAGCGGCCTCAATGCCTTCGCGCGGAATCGGGTCCTGTTGGGTAAAACTCCCCTCAAAGACCTCACTCATCGCGGCGCCCCGATCAAATCGCGGGTGACACGCCCCAAATCACGGTAATGCGCCAACAGGGCTTCGGGCTTCATCTCCTGCACCCGGTCGCCCTCCGGACCAAAACTGACCAGCGCGCAAGGCACGCCCGCCGCCGCTGCGGTCTTACGGTCGGTAATCGTGTCGCCCACCAGATACGACTTTGAGACATCCCCGCCAGCAAGTTCAACAGCCGCCCTGTAGGGCGCTGGATCAGGTTTGCGCACTGGCAGCGTGTCGGCGCCGACCATCGAGTCAAACAAACCACGCACCCCAAGCCGTTGCAGCAGGGTTTCGGCCAGTCCCGACGGTTTATTGGTACAGATGCCAACAGCATAGCCATCACGTTTTAACGCCTCCACGGCCTCTGTCACGCCGTCATATAGTCGCGTATATACATCAATATTTTCAGCGTAGGCCGCCAACAACACCGGAAACTGGGCGTCAATCTGCGCAGCTGCATCACTCACGTTCCGCCGTTCAAAACCAAGTGCCAGCATGGCGCGCGCGCCATGATACGCAGTGCTCGCGTCAGAATGCGGGTCAAGCACATTGCCATAGCCGAGACCTCGAAAACACGTATTGGCTGCTGCGATCAGGTCACCACTGGTCTCGGCAAGCGTCCCGTCCAGATCGAAAATAACTGTATGCATAATCACTCCTTTGGCAAAATTCCGCCACCCGTTGTAATGTGCCGTAAGGAGTTTTGATAGTTCTTCCCCTTGCAGCTTTCCCCTCCTTGGGTAAAACGGCTTAAACACGTTGGAAAGAACCGATTATGAGCACAGCCTTAATTATTCTCGCTGCCGGCCAGGGGACACGCATGATGTCCGACCTGCCAAAAGTTCTGCACCAGATTGCCGGCGCACCGCTTTTTGCTCATGCGATGGCGTCTGGCGCCGCGCTGTTGCCGGAAAAAACCATCCTCATTGCCGGGCATGGTGCCGATGAAGTGCGGCAGGCGGCCCTGGACATCGACGAGGACGTTGAAGTCATCTTGCAGGAAGAGCAACTGGGCACAGGCCACGCCGTCGCTCAGGCCCGCGCGGCACTGGCCGGTTTCGAAGGCAACGCGTTTGTTCTTTATGGCGACACGCCTTTTATCCAGCCTGAAACACTTGAACGTATGGCGGAGGCGCGCCAACACCATGACGTCGTGGTTCTGGGGTTTGAAGCAGCTGATCCCGGACGTTATGGCCGGCTGGTGATGCAGGGTGATGTTCTGGAGCGCATTGTCGAATTCAAAGACGCTTCTGATCAGGAGCGCGCAATAACCCTGTGCAACAGCGGTGTTATCTGCGCCGACGCCTCGGTCCTGTTTGATCTGGTCAGCCAGGTGGGCAACGACAACGCTGCAGGCGAATTCTACCTGACCGACATCGTCGCCATCGCCAGTCAGGCCGGATTGTCCGCAACCGCCGTGTCCTGTGACGAGGCCGAGACGCTTGGCATCAACTCACGCGCCGAACTTGCGCGCGGTGAAGCCGCCTTTCAGGCCCGTGCCCGCGCTGAGGCCCTTGATACCGGCGTCACGCTGATTGCCGCAGACACGGTGTATTTCTCGCATGATACTTTGATCGGACGCGACGCGATCATTGAGCCGAACGTGGTCTTTGGCCCCGGCGTGACGGTGGAAACCGGCGCCCGGATCCGTGCCTTCAGCCATCTTGAAGGCTGCCATGTTTCGACCGGTGCAATTGTTGGCCCTTACGCGCGTCTGCGCCCTGGCGCTGAACTGGCCAATAACGCCCGCGTCGGCAATTTTGTTGAGATTAAAAACGCCCAGATCGGCGAAGGCGCTAAGGTCGGTCATCTGTCCTATATTGGCGACGCCACACTTGGAGATGCCTGTAACATTGGCGCCGGCACCATCACCTGCAATTATGACGGCGTGTTTAAGCATCACACCGAGATCGGTGAGAGCGCCTTTATCGGCTCCAACACCATGCTGGTGGCACCGGTTTCTGTCGGGGATCACGCGCTTACGGCCTCGGGCGCGGTCATCACCTCCGATGTTCCTGCCGAAGCCCTCGCCATTTCACGCGCGAAACAGGTCAACAAACCCGGTCTGGGCCGCCGTCTGATGGACAAGCTCAAAGCAGCGAAAGCTGCGCAAAAGAAAGTCTGAACCTATGTGCGGAATTATTGGTGTCCTGAGCAATCACGAAGCTGCGCCGCAATTGGTCGAAGCGCTCAAACGGCTTGAATATCGCGGCTATGACAGCGCCGGCATCGCCACCGTTCAGAATGGCACGTTGAACCGTCGTCGCGCGGTTGGCAAACTGGTCAACCTCTCCGATCTTCTGGTGCACGAACCGCTGGCGGGAAAAGCCGGCATTGGTCACACCCGCTGGGCAACCCACGGTGCGCCGACCCTGAGCAACGCCCACCCGCACCGGGCGGGCAATGTGGCTGTGGTTCACAACGGTATCATCGAAAACTTCCGCGAGTTGCGCGCGGAGCTTGCCCAAAAGGGCATCGAATTTACCACCGACACCGACACTGAAACCATCGCCCTGATGGCGCAAAGCCTGCTGCAGGACGGCAAGTCTCCGGTGGAGGCTGCGCGCGGCACCCTGGCCCGGCTTGAAGGCGCGTTTGCGCTGTGTTTTCTGTTTGAGAACGAAGACAACCTTCTGATCGCCGCCCGCAAAGGCTCGCCACTGGCGATCGGCCATGGCGACGGTGAAATGTTTGTCGGCTCTGATGCCATTGCGCTCGCCCCTATGACCAACAGCATTACATATCTGGAAGAAGGCGATCACGCCGTTCTGACCCGCGCTGGTGTCAAAATTTTTGACGAGACCGGCGCGCCTTGCGCCCGCGAAAAACGCCTGGTCCAGGTTGATGCCGCCCGTGTCGAAAAAAGCGGCCACAAGCATTTCATGGCGAAAGAGATTGCCGAACAGCCAACCGTGATTGGCGAGGCGCTTGGCCATTACATCAATGCTGACGGAACCATCAACCTGCCCGATGATCTGGACTTCACCGCCATTGACCGGGTGACCATGGTGGCCTGTGGCACCGGGTATTACGCCTGTATGGCGGCGAAATACTGGTTCGAACAGATTGCCCGCCTTCCGGTCGAGATCGATATTGCCTCTGAGTTCCGTTACCGCGAACCGCCGGTGCCGGCCCGCACTATGGCGCTTTATGCCAGCCAGTCCGGCGAAACCGCCGACACCCTGGCGGCGCTTCGTTACACCGCCGGTAAAGCGGCACAAATCGTCTCTGTCATCAACGTGCCCGAAAGTTCGATCGCGCGCGAAAGTGACATCGCATTGCCCATCCTTGCCGGTCCGGAAATCGGCGTCGCATCGACCAAAGCCTTCACCTGCCAACTGACCGTGCTTGTCCTGATGGCATTGCGTGCGGCCCAGGCCCGGGGCGAGATTTCTGACGAGGATCTGCGCACCCACCTGACCGCGATGCGCGCCCTGCCAGGGCTGCTAAGTCACGCGATGGAGCAAAGTGGCGCCATGGAAAAAGTATCACGAAAACTGGCTGAGACCAGCGATATCCTGTTCCTGGGCCGGGGCGCGATGTATCCTCTGGCGCTGGAAGGCGCTCTGAAACTGAAGGAAATCAGCTATATCCATGCAGAAGGCTACGCCTCGGGCGAGTTGAAACACGGGCCGATCGCTTTGGTGGACGAACAAACGCCGGTGATCGTAATGGCGCCACGGGACAGGCTGTTTGAAAAAACAGTGTCCAATATGCAGGAAGTCATGGCGCGCGGCGGCAAAGTCGTGCTGATCTCGGATGCCCAGGGCATCAAAGAGGCCGGCGAAGGTGTCTGGCAAACCGTGCAAATGCCTGCGGTGTCAGAGCTTCTGGCGCCAATTCTTTATGCGGTGCCCGCGCAGCTTCTGGCCTATCATACGGCTGTCGCCAAAGGCACCGATGTGGATCAGCCGCGCAACCTGGCAAAATCCGTTACTGTTGAATAATAAAACGCCCCGGCAGTATTACTGCCGGGGCGTTGATTTCAGTGTGCTGAAACCGTCAGCTTCAGAGTTTTGCCAACCAGTCGTCGATCAGACCGTGCTGATCTTCGCCAACGCCAAGCTGCTCGGCAACCCATGCAGTCATTTCCGGCGTAATATCATCAACGGTCACCGGCCCGGCGCCCGTGGCATTGAGCGAGGCCACCATTGCCTCAATCATTGCCTCTTCAGAGGTCGCCTCTGCGGCTGCAGCCGCATCATCACTTGCCTCGTCCAACGCAGCCTGATCTTCCGCCTGCTGTTCAAGAAGTTCTTGCGCTGCTGTTATTTCATCAATGGCTTCCTGAGAGAGATCCGGGGTTTCCAGAAGCGTAACCAGGTCTGCTTCGGCAGTCTCCGGGTTGACCTCCAGGGCAGCTAAGGCCGCCGCCAGTGCTGCCGATGTCTCGCCAAGGGCTGCTTCTGCATCCGCCTTGGCTACAATAAGCAGTTCCAGTTCAGCACTGTTGGACACAAAGTCGCGGAACGGCTCCATTTTGGGGTCAGAACTGTTCATCAACCCGTTGATATTCCGGTTCAGCGAATTCAGCGCCTTTAACTGAGATGACAGGCTGCCCTGCGTGGCCTTAACTGCTTTAGGTGCTTTCACCGATGCGGTCCGGTTTCCTTGCCCGGCAAACACCGGTTTGCCACCGCCACGCGCCTCAGATTTACCGCGGGATTTTTCGCTGGATTTGCCACCGCCGCCCCCCTTGCCATTGCCGCCCGCCCAGGCGGCCTCCACATCCTGGAACCCCAACAAATTCACTGAGCCCACCATCGCGGGTCCCATCAGCATTACAGATGTCATGGCAAGTACGTTTACGAGTTTCATCCCGAACTCCTTCGATATAATGTGCGGGTCGAACAGACCCGGTTAAAGCCTAGGGCAACATTTCGTTAAAAATATGGCAGGACACCTAATGACGCTTCCCCTTAACGACGCACTTGATGCACTGCACGCCGCCGCTGAAACCGGGCGCGCCCCTCAGATGGCAGCTTACCATAAAGTGGACCGGGAGTACCTGGGTGCCCCAAACCCGGCGATAAATGACCTGGCCAAGACCTGGCGCCAATTGCTTGATCTGGAGCAACGTGTTGAGCTGGCACGCTCTTTGTGGGACAGCAATATTTTTGAAGCACGGCTGGCCGCCGCCAAACTGTTGACCCAGGCGCGAATCCGTGACGACGCGGCTGTCTGGGAGCTTATCCAAAGCTGGACACCCGAATTTGACAGCTGGGCCATCGCCGACCACGCCTGTATGGCCGGTCAAAAAAGGCTGACGGCCGATCCCGCGCGTCTGGATGATATTGAAGACTGGACCACCTCGGAGCATATGTGGACCCGCCGCGCCGCGCTGGTCATCACCCTGCCCTGGACCAAACAGAATCACCCCAAACCTGACGACCTGGCCATCCGGGACCGCGTTCTGGGCTGGGCCGCTCTTTACACCACCGATCACGATTGGTTCATTCAGAAAGCTGTCGCCTGGTGGGTGCGCGACCTGTCCAAACACGATGCCGCGCGCAGCCAGGCTTTTCTGACTGAGCACGGGCCGGCAATGAAACCCTGGGCGGTCAAAGAAGCGGCGCGCCACCTGCCCGAACAAAACGACGGTTAACCCTTGCCCACACGCGGGACCGACACTAGGTTTTAGCCATGAATCAAATGCCACGCCTGATTGACCCTTTCGCCCGTGCTGTCACCTATCTGCGGGTGTCCGTCACCGACCGCTGTGATTTCCGATGTGTCTATTGCATGTCGGAAAACATGAAATTTCTGCCCAAGAAAGAGTTGCTGACGCTGGAAGAGCTGGACCGGATGTGCACAACGTTCATTGGTCTCGGCGTGGAAAAACTGCGCATCACCGGCGGCGAGCCTCTGGTGCGCAAAGGCATCATGTCTTTCTTTGACTCGATGACGCGCCACCTGGACAGTGGCGCGCTGCGCGAACTCACCTTGACCACCAACGGCTCACAGCTGGAACGGTTCGCCGACGACCTCTATGCGGCCGGTGTGCGGCGTGTGAACGTGTCGCTGGATACGCTGGACGAGGAAAAGTTTGCCCGTATCACCCGCTGGGGCCGCCTGCCCCAGGTGTTGCGCGGCATTGATGCGGCCCAAAAAGCCGGGCTGCGGGTCAAGTTAAACACGGTGGCGCTGAAAGGGTTTAATGAAAGCGAATTGTTCACCATCATCGACTGGTGTGCGGCGCGTGACATTGACCTGACCTGGATCGAAGTGATGCCGATGGGCGATCTTGGCAATGAAGACCGCGTCGGGCAATACTGGTCACTTGAAGACATGCGTACTCAGCTTCGTGAACGTTTCACCGTGACAGAGCTGAGCGAAAGCAGCGGTGGACCTGCGCGTTATGTCAGACTGGAAGAAACCGGCCAGAAAATCGGTTTCATCACGCCTCTGACCCATAATTTCTGCGAAAGCTGCAACCGGGTGCGCATGACCTGTACCGGCGAGCTTTATCTTTGCCTCGGACAGGAAGACAAAGGGGATCTGCGCGCGCCCCTGCGCAACCATCCGGAAGATGACGGCCCGTTAATCGCGGCAATTGAAGAGGCCATCAGTCGCAAACCCAAAGGGCACGATTTTGACTATTCGCGCCAACAAGCCGATGGTCAGGTCAGCCGCCACATGTCTCACACCGGCGGCTGAGCGAAGACTCACTCGGTATAGCGGCCTTTACGGAAATAAACGCTGATACTTGCGCCATCGGTCGGGACAGGCTTGCCGGTGTCTTTGCAATTGGCCAACTGCCCGACCAAAGGCTTGTTGGGTTTTCCATATGCAAAATAATTCAGATTCCTGATGATGCTTTTACCATCCACCCTCACAGCCCCCTCTCTCAGCACATTGCTAAGAATGCGGTTCTTATTTCCGCTGGTCAGGACTTTGAGACCGCAGACTTCCATCTGCCCGTCGATGTCAAATATTTTAAACGCATATTCCAGCGACGGTCTTGCCTTAGGTCCGTCACCCAAGTCACCTGAACCTTTATAAAAATCCTCCGTCACCGGAACAGTTCGCGTGATCTCTTTTGCGGGTGAAATTGAAGGCATCAAAATTATGAGCACCCCCAGAAGCGCGGCGGCTCGTAAATATCCAGTCAAAAAAATAATCCTTAAATTAAACTAAATTACAGGCATGCGCGACTCAACCATACTTGCAAGCCAAGAACAACCAAAAGGTATTGCGCCCTCGTCAAAATTATACTCTGGGTGGTGCAGCATCTCGGTATCGCCGTTGCCCAGAAAAATATAGGCGCCCGGGCGTTCATTAAGCATGTAGGAAAAGTCCTCAGCCGCCATCATCGGCGCAGCGT
Source organism: Candidatus Halocynthiibacter alkanivorans (assembly GCF_003333265.1). Lineage (GTDB taxonomy): Bacteria > Pseudomonadota > Alphaproteobacteria > Rhodobacterales > Rhodobacteraceae > Halocyntiibacter_A > Halocyntiibacter_A alkanivorans. The sequence continues at coordinate 40,314 of NZ_QOLB01000037.1, forward strand.
CAGTGGTATCATTGCCTGTGATAGCGCGCGCCACATCGGCAGCAAATCCTGCGTTGTCCACCGCGTTCACAGTCTCCGGATACCCGCGCTGATAATCCAGTTCCGCTGTCGCGCCATAGGCCTGCGCTGTTGAGGTGATCAGCCGCTCCATACGTTCGATCACCAGATCCTGCACATTGCTGTCCATGGTGCGCACTGTGCCAATCAAACGCACGGTCTGAGGGATCACGTTAAAAACGGTGCTTTCGGTGGTGAAACCGCAGATCGACAGCACGACTTCCTGTAGTGGATTCACATTGCGGCTGGCGATGGATTGCAGCGCCACGACGATCTGGCTGGCGACCAGAACGGTATCGATCGCATCTTCGGGTTTGGCCGCATGGCCGCCCCTGCCGGTGACCACAATATCAAACTGGTCCGCCGCCGCCATCATCGCACCAGGACGGATGGCAAATTCGCCGACCCGATAGCCAGGCATGTTGTGCAGCCCATAGATCTCCTGGATGCCGAACCGCTCCATCAACCCGTCCTCAACCATTTCGCGCCCGCCGCCGCCGCCCTCTTCTGCGGGCTGGAAAATCACCACGGCGGTGCCGTCAAAATTGCGGGTCTCTGCCAGGTATTTCGCCGCGCCAAGCAACATCGCTGTGTGACCGTCATGGCCGCAGGCATGCATTTTCCCCGCTGTAACCGAGGCAAACTCCAGCCCGGTGGCCTCAAGTATGGGCAGCGCATCCATGTCGGCGCGCAAACCAATAACGCGCCCCTTCGTATCTGTCTTACCGCGGATAACACCAACAACGCCGGTGCGCCCCAGACCAGTTGCGATCTCGTCGCAACCAAAATCACCCAATAGCCCTTCGACTTTCGCGGCGGTGCGCTGCACGTCAAACATCAGTTCCGGATTGGCGTGAATATCGCGGCGCCACTCAACAATTTCAGCGTGCATCTCAGCAAAACGATTTTTAACCGGCATGGTGGCTCCTGAAGTAAACTATGTTGTGCATCATTCTAGCCCTGTAGCCGTGTCTGTGCCAGCCTCACGCAAAGTGACATCAGTGCCCCATCGATTTGCGGATCCGGCGCACGCCCAAATACACCGCCAGAACGACCAGCGGCGTTAAGCCAGCCAGTGTCATGCCCTTGGACAGACCAAGCGTCTGGGTCACCGGATAGGACAAATATGCGGCCAGATTAACGGCGTAATAGCTGATCGCCACCACAGACAGACCTTCTACCGTCGCCTGAAGCCGCAATTGCAGATCTGCGCGGCGGTCCATGCTTTGCAGCAGTGCTTTGTTTTCCGCGCTGCGTTCAACATCGACCCG
>NZ_QOLB01000026.1 GCF_003333265.1 Candidatus Halocynthiibacter alkanivorans
GGGCTGCGCTTCTGGCGGCAAAAATCTTGGCTGCGCTGAGGCAGCAGGTCAGAGATCGGTTGCGCCAGGCCAAGGCCTGGTTCAGCTGATGGAGAAAGGCTCCAATGACTGCGTAGCAGTGGCAGAGTTGCAGTGCAGGTTTCAATGGGGGCCGCGTGTAAAAAAGGCTGGCGGATGCAAAGTGCAGGCCCACGACGCTGGAAAATGTTCGGACGTGCAATGCTGTGTCGCCGGGCAGGGGGCACTCCCGCCAGTGCTGCGCGCCTTGCAGGCGCTGGACCCTGTTGGGCCGCGCCGGGTCCTAACTTCACCTTAAAATTGACTATTGAACAACAAAAGTCGGCGACCAGACGCGAGTTACTGTGTGAAAACGGCGGTTGTTACTTCAATGAGGTTACTAACCCCGTTTCGTGTGGTCAATCTGCCCTGTAGATTGTTGCTCCATGTTTTACCGAATTCGATGTTTGTGCTAAATCAGACTCGGAGAAACAAGCTCTCGGTGAAACACCGCCACAAATTCGAAACACCGTATTTGAGGAGAGCATGATGTCGTTTGCTGAAGCATCTTTACGCCGCCTCGAGCCCAAGACCAAACGCTATATGCTCGCGGACAGCCACGGACTGTCAATCGAGGTCATGCCCTCGGGCGACAAGATTTGGCGAATGTCCTACCGGTATAACGGGAAACAGCGCAAGGCCAGCCTGGGGTCGTTTCCGGCGATCACGCTCCGGGAAGCCCGGGAGATACGCAACAGCGCAAAACTGAAGCTGGCGGAGGGCGTTGACCCTTTCCGCAGGGCGAGTGGGAAACGAGTACGGACTGACGACGAACTGCTCGGGCCCGAGCCTGCGACCACCTCGTGGTCTGTGCAGAGTACCTGCGCAAGCGCAAGCTCGGAGGGGCCAAACCCGTTACGATGACGAAGATCACACGCTACCTCGGGAAGACCTGCCCGACACTGGGCTCAATGGCGGCGGCGGAGATCTCAGCAGCGGACCTGCCGCCGATCCTGTGCGAGGAGGAAGCGAAAGAGCACTACGAAACCGCGAACCGTCTGAGGACATATATGGGGCAGGTCTTCCGCTATGCCGTCGCGACCCAGCGCGCAGAACGCAATCCTGCGGCAGACCTACGCGACGCGCTCATTACGCCGACTGTGACGCACCGCCCGGTATCACGGACGCGACGCAGATCGGGGGCCTTATGCGGGCCATACGCGGATACGGAGGACATGTCCCTGTCCGGGCCGCGCTCCGGATTCAGGCGTATTGTTTTCTGCGTCCGGGGGAGACCCGGAAAGGGGAATGGGACGAAGTCGATTTCGAACGTCGTCAATGGGCCATCCCGGCAGAGCGGATGAAAGGCGGCAAGCGTGACCATATCGTCCCGTTGTCGAACCAGGCGCTGGAAGTGCTGGAAGAACTTCGCGAGCATACCGATGACTCCCGCTACATCTTCGCGCAGCCACGCTCGAAAGATCGTCCACTCTCCACCAGCAGCTTGAACAGGACGCTCGTGAGCGTCAGCATTCCGCGCGACACCCACGTCCCGCACGGCTTCCGGACCACTGCGTCGACCAGCCTTAACGAGGCGGAATGGAATGCGGACTGGATTGAGGCGCAGCTTGCGCACGTACACGGGGACGCGGTGCGCGGGGCATACAACGCGGCGCAATACCTCAAGCAACGGCAGGTGATGATGCAGGCCTACGTGGATTGGCTGGACGCGCGGGGGCAGGCGAGGACCTGGATGCGTCGGACCTTGCCCCCGAACTGGTCGGTGTGACCACATGAATTCAGAGATGCTATAGCACTTCCGCCGCGCTTGACGAGTGTCCGTCACAAACCGCTTCATTTAGGCGCAAAGCGAATGTCCTGTGTGGATAGCTCCTGCATAGCAAGACATTTTTGAGGTGATCTGCGCGTTGCTCAGAAGCAGTCTTGTGTCCGGCCTGTTTACGCGGTTCTCGACCGCTGGCCCTCCCTCTCGGGACATTGCTGCGCAATGCCCTGCCGGGCAGTGGATGGGTTCCGCAAACCAGGTCCCTTTCTGCTTTGCGGGCTCTGAGGCCCGGGACATTCGACGGGGTGTCCTGGTTATCACGGCTGACTGTTGTGCCATCACTTCACGGGTCTTGCTAACTCTTGTTCCTTTGGTAGGGCTACACTGTTCTTGGGCTGTATGGTTCGTTTCGGGTGAGAATGGCCCAGATGATCCGTGCCGTTTTGTTGGCCATCGCGACTGTCGCAAGTCGAACCGGTTTACGTTCAAGAAGCGCTGCCAGCCATTTATCCGCCCGCTCAGGATGGTCGCGCACCTGACGAACACACGACGTCATGCCGATGACCAATAACTGCCGGAGGTATTGATCTCCCATTTTGCTGATACGACCTAATCGTTCCTGCCCGCCGCTGGATTTATTTAGTATCCACTCATTGGTCTAAACCCCCCGTCTTCCAGACGGGAGAGCTTTAGCGCGAAGAATCGGTTATGTTCTTATCCTCCCAGAATGAACCGCCGGAGGGTGAAGGTTCATTCTGGGAGGATAAGAACATGCACTATGACACCGGCAAACACTGCGTTTTCTATCACCGCTATCACCTCGTGTGGTCGACAAAGTACCGCTACAAAGTGTTGCTGGGCGATGTGCGCTGTCGGGTGCGCGACATCATCCGCCAGGTTTGCGCGGAGAACGGGGTCGACATCATCCGGGGCGTCCTGTCGAGCGACCATGTGCATATGTTCGTGTCGGTCCCGCCGAAACTGGCGGTGAGCGACCTGATGCGCCTGATGAAAGGGCGGTCGTCCCACAAGGTGCAGCGCGAATTTCCACATCTGAAAAAACGCTACTGGGGCTGTCACTTTTGGGGCAGGGGGTATTTTTCAACAACCAACGGGGCCATCACAGAAGACATCGTACTTCAGTACCTGGAAAATCACATCGCTGATCCTACCGGCGCCAGCCGGTAGTGGTTCAGTCCGGCGTTGACAGCGTTCGTTCCTCCGGACCGGAATTATCGGTGTAGTCTGATGTTCGATGTTCGATGTTTGATGATCGCTGTGCGGCAACTGCGGGTGTCGTATGCCCCATCCATTGCCGGACAGGCGACGCTGGCATCGCCGGGAGGGGCGGTCACAGCGTCGATCTGTTCACCCTCGGGGATCTGGTCGAGCCGCTCCGGGAGGACAGGACTGTCACCGTCGCGGCTGGGAGTGAATGCCACAGCCCTTATGCCGGACGCTGCTGAATCCATGGTCAGACGCACCCTGCGCCCCTGGCGGCGCGCTTGGACGCCGTGCTTGCGGGCGGGTGAGGGCTTCGTCATGCAGCCCTTCTAAACTTATGGATTCACGACTTGAAACGTCCGCAACCCTAATTGTGCAACAACGCCATCCTAGCTGAACATATCCTTCAAGTCCTGAAGTGTCTTGCGGTAATGCGCTGTCAACAGTGCGCAAGCCAGGTCGCTGTTGTGGTCCAAGGCTGCGTTCAGAATTTCCTGGTGTTCCTCAAGCGCGTCGTCGCGCCGCTCCAGGGTGGCGTTGATCGACAGATTTCGGTAGCGAACGGATTGATCCATCATAATGACACAGAACTGAACCATCCATGACGACCCGCATTGCGACACAAGTTGCAGGTGAAACTCGTGGTGTCGTACCTCCCACTCCACTTTCAGAGAGTCTGCATCGGCGTCTTTCATCAACCGTTGGGTTCGGGCCAACCGGTGATAGGCCAGGATCAGCCCGTCCTCCCATTCAGGCGTGGCATTAGCAATGCTCTCGCTCAGGGCTTTGGTTTCAATCCAGATACGGGCTGTAACCAATTCTTCCAGATCGCTGATCGACAATTCGGAGACGAAAAACCCTTTTTGGCCACGTCGATCCACCCAGCCTTCAGCCGACAACTGGTTCAACGCTTCGCGCACCGGGACCTGGCCGATGCGATAATGTGCAGATATCGCATCAAGGCGTAATTTCTCGCCCGGAAGCAGAGATCCGTTCATGATGTCGCGCTTGATCCGTCGATGTGCCCGCTCGGACAGGACCAGACCCGTTTCATCAGTTTCCCTGGTTTTAGTCATCTATCCAATTCCGCCTGGCTTGTTCGATTTGTTCCAGAAAACGAAAGTGTTCTGAACCCATACGACGATAAGGTAAAGCGAAAGGCCCAGGAAACTAAGGTAAATGATCAGCGAAAATACCCGTGGCGTGTTCAGTTGCGAGGCCGACACCCGGATCAGGGCGCCAAAACCCTTGCCACCGCCCAGAAACTCGCCGGTGATCGCGCCTGCCATGACTCCGACGGCCGCGATTTTCAAACCGGTGAAGAAATACGGCAAGCCGTTTGGAAGCTTTAACCGGATCAGCGTCTGCATGCGGCTGGCGCCGATCGATTTGAACAACATTCGTTCGTTTTCGGACGAGGCGTAAAGCCCGGCAGCGGTAGACACCACAATGGGAAAAGTAGCGATGAAGGCCGCCAGCGCCACTTTGGACGAGATGCCAAAGCCCAGCCAGGCGATGAACAACGGGGCAAAGGCCA
>NZ_QOLB01000121.1 GCF_003333265.1 Candidatus Halocynthiibacter alkanivorans
TGGAAGTGGATGCCGCCCCCACTGCCTGCGCGGCCGGACCGCCCCCGGCTGGCGCGCCCGGCAGCTGGCCGGTGCGGCGCCCGCTGCGGGGGCTGGGAAGCGCCCCGGACAGCGCAGTACTGGCCGCATCCCGCAGCCCCTCCAGCAAAGCCACCTCCGCGCCCTCGCTCAGCAGCGAAACCTCAACACCCATTTGCCGCGCCAGATCGATCAGCAACTTGCCCCCGATTCTGCGCCGGTTGTGCTCAATCAGGTTCAGATAGGCCGGAGATATGCCAACGGCCCGCGCCAGATCCGCCTGTTTCTGCCCCAGCAACACCCGGCGCGCCCGGATCCGGCTGCCCGTCAAGGTCGGTCCCGACATCTGATTCCCCCTGTCTTCTCAGTCTCTTTAACAGCTGCCCCGCGTCAAAATTTTGCAGCTGCGGGATAACTTGTTTACAAAACCTATCACGGATCTGTGTATTAATTTACAAAAAAATCTTTAAATCAAAGCCACTTGTTGAGAATTTTTCAAATCAGCAACATGCTAAAACGCATTCCGTAAAAGGAATACACCCCAACGGGACAGCAAGATCCTGAACGGGTGACACCATTATTCTGGGAGGACTACATGACCAAATCGAATTTCACCCGTCGCGGCATGCTGAAGACAGGTGCCCTAGCCGGCTCCGGCCTCGCGCTGCCGACGATATTCACCGCGCAATCTGCCGCGGCGGCCAGCTTTACCAATGACCCCACCGGCAGCACTGTAACGCTGGGCTTTAACGTGCCCCAGTCCGGTCCCTATGCAGATGAGGGCGCCGATGAGCTGCGCGCCTATCAGCTCGCCGTAGAACATCTGAACGGCGAAGGTGACGGCGGCATGCTCAGCACCTTCAGCTCGAAAGTGCTTGAAGGCAACGGTATCCTTGGCAAAAAAGTACAGTTTGTCACCGGCGACACTCAGACCAAGTCGGATGCCGCACGTGCTTCGGCCAAGTCGATGATCGAAAAAGACGGCGCGGTAATGATCACCGGCGGTTCGTCCTCCGGTGTCGCCATCGCGGTTCAGGGCTTGTGCCAGGAAGCCGGCGTTATCTTTATGGCGGGTCTGACCCACTCCAATGACACCACTGGCAAAGACAAAAAAGCCAACGGGTTCCGCCATTTCTTCAACGCCTATATGTCCGCTGCCGCTCTGGCACCGGTGCTGGCGGCACGGTATGGCACGGATCGCAAGGCCTATCACCTGACCGCCGATTACACCTGGGGCTGGACCCAGGAGGAATCGATCGCTTCCGCCACCGAAGCCCTCGGCTGGAGCACAGTGAACAAGGTGCGCACGCCGCTCGCCTCCACCGATTTCTCCTCCTATATTGCCCCGGTGCTGAACTCCGGCGCCGATGTGCTGATCCTGAACCACTACGGTGGCAACATGGTGAACTCTCTGACCAATGCGGTGCAGTTCGGCCTGCGCGACAAGATGGTGAACAATAAGAACTTCGAAATCATCGTGCCGCTCTATTCGCGCCTGATGGCACGCGGTGCCGGCAAAAACGTTGCGGGCATTCTCGGATCCACCAACTGGCACTGGTCGCTGCAGGACGCGGGCTCCAAAGCCTTCGTGCAATCCTTCGGCATGCGCTGGGGCTTCCCGCCAAGCCAGGCCGCCCACACGGTCTATTGCCAGACTCTGCTCTATGCGGATGCGGTGACCCGTGCCGGCTCGTTTAACCCCTGTGCGGTTGGCGAAGCGCTGGAAGGCTATGAGTTCGACGGTCTGGGCAACGGTAAAACGCTTTACCGCGCCGATGATCACCAGTGTTTCAAAGACGTGCTGGTGGTGAAGGGCAAAGAAAACCCGGACAACGAGTTCGATCTTCTCGAAGTCGTCGAAGTGACCCCCGCAGCCCAGGTCACCTATGCCCCGGATCACCCAATGTTCGCTGGCGGCGCTCTCGGGGAATGTAACCCGGGCGCCTAGACGCAAGAACAGGGGGGCGCGCGGGACCTGTGGTCCCGCGCGCCCCCCGCCGCGACGCCGTCAGGCGGCGCAAAACCACATCACGGCCCGCGGCCGGACCGCGCGCCAATCTGCATTTTGGACCACACTTAGACCTGGGGCTGGGGACGATGGACGTAATCCTGCTACAAATCCTGAACGGGCTGGACAAAGGCTCGGCCTATGCGCTGATTGCGCTGGGACTTACACTTATATTTGGCACGCTCGGGGTGGTGAATTTCGCCCATGGCGCGCTGTTCATGATCGGCGCTTTCTGCGCGGTGACCCTGTCGCGGCTGATCAATCTCAGCTACGTCACCCTGGATCCGGTCAAGACCGACTTTTTGGGCAACCCGGCCAAGATCAAAACCCCCTATGTGGAAGCCTGGTTCGGGCCTGAGACCGGCGCCTGGCTGATCGACTGGTCGGTACCACTGGCGATCCTGTTCGCCATCCCGGTGATGATCGCCGTCGGTTTCATCATGGAACGCGGGCTGATCAAACATTTCTACAAACGGCCGCACGCCGACCAGATCCTCGTCACCTTTGGCCTCGCCATCGTGCTGCAGGAGGTGATCAAGTATTTTTACGGCGCCAATCCGATCCCGACTCCGGCGCCGGAACTGTTCCGCGGCTCGTTTGATTTTGGCGTGCTGATCGGTTTTGATCCCAACGCCATCATCTACCCTTACTGGCGGCTGGTCTATTTCGCCTTCTCTGCTCTCGTCATCGGTGCGGTGTTTGCCTTCCTGCGGTTCACCACTTTTGGCATGGTGGTGCGCGCTGGCATGGCCGACCGCGAAACCGTCGGCCTGCTGGGCATCGACATCGACAAACGCTTTACCATCATGTTTGGCATCGCCGCCGCCGTCGCCGGTCTTGCCGGTGTGATGTATGCGCCAATCAATTCTCCCAATTACCATATGGGCATGGATTTCCTCGTGCTGTCCTTCGTTGTGGTGGTGGTCGGCGGCATGGGCTCGCTGCCCGGCGCAGTGCTGGCGGGTTTCTTGCTCGGCGTGCTGGAAAGCTTCGCCTCAATGAACTGGATCAAAGATATCATCCCCGGCATCGACCAGGTCATCATCTACCTTGTTGCAATCATCATCCTTCTGACCCGCCCGCGCGGACTGATGGGTAAAAAAGGCGTGATGGAGGATTAACCCATGCTTGGACTGAATACAAAAGACACCAGGCTGCTGCTGATCGTCATCGCACTGACGCTAAGCACCCCGATCCTGCTGCAACCCTTCGCCGAAGGCACAGGCCTTGCCCAGTTCAACGCTGGTTACCCCGACTTGATGCAGCGTTTTGCCATCTTCGGTATCTTCGCCATCGGCTTTAACATCCTGTTCGGCCTCACCGGCTACCTGTCGTTTGGCCACGCGGCCTTTCTCGGTGTCGGCTCCTACTCCGCCGTGTGGATGTTCAAACTGCTGAGCATGAACATCCTGCCCGGCCTGATCCTCGCGGTGATCGTCTCCGGCCTGTTCGCGCTGCTGATCGGCTTTGTCTCACTGCGCCGCTCCGGCATCTATTTCTCCATCCTCACCCTGGCTTTTGCCCAGATGAGCTTTAACCTCGCCTATTCAGTGCTGACCCCGATCACCAACGGGGAAACCGGGCTGCAGGTCACCCTGAATGACCCGCGCATCCTTGATGGGGTGAATGCCAGCCCCTACACCAACCTGTTTGGCCTGCCGATGAGCTCTTCTGTCAAACTGGAACTGCTGGGCCGTCTGTTCACCTTTAACCTCGGCTATTATTTCTGCGCTGTAATCGCCATCCTCGCCTTCTACCTCAGCCTGCGCATCTTTCGCTCCCCCTTTGGCCTGATGCTGCGCGCGGTAAAGTGCAACCAGCAGCGCATGAGCTACACCGGGCTGAACGCGCGCCCCTATACCCTTGCAGCCTTTGTGATCTCTGGCATGTATGCCGGTCTCGCCGGCGGATTGCTGGCGGCGATGGATCCGCTGGCAGGCGCTGAGCGCATGCAGTGGACCGCCTCAGGCGAAGTGGTTCTGATGACCATTCTGGGCGGTGCCGGCACTCTGATGGGCCCGGTTCTGGGCGCCGGTTTCATCAAATATTTCGAGAACATCTTCTCCAAAATCAACGACACCGTGCTGCACAGCTGGTTCGCGTTCCTGCCCGACGGCATTGAAGACGCGTTGGTTTTCGTGGTGCAGCCCTTTGTCGGCAAAGGCTGGCAGCTGACGCTCGGCCTCGTGTTTATGCTGGTGGTAGTGTTCCTGCCCGGCGGGTTGATGGAGGGCGGCCAGCGCATCAGCGCCTGGATCCGTCGCAAGTCACGCAAAGATGACGGCCGCGCCGACAGCGAACACCGCCCGGGAACCAGCCCGCATATTGCCGAATAACGCAGCCCACAGCCGTAAGGAGACCATTATGGGACTATTAGAAGTCAAGAATATCGGCAAACGTTTTGGCGGGTTGCAGGCGCTGGACGATGTCACCCTGTCGGTCAGGGAGAACACCATTCACGCCATCATCGGCCCCAATGGTGCCGGTAAATCCACCCTGCTCAACGTGCTGGTGGGCAAGCTGATCCCTGACACCGGATCGGTGATGTTTGACGGCCAGTCCGTGCTCGGGCGCAAGCCACATGAGATCAACCAGATGGGCATCAGCCGGGTGTTCCAGACCCCGGAGATCTTTGGCGAGCTCTCGGTGATGGAAAACATGCTGATCCCCTGCTTTGCCAAACGCGACGGCGCCTTCCGCCTGCATGCCATCGAAAGCATCCGCAGCGAAAAAGGCCTCAACGCTCAAGCCGAACAGATGCTCAGCGACGTCAATATGATCGACAAGCGCCATATGAACGCCGCCTCTCTGTCGCGCGGGGACAAACGCCGGCTGGAAATGGCAATGTGTCTGGTGCAACAACCAAAACTGCTGCTGCTGGACGAGCCCACCGCCGGCATGGCGCGCGCCGATACCAACAACACCATCGAACTGCTGCGCGAGCTCAAAAGCAAACATGACATCACCATGGTGATCATTGAGCACGACATGCATGTGGTGTTCTCGCTGGCCGAACGCATCACCGTGCTGGCCCAGGGCACGCCGCTGGTCGAAGACATTCCCGCCAATATCAAAGGCCACCCCAAGGTCCAGGAGGCCTATCTCGGCCAGTCCGCAGAAGGAGCGACCGGATGATCCACTCCGCCACAGCGGTCCCCGTCACCGCCACACCCACCGCCACCGCAGCCGCCCCCGGCCCGGCCTATTTCTCGGTCTGGGACCTGCACGCCTATTATGGCGAAAGCTATATCGTCCAGGGCGTCAGCTTTAATGTGCAGGAAGGCGAAATCCTCGCGCTGCTGGGCCGCAACGGTGCTGGCAAAACCTCAACCCTGCGCGCCATCGCCCGGCTGGATGATCCGATGATCACCCACGGCGAAGTCTGGCTCGACCATCAGCGCCTGCACTCGATGAAATCCTTTGAGGCCGCGATTGCCGGCCTGGCACTGGTGCCCGAAGACCGCCGCATCATCGCCGGGTTGACGGTCGAGGAAAACCTGCAGCTGGCGCAGATCATTGAACCGGTGGGCTGGTCGCTGGAGCGGCTCTATGACCTGTTCCCGCGCCTGGGCGAGCGGCGCAAACAAGAGGGCATCACCCTGTCCGGCGGCGAACAGCAAATGCTGGCCATCGCGCGCGCCCTCGCCCGTGACATCAAAGTGCTCTTGCTGGACGAACCCTATGAAGGCCTTGCCCCGGTGATCGTGGACGAGATCGAAAAAACCCTCAACCTGATCAAAGAACAGGGCATCACCACTGTCATTGTCGAACAAAACGCCATCCGCGCGCTGGAACTGGCCGACCGTGCGGTGATTCTGGACACCGGCAAAGTGGTGTTTGACGGCACCGCGCAGGAAGTGCTGGACAACGCCCAACTGCGCTCAGAATACCTCGCAATTTAGCGGCTGTTAATGTTCACAGCTTTTAATACTGGCTACATACGGTTCCAACTATGCCGGACCCATTTCCTGGCAGTCCGGCCGTCGCCCTCTTGATCCGGGGCGGCGGCCTTTTTTATGTCCGGACCCCTTGTCCGCGGCGACCGGCACGCTGTCAGGGCACGGGCAATGCGTTTTGAATGTCCCCTTGACAACTCCGTAAGTCACCGGTTACCGTTAGTCATGACTTATATTGCCGCCATCGAAGCGCTGGCCGATCCGACCCGGCGCCACATCTTTGAATCTCTGCGCAGCCGCCCCAAAAACGTCGGCGAACTGGCCGCAAGCCAGACCGTCAGCCGCCCCGCCGTGTCACAGCATCTCAAAGTGCTGCAACAGGCGCGCCTCGTAACGGTGGAACCCCATGGCACCAAACGTGTCTATGCCATCCGCAGCGAGGGGCTGGAAGAACTGCGCAGTTATCTCGACAGTTTCGGAACCGACATTCTGGCTGCCTTTGCCGCCGAAATTACTCTGCGCCAAACCAATAATTAGGAGAAATACATGCTCGACCCGCTGATAAACTCCATCGAAGTGCCCTGCGACCAGCAAAAAGCCTTCACCATTTTTATTGAGCAGATGACCACATGGTGGCCGCTGGACAAATTCACCACCTCGGCAATGGGCGGCGCCCCTGCCAAAGAAATCCGGGTGGATGCGCGCGCCGGCGGTGCCATCATCGAAGTCGGCGCGGATGACACGGAAACCCTGTATGGCAACATCGAAGCCTATGATCCCTATGGTTTTCTCAGCATGTGGTTCCACTTCGGCCCGCCCGGAGTTGAGATCACTGAGCGCACCCTGGTTGAACTGACGTTTGAGACGATTGACGCCAACAATACCCGGGTTGAACTGCGCCAGAGCAACTGGGAAGCCCTCGGCGACATGGCCGCCGACATCCGTGGTGGTTATGAGTTTGGCTGGAAAATGATCTTTGAACAGGGTTACGCCGCGGCCTGTTCTGGCTGAGCGCCGCACCAACGCCGCCTCTCCCGCCCCGCTTGGCCAAACGGTCCGGCCTGGCCAGGTGAGGCGGACCTGCCGCGCACGGCCAGCAACATGGACCCTGCCCGGGCCGGCCCCAGCGCCAGCGCCAGACACCTATGCCACCTTGCAAAGTATGCTCATGGATTCAATTATTGATTATGCGAACCCAAGCCGATCTGATCGGACGCCCTTTCAATCCAAGCAACCTGTACAATCCAAAAACGCGCCACATTTCTTCTACAAAGGTAGTCACTCCCACCGCAAAAAAGGGAAGCAAAAATAAGAAAACCGGAGCTCCAAAGAATAAAGTGATCACACCAGGGTTCAGCTCAAGTAAAACCGACGTATAGACCAATCCAACTCCAAAAAGCCCCGCAGCCAGTGTGGCGGAAATTGCTACAAGTGCACCGCCAATCAAGGGGATTTTCTCAATAATACTGAGCGCCGATCTAAGTAATTTATTCATGTCCGTTCGGTGCGGTAAAAGGAGTTGATACGTTCACAAAAGTGGAAAATACAAGATTGTGCAACCTGGCTGGTAAGCGCCAAAACTGAAATTATCGCAAGCAATATCATGCCTGAATTTCGCACAAAACTTTCCTTAACGCATTGAAATCCCCACAACTCTATGACGAGAGACTTTAATAGACAACCCGCCCATAAAAAACGCGCCCCCCGGGTTGGGAGGCGCGCCTGATCTCATACGACGGGCTGGCTTATTTCAGCGCCGCATTGGTGATGTCGAGCGTATAGGCGCCCTCTGGCATCATGGTGATCACCGGATCGGAGCCACCAGACATCAGCGAATCCACCGTGCGGGTATAGGCCGCGATATCAAGCGCCCCTTCTGAGCCCGCAGTCAGCTTGGCGATCTCCCCCATCATCCGACGCTGATGTTTGACGGTCTGCGCCCCGGTCTCATCATATTCCAGCACGATGTCGGCCGCCTCATCCGGATTGGCCTCAGCGTATTTCCAGCCCTTCATAGAGGCGCGCACAAAGCGCACCAGCTCGTCCTTGAACTCCTCGTCCGACAGCCGCTCTTCCAGCACATAAAGCCCGTCTTCCAGCGTCGCCACACCCTGATTTTCGTACTTAAAGGTGATCAGCTCATCCGCACCCAGACCGGCATCAATGATCTGCCAGTATTCATTGTAGGTCATGGTGGACACACAATCGGCCTGTTTCTGCAGAATCGGATCGACGTTAAAGCCTTGCTTCAGCACCGTCACACCGGCGTCAGAGCCGTCGGTGGCGAGACCCAGCTGGCTCATCCAGCTCAGGAAGGGGAATTCATTGCCAAAGAACCACACACCCAGCGTCTTGCCGGCGAAATCCGCAGGCGAGGTGATGCCAGTGTCGGTGCGGCAGGTCAGCATCATGCCGGAACTCGCGAACGGCTGTGCGATATTGACCATCGGCAGACCTTTTTCCCGCGCCGCCAACGCCGCCGGCATCCACTCGACGGTGACATCAGCGCCACCACCGGCCAAAACCTGGGTCGGCGCAATATCAGGCCCGCCCGGTTTGATGGTCACATTCAGGTCTTCCTCGGAATAAAAGCCTTTTTCCAGCGCCACGTAATAACCGGCAAACTGCGCCTGGGTCACCCATTTCAACTGCAGCGTCAGATCATCCGGCTCGGCCCATGCGGCCCCGCCCATCACGCTCAGCACCAGCGCGCTTGTCAGTAACTTCTTCATATCAAATAACCTCCATGTTGATGTCCGGGCGTTTTCGCCCTTGTTTCAGAGCGTTGCCGCCCCTGTTTGTCACCGGGCTAAACGCCCGGATTGGATCAGAAATGTCATTCCCGTCAGAAATGTCACCCCCGGTTTAAACTATCCCCGCTGGGACGGATGCCAGAATGTCACCCGCTTTTCGATCAGCCCGACCAGACCATAAAACGCCGAGCCGGTCAAAGCCGCCACGGTGATTTCTGCCCAGACCATGTCCAGCCCCAACCGTCCGACCTCAGTCGAGATGCGAAAGCCCATGCCCTTGATCGGAGACCCAAAAAACTCCGCCACAATCGCCCCGATCAGCGCCAGGGTGGTGGCGATTTTCAGCCCGTTAAAGATAAAGGGCATCGCCGCCGGCAGCCGCAGTTTGATCAGCGCCTGCCAATAAGAGGCGGAATAGGTCTTCATCAGGTCACGCTGCATCATCGTGGTGTCTGCCAGCCCGGCCACCGTATTCACCAGCACCGGGAAAAACACCATGATCACCACCACCGCCGCCTTGGACTGCCAGTCAAAGCCGAACCACATCACCAGGATCGGCGCCACGCCGATGATCGGCAAAGCGGCGACAAAATTGCCCACCGGCAACAGCCCGCGCTGCAGGAAGGGCGAGCGGTCGATCAAAACCGCCACCGCCACCGCCGCACCACATCCCATCAGATAGCCGCTCAACGCGCCTTTGATGATGGTCTGCACAAAATCAACCCAGAGTGTCGGAATTTCCGTGGCAAAACGGGCGGCAATCGCCGAGGGCGGCGGCAGAATCACCGCCGGCACGCCGAACAACATCACCACCAGCTGCCACAGGCCCAGCAAGGTCAGCCCGAATAACGCAGGCACCACAAAACTGCCACGCCCGCTCGCCGCCAAACTTGTATTGATCCACCACATGCCCAACCAGACGGCGAGCACTGCGGCCACTTTCCAGCCAAAAAATGCCGCCAGAATGACCCCAGCAACAAAGGCCCAGAACCTGAATGAGAAGACATGTTCGAGCGGGAAATTACTAATGTCGAGCAGCGACACCCACCGCTCCCATTTCTCAGTGACTTTTGCCAGGCTCATTGCGCCATCCCCACCCGCTCAACAATGCCGGAAATACCCGCCAGTGCCGGCACCCGCCTCCAGGTCAGCACGCCGCTGCCCCTCCCAAATGTGATGCTCATGGCCCCGGCCGCTCTTGCCGCTCTCACCGCAGCCCCAGCCGCTTGTTTCTTTTTGGTGAAAATATCCCGGGGTGTGAACTGGCCGCAGGCCAGGAGAGGGGCAGCGCCCCTCTGATGCGTCCTGCCGCGGGCGGCACCGCTCAGCGCCATTGTCGCCATCGCATAATTCATTGCGCCATCCCCATCCGTTTTAACGTCATCCGCTCAACAATGCCGACAATGCCCACCAGCATCCCCGCCAACGCTGCCGCCGCCAGAAGTGCCGACCATATCTGAATGGTCTGACCGTAATATGAGCCCGACAACAGCCGCGCCCCAAGTCCGCGCACCGCGCCCGAGGGCAGTTCGGCGACAATGGTGCCCACCAGCGAGGCAGCGACCCCGACTTTGAGCGAGGCGAACAGATAGGGCATTGAAGACGGCAGCCGCAGCTTCCAGAACATCGCAGCGCCCGAAGCATTATAAGTGCGCATCAGGTCCAGCTGCATCATGTCCGGTGCCCGCAACCCTTTGACCATGCCGACGACCACCGGGAAGAACGACAGATAGGCCGAAATCACCGCTTTGGGCAGCAAGCCCTGCACCCCCATCGAATTCAGCACCACGATAATCATCGGCGCAATCGCCAGAATCGGGATGGTCTGGGAGGCAATCGCCCAGGGCATCACGCTCATATCCATCGCCCGGTTATAGACAATGCCGATGGCCAGCAGAATGCCGGCGGTGGTGCCGATGCCAAAACCGACCATGGTGGCGGAAAAAGTGATCCAGCCGTGAAACACCAGCGAGCGTTTGCTGGTGATCTTTTTGCCCACTGTGGTCTTCCACAGCTCAGCCGCCACCTGATGCGGCGCCGGCAGCTTGGGGCGGTCCTGCGCCATCGTATCGGCAACCACCTCGGAAAAACTCAACTCCACGCCGGCGCGCTCAGCCTGGTCCTGCGTCCAGGTGGAATTCATCACCACGGCGCCGGCGTACCAGATCACAACGATCGCCAGCAGCACCGTCAGGATTGGAAACAGATTACGCATCACCGTTCCCCTTCCGTGCCTGCTTTTGCACAACCCGTGCTGCGTTTTGTGCAATTTTCACATAAGTTCGCTGCTCAACGGCCATTATGCATGCCCCGCTTTCAGCCCTTCACGCACCCGGTGCGCGATGGCAATGAATTCCGCACTGTCGCGGATTTCCAGCGGCCGTTCTTTGGGCAATGTGCTTTCGATCACGTCCGAAATGCGCCCCGGACGCGGGCTCATCACCACTATTTTGGTCGACAGGAAAACCGCCTCGGGGATCGAGTGGGTGACAAAAGCGATGGTCTTATTGGTGCGCGCCCAAAGCTGTAAAAGCTGCTCATTCAGATGGTCCCGCACGATCTCGTCCAGCGCGCCAAAGGGTTCATCCATAAGCATAATATCGGCATCAAAGGCCAGCGCGCGGGCAATAGAGGCGCGCTGCTGCATGCCACCGGACAGCTGCCAGGGGAACTTGTTTTCAAACCCGTTCAGATCGACCAGGTCCAGCACCCGTTTCACCCGTTCCTGACGCTCAGCCTTATCAAAGCCCATGATTTCCAGCGGCAATTTCACATTGCCCGCAATGGTGCGCCACGGATACAGCCCGGCGGCCTGGAACACATAGCCATAAGCCCTTGCTTGCCTTGCTTCTTCCGGGCTCATCCCGTTGACCGAAATCTCGCCTCCGGTGGGAGTTTCCAGCCCTGCAATGGCGCGCAGAAAGGTGGTTTTACCGCAGCCCGAGGGCCCGATAAAACTGACAAAATCGCCTTTGTTGATCTCAAGATTGACGTCTTTTAACGCATGCACCGGTCCGTCATTGGTCTGAAACGTCAGATCTAGCCCGCTCGCGTGAATTACTGGCTCTGTCATTGGCTGTAATTTATCCCTGTCGCCCGGAAAATTTTACCTTCCAGGCCGTTGTTATTCTTAGATAAAAACCGCCCCCAACAGAGGGAGCGGCCTGATCGTTATACTCCTGAGGCCGGAATGCCGCTGCGCTCTACCGGACGTGGCGCGGTCAGCTCTTTCCAGTTGGACAGCGCTTTGTTCACCGTGCCGTTGGGCTCACGGGCGACAAATTTGCCGTGGCCCTCTTTCGCCTGCAATACCCCGTCTTTCACCGCCACAAAACCACGGGTCAGCGTATAGCGCGGCAGCCCTTTCACGTGATGACCTTCAAACACGTTGTAGTCGATGTTGGAGACCTGTTTGTCGGCAGTAATGGTCTTTTCTTTTTCAGGATCCCATACCACCAGATCCGCGTCCGCACCCACCAGAATCGCACCCTTTTTAGGATAACAATTCAATATCTTAGCAATATTGGTCGAGGTTACGGCAACAAATTCGTTCATCGTCAGACGCCCGGTCGCTACCCCCTGGGTCCACAGCATCGGCATACGGTCTTCCAGACCGCCAGTGCCGTTTGGAATCTTGGTGAAATCACCCACTCCGCTGCGTTTCTGCTCAGTGGTAAAAGCACAATGGTCCGTCGCCACAACGCTCAATGAGCCCGACTGCAAACCGGCCCAGAGGCTGTCCTGATGTTTTTTATTGCGGAACGGCGGCGACATCACCCGGCGCGCAGCATGGTCCCAATCCTTGTTGAAATATTCGCTCTCATCCAGCGTCAGATGCTGGATAAGCGGTTCACCCCAAACGCGTTTTCCCTGCATGCGCGCCCGGCGGATCGCCTCGTGGCTTTCTTCACAAGAAGTATGCACCACATACAAAGGTGCCCCGGCCATATCCGCAATCATAATCGCCCGGTTGGTTGCTTCGCCCTCGACCTGCGGTGGACGGGAATAAGCATGCGCCTCAGGTCCGGTGTTGCCCTCCGCCAGAAGTCTTTGCTGAAGTTCTGCGACAACATCGCCATTCTCGGCATGCACCAGCGGCGTCGCCCCCAGTTCAGCACAGCGTGAAAACGACGCGTAAAGCTCGTCATCATTCACCATCAACGCGCCCTTATAGGCGAGGAAGTGCTTGAAAGTATTGATACCTTTTTCAGTGACGGCTTTCATCTCGTCAAAGACCTGCTCGCCCCACCAGGTCACCGCCATGTGGTAAGAATAGTCACAGGCGGCAAGGCTGGATTTGTTGTGCCAGCGATCGAGCGCTGCCAGCAAAGACTCCCCCGGATTTGGCAGCGCAAAATCCACCACCATCGTGGTGCCCCCGGCCAGAGCAGCCCGCGTACCAGAGCCAAAATCGTCGCTGGAATAGGTGCCCATAAATGGCATTTCCAGATGGGTATGGGGGTCGATGCCGCCAGGCATCACGTAACAGCCGCTGGCATCAAGGGTTTCATCCCCCTGTAAATCCTTGCCAATTTCAATGATAACTCCGTTCTCAATCAGAACATCTGCCACATAGGTCAGATCGGCTGTGACAACGGTGCCTCCTTTGATGACGGTGGTCATGGCTACTATTCCTTGTTGGTGGCGCCCTCGCATTTGTTGCAGGGTCACTTGGTTATTGTCGGCGCGCGGCCCGGGCATTGCCGCGCTGCCGTTTTGTCTTTTGCATGCTGCACTGAAACTGACCGTCCGGTCAAATATCCACTGCGTCTATCTGCGTTCTTTTGCGACAGCGTTCTGCCTGGGCCGGTTTCCTGCATCCGGAAACCCCGCCTTATACAAGCGTCGAGATTTCAGATTTCTCCGTGCAACTTCAATGCATTGATCGCCTATATTACGCGGATATATTCCTCAGAAACTGGCTCATTCCACGATCACAGCCGTTTCCAGAACCGCATGCAGCAACACGTCCGCCCCCGCTGCAGCCCAGTCCTGACTGATGTCTTCCGCCTCGTTATGGCTCAACCCGTCAACACAGGGGCACATGATCATCGCCGTTGGCGCAACTTTGTTGATCCAACACGCATCATGCCCGGCTCCCGAAATGATATCGCGATGGCTGTAGCCCAGACGCTCGGCCGCGTTGCGCACCGCAGTGACACAGGCCGGATCAAACGTCACCGGATCAAAGCCGCCGACCTTCTCAAACTCGATGCCCAGCCCCATTTCAGCACAGATCTCCGCCGCGCCTTTTTTGAACCGTGTCTCCATATCCTCAATGACTTCCAGCACCGGAGAGCGGAAATCGACCGTAAACACCACCTTGCCCGGGATCACGTTACGCGAATTGGGGAAAACGTCGATGTGACCGGCCGCCCCCACCGCATTTGGTTTGTGGGACCAGGCGATTTCATCGACCAATTGCAAACACTTAGCCATGCCAAGCCCGGCGTTATAACGCATCGGCATCGGGGTGGATCCGGTATGCGCGTCCTTGCCGGTGATGGTCACCTGAGTCCAGCTCAGGCCCTGACCATGGGTGACAACACCGATGTCTTTGTCCTCGTTTTCCAGGATTGGCCCCTGCTCAATATGCAGCTCAAACATCGCATGCATCTTGCGCGCGCCGACGTCCTCATCGCCTTTCCAGCCAATGCGGGCCAGCTCATCGCCGAATTTTTTCCCCGCGGCGTCTTCGCGCGCATAGGCCCAGTCCTGACTGTGTACCTCAGCAAAAACCCCCGACGCCAGCATCGCCGGTGCATAGCGCGTGCCTTCTTCATTGGTCCAGTTGGTAACCACGATCGGGTGTTTGGTTTTCAGCCCCAGATCATTCATACTGCGCACGGCTTCAAGCCCGGCCAGCACCCCCAGAACACCGTCATATTTTCCGCCCGTCGGCTGCGTGTCCAGATGGCTGCCCATATAGACCGGCAAGGCGTCGGGATCGCTGCCCTCACGGCGCATAAACATATTGCCCATGGTATCGACGCCCATGCTCAGCCCGGCATCTTCGCACCAGGACTGAAACAACCGCCGCCCTTCGCCATCTTCATCGGTCAGTGTCTGACGGTTGTTGCCACCCGCCACGCCTGGCCCGATTTTGGCCATCTCCATCAGGCTGTCCCACAGACGGTTGCTGTTGATCTTAATATTCTCGCCTGGCGCCGCCATCGCAGCCTCCCTTTTTTACCCTGTTGACGGGGCAGTCCTTTTTACGAACCGCTCGCCTTGTTTTTGCACCGGCGCGCCCAGTTCGCGCGCCCGCGGCTTAATCGTTTTGTGGCCCCCGCCTCTTGCGTTCATGACGCAGGACAGCGATGCAAAAATCCGATAAGTTTGACCAAATGGTCAGAACCACGCTATCAGAGGTTCTGCACCAGTCAAGAACCGTCACACATTCAAAGCGGACCATTTTGCCTCCGACCGGAATTTCGCACAGAAGCATCTTTAATCTGGCGGGGAATTGGGCAGAATGGAAACCTGAGCGACAGGAAAGAACCGACAGATGAGCACATCGCGACCGCAGACCCGAATCCAGAAGAAAAACAAAGCCGCCATTCTAGAAGCCGCGCTGAGCGTGTTTTCACGGCATGGGTTCAGAGGCGCGACGCTGGATCAGATTGCAAACGAAGCCGGGCTGTCCAAGCCAAATCTGCTGTATTATTTCCCCTCGAAAGTTTCGATGCACCAGACCCTTCTGTCGAATCTTCTGCACCGCTGGCTGGATCCTCTCATCGCGATTGACCCGGAAGGCGAGCCGGTTGAAGAAGTTCTGGCCTACGTCTTGCGCAAACTTGAAATGGCACGTTTGTTTCCACGGGAAAGCCGTCTGTTTGCCAATGAAATTGTTCAGGGTGCGCCTAATTTCATGGACCAGATTGAAGGCGAACTGAAAGTTCTTGTAGATGAAAAAGCGGCGCTGTTCACTTCGTGGATGGAGACAGGAAGTCTAGCTAAGTCAGACCCTTATCATTTAATTTTTTCGATCTGGGCGACGACACAGCATTACGCTGATTATGATGCACAGGTCCGGATCATCCTGCGCCCGCAAGAAGACACCCATTTTGCTGATGCGGCCATCTACCTGGAAACTCTGTTCCGACGCATGCTCACGCCGGTGCCGGGGCTGAAGTAACCTTCCCTTAACCACCGCGCTCAGATTTTCTTGCCTGCGACTCCGTCAGGGTCTATTTTAAAGTGTCTGTCGGTGGGGGCTTCCGAATATTGGGAGCTAGGGATGACAGAAATATCCGGAATGCCGTCCTTTGGCGGTGTCGGCTTAGCTTATGTCGCGCCAGCAAGTATAGAACGGCAGGAAATACCCCGAATTGAGCCAACCGCTTCCTCGGGGACTGCGACTGATGCGCGTGACGATCTGTCTGGTGGCGCTGGTTCCAAACCGGACCAGAAACCAGATGCCAAACAAAGCCTGTACAAAGAAAAACTAGACGAAGAAACGCCTACAGGCCCGCCGCCAACGTTTCAGATTACGCTGCTGCAACTGGAATCAGAGTTGCGCACCAGCATCGCCCAAATTGAGGCCGCACGTGGCACCGATGAGGCTACGCAGGCGACTGAAACAAGAACCGCCGCGCCTGAAATTGCGGCGCCGAAAGATCAGAACGCACCTGAGAGCGCGGCAGAAAGTGTCGCCGGTCAGGCCTGGACCCTGCGCACGCCTTATGACGTCAATGCAAGCGCGGATCTGCGGCCAGGCAGCTAATAAACGAAAAACGGCCAGAGAGACTCTGGCCGTTTTTATTATGGTATGACGGTTTATTCCGCTGCGGTAGCAGAAGGATTGTTCGGATGCGCCGTCCAGTTGCCATATTCAGCTGCAACTTTTTCGCCGGTGCGCTCGTCCAGATCGCCAGGAGCCAGTTCTTTCATTGTGATGCAATTTTCGACCGGGCAGACAACCACACAGAGATTACAGGCCACACATTCGTCGTCCTTGACGGTGAACACCCGGTCATCAGACATTTCAATCGCCTGGTGGCTGGTATCTTCGCAAGCCGCGAAACAGCGGCCACAGCTGATACAGGCATCCTGATCAATCACCGCTTTGCTGATTTTGTTCAGATTCAGATACTGCCAGTCGGTCACATTGGGAACAGCGCGGCCTGCAACAGCGTCAATGCTTTCATGCCCCTTTTCATCCATCCACTGGCTCAGGCCTGACTTCATTTCCTCAACGATTTTAAAGCCATAAGTCATGGCCGCGGTACAAACCTGTACGTTACCACAGCCCAGAACAATAAACTCAGCCGCATCGCGCCATGTGGTGATGCCACCAATGCCCGAGATCGGCAGATCCGCCGTTTCCGGGTTGCGGGCGATTTCGGCCACCATATTCATCGCAATCGGCTTTACCGCCGGGCCGCAATAGCCGCCGTGGGTGCCCTTGCCATCGATGGTGGGCTGAGGTGCAAAATTATCCAGGTCCACTGAGACAATCGAATTGATGGTGTTGATCAGACTGACCGCATCCGCCCCGCCCCGTTTGGCCGCTTCGGCCGGACGGCGGATGTCGGTGATATTGGGTGTCAGTTTTACGATCACCGGCATGCGCGAGTACTGTTTGCACCAGCGCGTCACCATTTCGATATATTCAGGCACCTGGCCCACGGCCGAGCCCATGCCGCGTTCAGCCATGCCGTGCGGACAACCGAAATTCAGTTCAATGCCGTCAGCGCCAGTCTCTTCAACATGGGGCAGGATGGCTTTCCACGCCTCTTCTTCACAGGGCACCATCAGCGAGACAATCATGGCGCGGTCCGGGTAATCCCGCTTCACCGCTTTAATTTCACGCAGGTTTACTTCCAGCGGCCGGTCGGTGATCAGCTCAATATTGTTCAGCCCCAGCAGACGCCGGTCGGCGCCCCAGATGGCACCATAACGCGGCCCGTTGACGTTCACCACCGGCGGGCCTTCTTCGCCCAGCGTTTTCCAGACCACACCGCCCCAGCCGGCCTCAAAGGCGCGGCGCACGTTGTATTCTTTGTCTGTTGGTGGCGCGGAAGCCAGCCAGAAGGGATTGGGGGATTTGATACCTGCGAATGTGCTTGCAAGATTTGCCATGGGTTTACTCCTTCACACTCAGGCTGGTGTGGATGTCTTCTGCCGCATCGCGGCCCTCAGCGACGGCGGTCACCGTCAGATCGTCCCCGCCCGAGGCGCAGTCGCCCCCGGCCCAGACACCCGCACGTGAGCTGCGTCCGGTCTCAGACACCACGATCTTACCACGTTCAACGGTCAGATCAGCTGGCGCACCGGTCAGGGTCTGCCCGATGGCTTTGAACAGCTGGTCTGCCGCGAGGAAAAACCGCTCGCCGGTGCCGCTCAGCTTGCCACCGTCATCAACGGTATACTCAAATTCCACTTCCTGCACCGCACCGTTGCCATGCACAGCAACCGGCATCGCGTTATAGATGATACGGACGCCTTTAGAGCTGGCCAGATCCTGTTCAAACAGCGACGCGCCCATGCGGTCTTTGCCACGGCGATAGACCATAGTGACGCTGTCGGCACCAAGCAGTTTCGACTGCACCGCGGCGTCCACCGCCGTCATGCCACCACCAATAACAACCACATTGCGCCCCACCGGCAGCGCCGGCAGGTCGTCCGCCTGGCGCAGATCTGAAATGAAATCAACGGCATCGGTAACGTTGCCCTTGTCTTCACCGTCGGCACGCAGCGCATTCACCCCTGCCAGCCCCATGCCAAGGAACACCGCATCATAATCCGCAGCGAGCGCGTCCAAATCCAGGTTTTCCCCGAGCCGCTGACCCAGGCGGATCTCAATACCACCGATTTCAAGCAGCCAGGCCACTTCGCGTTCCGCGAAGCTGTCGACCGACTTGTAAGAGGCGATGCCAAATTCGTTCAGCCCGCCAGCTTTGGCCCGGCCGTCAAAAACAACAACGTCATGGCCCTTTAACGCAAGACGATGCGCGCAGGACAGACCGGCCGGACCGGCACCAACGACGGCAACTTTTTTTCCAGTGCTCGCGGCACGGGCAAACGGATGGACACCCTTTTCCATCAACGTATCGGTAGCAAAGCGCTGCAACCGGCCAATTTCAACTGGTTTGCCTTCGGCAGTTTCGCGCACGCAAACTTCTTCGCACAGCGTTTCTGTCGGGCACACGCGGGCGCACATGCCGCCCATGATATTCTGCTCCAGAATAGTTCTGGCCGCCGATTCTTCTGTGCCGGTGGAGATCTGCCGGATGAACAACGGGATGTCGATCGAGGTCGGACAGGCCGTCATACATGGCGCATCATGGCAGAAATAGCAGCGATCGGACGCGACTGCAGCCTCATGCGCCGTCAGTGGCGCGTGAAGGTCGCTGAAATTATCAGCGTAGGAATCCCGCGGCAACCTGCCGGCGGCGACTCCTGGTGTCAGCTGGCTATGAGTCATAGCTTGCTCCCTGTTGTCTCTTTTTGATTGCCCCCAGCCTTGCACAGGAATTTATTTTATCAAACGGTAAAATTTTAAAATCGACCAATTGGTGCAATTTCCTGCTCAACGCTGCTGTGCAGCGAAAGAATATCGACAAAATAGACGTGATTACGGCGGGATGAGCGGGCGGATCGCGCTTTCCTCCCCTGGTGACGTAGAGTATAAGCGATTTCATATTTGGGACGAGCCCGCCAAGACGGGCAGCGGGAACCGGCTGAGGACACCATGGCAAACAAGAAAAATGAAGCAGACGTAGAATTCATCAAGGCACTCGCTGCAGTGCTCGACAACAATGATCTGACCGAACTTGAGGTCATGCGTGAATATGGCGAATCTGACAGTCTGAATGTGCGCGTGAGCCGCGTGCAGCCTCAGACCGTCCTTGCTGCTGCGCCGGTCGCTGCTGCGCCGGTCGCCGTTGCGGCTGCTCCCGCCGCCGCCGCGCCTGCTGCGGTTGCGGACCCCGCAACAGATCCAAACGCGGTTCCTTCCCCCATGGTCGGCACCGTGTACCTGGCGCCTGAGCCTGGGGCAGCCAATTTTGTAAAGGTCGGCGATCAGGTGTCTGAAGGTCAGACGCTTTTGATCGTTGAGGCGATGAAAACCATGAACCACATCCCGGCGCCAAAATCCGGCACCGTCAAACGGGTTCTGGTTGATGACGGCACCACCGTTGAATTCGGTGCCCCGCTGATGATCGTTGAATAGGGCGCCCGGCATGTTCAAAAAAGTTCTCATCGCCAACCGGGGTGAAATCGCCCTGCGGGTGATCCGCGCCTGTCGTGAGATGGGCATTAAGTCGGTTGCAGTGCATTCCACTGCTGACAGTGATGCGATGCATGTGCGCATGGCGGACGAAGCGGTCTGCATTGGTCCGCCCGCCTCGGCGCAAAGCTACCTGTCGTTCCCGGCGATCATTTCGGCCTGTGAAATCACTGGCGCGGATGCGATCCACCCGGGCTATGGGTTCCTGTCCGAAAACGCTGAATTTGTGCAGATCGTCGAAGACCACGACCTGAAGTTCATCGGCCCCACTGCGGCCCATATCCGCATCATGGGCGACAAAATCACCGCCAAAGACACCATGCGGAAACTGGGTGTGCCCTGCGTGCCCGGCTCCGAAGGCGGTGTTCCCGATCTGGAATCAGCCCGTAGAATCGCCGCTGAAATCGGCTACCCGGTGATCATCAAAGCCACCGCCGGTGGTGGCGGGCGCGGTATGAAGCTGGCACCGACTGAGGCCGATCTGGAGAGCGCTTTCCGCACCGCGCGTGCCGAAGGCAAATCCGTTTTTGGCAATGATGAAGTCTATCTCGAGAAATACCTGCAGAGACCGCGCCACATCGAGGTCCAGGTCTTTGGCGACGGCAAAGGCACGGCGGTGCATCTGGGCGAGCGCGACTGTTCGCTGCAGCGGCGCCACCAGAAGGTCTTTGAGGAAGCTCCCGGCCCCTCGATTACACCAGAACTGCGGGCCCAAATCGGCAAAGTTTGTGCCGATGCCTGTGCCGGCATCAACTATCTCGGCGCTGGCACCATCGAGTTCCTCTATGAGGACGGCGAGTTCTATTTTATTGAGATGAACACCCGTCTGCAGGTGGAACACCCGGTGACAGAAGCCATCTTTGGTGTCGATCTGGTGCGCGAGCAGATCCGCGTTGCCGAAGGTCAGGACCTGTCCTTCACCCAGGACGAGCTGGAAATCAACGGCCACGCCATCGAAGTCCGGATCAACGCGGAAAAACTGCCGAACTTTTCGCCCTGCCCCGGCAAGATCACCGCCTATCACGCCCCCGGTGGCCTTGGTGTGCGCGTCGACAGTGCGCTGTATAACGGCTATTCGATCCCGCCGTTTTACGACAGCCTGATCGGCAAGCTGATCGTGCATGGCCGCGACCGTCCGGAAGCGCTGGCACGGCTCGAGCGCGCCCTGGGAGAGCTGATCGTCGATGGTGTTGATACCACCGTGCCGCTGTTTCACGCGCTGCTGGCCGAGGACGATGTGCAGACCGGAAACTACAACATCCACTGGCTGGAAAAATGGCTTGATGCCAACATGTGAATATTGAGCCGGGGCCTGCGGGCCCCGGTTTTCTTTGCGCCCCCGTCTTGGCATGAAACGTGGCATGAAAAGATATGAACGATCCTGATCTGACCCCGGAACTTTTGCTGACGGCCTATGCGTCGGGCCTTTTTCCCATGGCTGACGGGCGGGATGCAGACGAGGTCTTCTGGGTCGACCCGACCTATCGCGGCGTTTTCCCGCTGGACAGCTTCCACATTTCCCGCTCCCTGCGCCGGCGTATAAAACGCGACAACTATCAGGTCCGATTCAATACGGCTTTTCGGGCCGTCGTGCTCGGTTGCGCCGAGCGCGAAGAGACTTGGATTAACGATATAATCTTTGATCTCTACCTGGAACTCCACCGGCTGGGATACGCCCACTCTGTTGAAGTCTGGCAGGAGGACGACCTGGTCGGCGGTGTTTACGGCGTAGCACTGGGCGGCGCGTTTTTTGGCGAAAGCATGTTCTCCACCCGCACGGACGCCTCTAAAATTGCTCTGGCCTGGCTGATTGACCGGCTGCGGCTGGCGGGATTTTCGCTGTTTGATACCCAGTTCATCACCGAACATCTGGCCAGCCTTGGAGCTATGGAAATTCCGCGTGAGAGTTACCAGGAGCAACTGGCATCCGCTTTGCAAAAGAACCCCGATATCACGCTTGCAGGGCGGGTTCAGTCCGCAGCAGGTATCTTGCAGCGCAACGCCCAGACGTCATAACGCGGATGGTCCAGCGCGTTCAGCGCCGGGCTGGCCGCCAGCATCCAGCCGGAAAAGACCGGCGCGTCCTGGTCCGCATTGCGGATCACCAGATAGGTATAAGCATTGGAAGCCGGTGTCTCGACCGGGTAACGGCAGCCGCCGAGCGTCACATTGATCCGCCCCAGCGTCACGGTATCACCGACGGCCAGTTCAAAATCCGTGACATCGCCGGACACTTTGTCCAGCGCCCGCAAAACCGCGGTATCGGATGCGGCAACGATCTCGCGGATCTCGGTTTTGATGTCCGAAAGCGCCCGCTGTATGCCCTGCGGCAAGATCTGCAGATCATCATAATTAAAAAAGCCGGTGCCCTCTCCGGTCACAGAACCGGGATTGTCCAGCGTCAGGGTGCCGAAGCCATTGTCCAGCGGCTGCAGAGTCCCGAAATCGTCATCCGGTGTCAGCGTGCCGATGTCATCGTCCAGCGGCTGAATGGTGATTTCTTCCTGCGCCTGGACTGAGGTGGCCAGAACTGAGGTCACCAGCACACAGGAGATCAATGCGGAACTGGCAAACCGGCGAATCATTCTTCCGAGCCTCCGCTGGCAAACTTCAACATCAGGTTTATCAGGCTGACGGCGCCCTGTGTGTCTTCGATCTCCGCCCCCGGCTCGATATTAAACGGAGAGCCACCGGGCAGAAGTTCGACAAAATTGCCGCCCAGCAGACCTTCAGACGAGATCACCGCAGCGGTATCTTCCGGCAGTTCTATGCCCTCGGCGATGGTCAGCCAGGCATCGGCACGGAAGGTTGTGGAGTTGAGTTCAAGACCGGCAACAGAGCCCACTTTCACCCCGGCAAGCCGCACATCGGTGCCCACGGACACGCCTTCGGCCGAGCGGAAGGACGCAGACAGCCGGTAGGAGGAACTGCCGCCGCCGGAAAACCCGGTGATTTCACCGGCAAACAGAAAGAACCCAATGGCTGCCGCTAGCACGACCCCGCCGGTAACGACCTCTGCGGTGTTTTCAGACATAGGGTGTGCCTCTTTTATTGCGGGCTGCCAGGAGCATTCGGGCCACCAGGCTTTTCAAACGCCCGCGGCTATTGAAACAGCCAGGATTATTCCGGCTGCCAGGACTCGTAATCTTTGCGGTCAACCGGCGCAGACTGCCGGATCGAGCCCGCTGGCGCATAGGCCTGAGCGGTGCCGGACAGGTTTTCCTGATGCGGTTTTTCCCACTCTTTATGCGGCAATGGCGTTGTTGCGGGCGCGTCGTCAAAGGTGTGATGCAACCAGCCATGCCAGTCGGGGCTGATTCGGCTGGCTTCGATCTCGCCGTTATAAATCACCCAGCGACGGACCTTGTCACGGGTCTGGTAATAGATGTTGCCCTGCTCATCTTCGCCAACACGTTCGCCTTTGCGCCATGTGTAAAGCTGGGTGCCAAGGGTCTGGCCGTTCCACCAGGTCAGCGCGCGCAGAACAGTGTTAAGAATACCCATCAGTGCCTCCGAGAATTGTCTTCCTTCCTATGAACCATTGCGCTCTCAAGGTCCAGTACCTTGGCGCGCGCCAGAAGCTCACAGTCGGAAAATTACACCATAAAAAAGGCCGGCCCTGTGTAGGGACCGGCCGGTATTTTTTCGCACAGAATGCCGCAATCAGCTGGCGCTGGCTTCTTCTTTTTCAACATCCGCGTGGATCATAAGCGGCTGCGTATCAGAATTGACCGCCTCTTCATTGACCACAACTTCCTTCACGCTTTTCATCGAGGGGAGTTCGAACATTGTGTCCAGAAGAATATCTTCCAGAATAGAACGCAGACCCCGGGCACCGGTTTTACGATCAATCGCACGCTTGGCAATGGCTGACAGCGCATCTTCGGTAAACGACAGCTCCGCATCTTCCAGTTCAAACAGACGCTGGTATTGTTTGACCAGGGCGTTTTTGGGCTTGCTCAGGATGGTAACAAGCGCGTCCTCATCCAGATCGGTCAGCGTCGCGATCACCGGCAGACGGCCGACAAATTCCGGGATCAGACCGAATTTCAGCAGGTCTTCCGGCTCCAGTTCGCCGAACAATTCGCCAACACCGCGGCTTTCGTTGTCTTTGACATCGGCGCCAAAGCCAATGGCAGACCCTTTGCCACGGCGGGCAATGATCTTTTCCAGACCGGCAAAAGCGCCGCCACAGATGAACAGGATATTTGTGGTATCAACCTGGAGGAATTCCTGCTGCGGGTGTTTACGACCGCCCTGGGGCGGCACACTGGCAACGGTGCCTTCCATGATTTTCAAAAGCGCCTGCTGCACGCCCTCGCCCGACACGTCACGGGTGATCGACGGGTTGTCAGATTTGCGGGTGATTTTATCAACTTCATCGATGTAAACGATGCCGCGCTGCGCGCGCTCCACGTTATACTCTGAGGCCTGAAGCAGTTTCAGAATGATGTTTTCAACGTCTTCACCAACATAACCGGCTTCGGTCAGCGTGGTGGCGTCTGCCATGGTGAATGGCACATCAAGAATACGTGCCAGGGTCTGCGCCAGCAGTGTTTTACCGCAACCGGTGGGGCCGATCAGCATGATGTTGGATTTCGCCAACTCAATATCATTGCCCGATTTGTCCGCGTGGTTCAGACGTTTGTAATGGTTGTGCACCGCCACAGACAGCACCCGTTTGGCCACAGTCTGCCCGATGACATAATCATCCAGTACGTCGCAAATATCCTGCGGTGTTGGCACACCTTCGGAGGATTTCAGCGCTGAAGATTTGGTTTCTTCGCGGATGATATCCATACAGAGTTCAACACATTCATCACAGATGAATACGGTCGGACCTGCAATAAGCTTGCGCACCTCATGCTGACTCTTGCCGCAGAAGGAGCAATACAGGGTGTTTTTGCTGTCACCGTTCGACGAGTTCGCCATCATATTCCCCTGGGGCCCTTGCCCCGTTGATCCAGTTTCGCAACTGCGAAACCATGTCGTGCCCTAATAGTCTGAAGAAGATTAGGGCAGTCTCCGGGCGTGTACAACGCCAAAATGCGCCCTGCACCCTTGACGGGTACAGGGCCGTTTACTTAGCTTTTGTCGCCTTCGATCTCGGCGCGGCTGTCGAGGATTTCATCAATCAGCCCCCAGTCTTTGGCATCTTCAGGCGACATGAAATTGTCCCGCTCAAGACCAGCCTCAACGGTGGCAAGATCATTGCCGGTGTGGTGCACGTAGATTTCGTTCAGACGCGTCTTCAGCTTCTGGGTCTCCTGGGCGTGGATCATGATATCCGTTGCCTGGCCCTGGTAGCCGCCGGAAGGCTGATGCACCATCACACGGGAGTTTGGCAGCGAGAAACGCATGCCCTTCTCCCCTGCGGTCAGCAGCAAAGAGCCCATAGAGGCGGCCTGGCCGATCACCAATGTCGAAATCTTCGGACGGATGTATTGCATCGTGTCATAGATCGACAGGCCCGATGTCACCACGCCACCCGGCGAGTTGATATACATTGAGATTTCTTTGTTGGGGTTTTCCGCCTCAAGAAACAGCAACTGGGCGCAAATCAGAGTGGACATCCCGTCATGGACCGGGCCGCTCAGAAAAATAATCCGCTCTTTCAGAAGGCGCGAGAAAATATCATACGCGCGTTCGCCACGGCTGGTCTGTTCGACCACCATTGGTACGAGGGTGTTCATATAAGTATCGTGTGGGTCTTGCATATCTGCCTGCCTCAACTGTCTGGACTATGGTTAGCGAGGAATTCTTGTCTAAGTCTTAGAGTGCCGCCGGGGGGGCTTCAAGGGCATGATTTTTATCTGACCCCGCATAAAGTCATTTTCACCAGCGAAACCTGGAAACATTAAGTATTCGCAAAGCTCCGGTGCAATTTCACAATTTCTTTGACAGCGGGCGCGGCCGCGCATTAGCTTCGTGCTGACCGCAGTGATGGCGTCGCTGCCCCTGAAACCGGGGAAAGGTCGATAGGTTCTGCACGCCGGAACACTATCGCAGGCTCGAATGCAGCCTGCCACTCTGGAGTAACGCCATGCACGATATTTCACATCGTCCTGCTTTTTTCACCCGTCATGATGGCGGCAAAGCCCCTCTGCCCTTTTCCGACAGCGAATACGAATCGCGCCTGTCCGGATTGCGCACGATTATGGCTGCACGCGATATTCAGGCGGTTGTCCTGACCTCCATGCACAATATCGCCTATTATTCAGGATTTCTGTATTGCGCCTTTGGCCGGCCCTATGCCTGCGTGGTCACCGCCGATACCTGCACCACAGTCTCCGCCAACATCGACGGCTCCCAGCCCTGGCGGCGCTCGTTTTGCGACAACGTCATCTACACCGACTGGCAGCGCGACAACTACTGGCGGGCCGTACGCCAGCTGGCGGGAGCGGCGCGGCGTGTTGGCATAGAGGGCGACCACCTGACCCGGGTTGCAGAGGCAACACTGCGTGACTTTCTTGATGTGGATGCGCTGGTCGACATCGCCGGCGACACCATGAAGGCGCGTATGTTCAAGTCCACTGAGGAAATTGCCCTGATCGAAGAAGGCGCCCGCATTGCGGACGTTGGTGGTGCAGCGATTCACGCGGCGATCAAAGAAGGCATCCGGGAAATCGATGTCGCAATGGCGGGACGTGACGCAATGGAAGCGGAAATCGCCCGGTCTCATCCCGACAGTGAGATTCGCGACAACTGGGTCTGGTTTCAGTCAGGCCTGAACACGGACGGGGCGCATAATCCGGTGACCACCCGAAAATTGCAGCGTGGCGACATTCTGAGTCTGAACACGTTTCCGATGATTTCGGCCTATTACACCGCCCTTGAACGCACCCTGTTCCTCGGCGAACCGGATCCGGCTTCGCTGAAACTATGGGAAGCCAATATCGCGGCGCATGAGCTGGGGATCAGCCTGATCAAACCCGGCGCGACCTGTTCGGGCATCTGTGCAGAACTCAACCGCTTCTTTGAAGCAGAAGATCTGCTGCAATACCGCTCCTTTGGTTATGGCCATTCCTTTGGCATCCTGTCGCATTATTATGGTCGGGAAGCCGGGCTTGAGCTGCGCGAAGATATCGACACGGTACTTGAACCCGGCATGGTGGTGTCGATGGAGCCGATGCTCTGGGTGCCGCAGGGCACAGCGGGCGCCGGCGGCTACCGGGAACATGACATCCTGGTGATTGAAGACGATTCAAGCCGCAACATCACCGGCTTCCCCTATGGGCCCGGTCATAATGTAATTATCTGAGAAATACGGAAACCAGTCATGTACAGACTGGTTTCCGTCTGCTTACAGTAACAACGGTTAACGAAAGTCAGTTTACGACACACAAAACGCCGCATACAGAATGAAATGCGTCGCTCAGGCTCAGAGCATCAACTGGTTGCAATGCGAAACTTATTGGTGTTGGCTGACACATGAACAACGCACGAGTGCGAAAGTACGATCACCATCAGGTGGCAGGGGGTATCTTGGGAATTAACGAGACAGATGATGGCTTTGTCGTATTCGACCGGGTCCAGAAAAGTTACGACGGAGAAAATCTTGTCGTAAAAGATCTCAACCTAAACATCGGAAAGGGTGAATTCCTGACGATGCTTGGCCCATCGGGGTCGGGCAAAACCACCTGCCTGATGATGCTGGCGGGTTTTGAGACCGCGACACACGGCGATATTCGCCTTGACGGCAAGCCGATCAACAATATTGCGCCACACAAGCGCGGCATTGGCATGGTGTTTCAGAACTACGCTCTGTTCCCGCATATGACCGTTGCCGAGAATCTGGCCTTCCCGCTGGAAGTCCGCAAAATCGGCAAGTCAGAACGCGAAACCAAAGTGATGCGCGCGCTGGATATGGTGCAGATGGGTGATTTCGGCAGCCGCCGTCCCGCCCAGCTGTCCGGCGGCCAGCAACAGCGAATCGCTCTGGCCCGCGCGCTGGTGTTTGAACCGGAACTGGTGCTGATGGACGAGCCGCTTGGCGCGTTGGACAAACAGCTGCGGGAAACGCTGCAGTTTGAGATCACCAACCTGGCGCATAACCTGGGCATTACCACCGTCTATGTGACACATGACCAGACCGAAGCGCTGACCATGTCAGACCGGGTCGCGGTGTTTGAAGACGGGCGCATTCAGCAGCTGGCACCACCGGCCCAACTCTATGAAGAGCCGCAGAACAGTTTCGTGGCCCAGTTCATCGGCGAGAACAATACGCTCGAAGGTGTGGTCAAGGAAATCAACGGCGACCGTGCACTTGTGATGCTCGACGACGGCGAACTGATTGACTGTAAACCGGTCAATGTCAGCCAGCCGGGCCAACGGACCCAGGTGTCGATCCGCCCGGAACGGGTGGAATATAACAAAGACCGCCTGCATGCCGACGCGCATACGCTGAAGGCCGAGGTGCTCGAATTCATCTATATGGGTGATATGTTCCGCACCCGGCTTCGTGTCGCCGGAAATGAAGACTTTATCATCAAAACGCGCAACGCGCCGGATCAGGTCCAGCTCAAACCGGGCCAACAGATCGATATCGGCTGGTTGGCAGCTGACTGCCGTGCGCTTGACGCCTGAGATTTTTAAAATTTTCACGTCCTGACATACTTATTGTCCGGACGTGACAGCCGATCCAACCGCGACCTCCCGGAGCACCGGATCGGAACAATAATAATCGGGAAACAGACCAGGGAGTCTATTATGAAACTTAAACATACCGTCATCGCCACAAGCTTTCTCGCGCTTGCTGCCGGCACGGCAACCGCGCAGGATATGACCATCGTATCCTGGGGTGGAGCCTACCAGAACTCGCAGATCAAAGCCTATTACGAGCCGTTCATGGCCAATAACCCTGGCGTGAACATCATCACCGATGAAAGTTCTGCTGAAGCTGTTGCGAAACTGCGCGCCATGAACGAAGCCAACAACATCACCTGGGACGTTGTAGACGTAGTTGCTGCAGACGCTATGCGCCTGTGTGACGAAGGTCTGGCCCTGGAAATCGATGCTGACACTCAGCTCGCTCCTGCGCCTGATGGCACACCGGCTTCCGAAGATTTCGGCGATCTGATCGTATCCGACTGCTTCATCCCGCAGATCGTTTATTCGACAGCCGCCGCCTACCGCACCGACCTGGTTGGCGACACACCACCGACATCCATCTGTGCGTTCTTCGACACCACAGCCTATCCTGGCAAACGTTCGCTGGAAAAACGTCCGATTGGCAACCTGGAATGGGCGCTGATGTGTGACGGCGTTGCCAAAGAAGACGTCTATGACGTTCTGGAAACCGAAGCAGGTCAGGCTCAGGCGTTTGCCAAGCTCGACACCATCAAAGATGACGTGATCTGGTGGTCCGCCGGTGCTGACACACCTCAGCTTCTCGCCGATGGCGAAGTTGTGATGGGCACCACCTATAACGGTCGTCTGTTCTCTCTGATTGTTGAGCAGGGTCAGCCTGTTGATATGCTCTGGGACGCGCAGGTCTTTGACCTTGACGGTTGGATCATCCCAGCCGGTCTGTCTGAGGAACGCACCCAGGCTGCGCTTGATTTTGTCTATTTTGCCACGGACACCCAGCGTCTGGCAGATCAGGCCAAGTACATCTCCTACGGTCCGGCACGTATGTCTTCCGCACCGCTGGTTGGCAAACATGCTGAGCTCGGCATCGACATGGCGCCACATATGCCAACTGACCCTGCAAACTCCGTGAACACACTGCTGTTCAACTACGAATGGTGGGCTGATTACCGCGATGACCTGGATGCAAAATTCCAGGCATGGCTGGCCAGCTAAACCACTCTGAAACACTTGATCCGGGCCCTGCACGGCAGAGGCCCGGATCCCTGAAACAGCCCCGTGCTGAGGGCTGACAAAACCATCAACAGGGGATCGCCATGAGCGACATGACCGCCACCGGTCCGGTGCTTGCCGCAGACGGAACACCACTGAAGAAAAGCCTCGCGCGTGCGCTGAGACGTGAAAAGATGCGCGCTATGGCGCTGATTGCACCGTTGCTTCTGTTTGTGTTGCTCACCTTCATCACCCCGATCGGCAATATGCTGTTCCGCTCGGTGAAAAATAACATTGTCATGGACACGCTGCCGCAAACCATTGCCATGCTGGGCGACTGGGAAGCCGACAGTGGCACCCTGCCCGATGAAGCGGTCTATGCTGCGCTGGCGCGTGATCTGAAAGTTGCGGTCGCTGAGAAAAACCACACCAAGCTTGGCTCGCGGCTGAACTATGAAAAATCCGGCATGTCGTCGCTGTTCCGCAAGACCGGTCGCGCCATTAAAAAGTGGGACCTGGAAACAGACGGCCCCTTTGCCGCCAAATTTGCTGAGACCAACAAAGCCTGGGCCGATATCGAAACCTGGAAAATACTCAAGGTCTACAGCCCGAAATATACCCCCGGCTATTATCTGAACGCCGTGGATCTGCAAAACAGCCCCGAAGGCATCGAGCGGCGCGCGGAGAACCAGCGCATCTATATCAAGCTGTTCATCCGAACGATCATTCTGTCGCTCTCCATCACCTTCAGCTGTATCCTGCTTGGCTATCCGATTGCCTGGTTGCTGGCCAACCTGCCGATGCGCACATCCAACATGCTGATGATCCTCGTGCTGCTGCCGTTCTGGACCTCACTGTTGGTGCGGACATCGGCCTGGAAAGTGCTGCTGCAACAACAGGGTGTAATCAACAACCTGCTGGTCGCGGTAGGGATTGTTGACGATGCCAACCGGCTGGCGCTGATGAACAACGCCACCGGCACGCTGATTGCGATGACGCATATCCTGCTGCCCTTTATGATCCTGCCGATGTATTCGGTGATGCAGACCATTCAGCCCACCTATCTGCGTGCTGCCAAATCGCTTGGCGCCACCAACTGGACAGCGTTCTGGCGGGTTTATTTCCCCCAGTCGATCCCTGGCATCGGTGCGGGCTCGATCCTCGTCTTCATCCTCGCCATCGGCTATTACATCACGCCCGAAATCGTTGGCGGCACCGATGGGGTCTTTATCTCCAACCGGATCGCCTACCACATCTCCTTCTCGCTGAACTGGGGTCTCGGAGCGGCGCTTGGCACCATCCTTCTGGTGGCAGTTCTGGCGCTGTACTACGCATACGACAAACTTGTCGGCATCGATAATGTGAAACTGGGGTAACCGATATGTCAGGAATTCCAATCTACGCCACCATGCCCCAGCGCATCTGGTACTACGCGTTCCGGGTCATCTGTGGTCTGATCTTCTTCTACCTGATCGCGCCCATCATGGTGATCATCCCGCTCAGCTTTAACGCGGAAGACTTCTTTACCTTCACGCCGGAAATGCTGCGGCTGGATCCGGAAGGGTTCTCTCTGAAACACTACCGCGACTTCTTCTCCAACGCAGCATGGCAGCTGGCGCTGAAAAACTCGCTGATCATTGCCCCGATCGCAACTCTGTTGTCGGTGAGCTTTGGCACTCTCGCAGCGATTGGCCTGTCCCAGTCCCATGTGCCGTTCCGGCGCGCCATCATGGCGATCCTGATCTCGCCGATGATCGTTCCGCTGATCATCTCAGCTGCGGGCATGTTCTTTTTCTACTCGTCCATGGGCAACTGGATGGAAGCCAACCTGGGCCTGACCAAATCGACGACCGGCTATATCAAGATTGTGCTGGCCCATGCAGTTCTGGGCGTGCCCTTTGTGATCATCACCGTCACTGCAACGCTGATCAGCTTTGATCAGTCGCTGACACGGGCGGCGGCGAATATGGGCGCCAGCCCGGTGACCACATTCTTCCGGGTGCAGATGCCACTGATTCTGCCCGGGGTGATTTCCGGCGGTCTCTTTGCCTTCATCACCTCGTTTGATGAGGTTGTGGTGGTGTTGTTTGTCGGCTCCGCGGCGCAGAAAACCCTGCCTTGGCAGATGTTCATCGGGTTGCGCGAACAGATCTCGCCCACCATCCTGGCGGTGGCGACGATCCTGGTCTTCATCTCGATCTGCCTGCTGACCACGCTGGAACTGCTGCGGCGGCGCTCTGAAAAAATGCGCGGCATTACGCCAGCCTGAGACCCGCAGACACATAAATTGGAAAAGGGGGCCGCTGGCCCCCTTTTTTATGTCGTAAATGCGCTTGCAACTGGTTCGGCTCCAAGGCAATGTCGCCTTATTCTCAGGGCGGGGTGAAATTCCCCACCGGCGGTATGTGGCCTTGTGTCACGAGCCCGCGAGCGCCTTTGACAGTCAAAGGGTCAGCAGATCAGGTGAGAGGCCTGAGCCGACGGTTAAAGTCCGGATGGAAGAGAATGCAGTGCTCCAGGCCCTTGTGGTGTGGTGCGTTGTGATCGCCTTGGGTGACGTGTTGTTACAAAGAGGAGATCCAGATGACACACACCCGCTATGCTTTTGTCAAAGCCGCCTGGCATGCTGACATTGTAGACCAGGCCCTCAAAGGGTTCTGCGAACTGATCCCCGCCGATCTGGTCGACGTCTTTGACGTGCCCGGTGCCTTTGAAATGCCGCTGCTGGCGCGCGACCTTGCCGCCTCAGGGCGCTATGGCGCTGTGGCCTGCGCTGCCTTTGTGGTCGACGGCGGCATCTACCGCCACGATTTTGTCGCTCAGGCCGTGGTCGACGGCTTGATGCGCGCCGGGCT
The DNA here is from genome assembly GCF_003333265.1 of Candidatus Halocynthiibacter alkanivorans. GTDB lineage: Bacteria > Pseudomonadota > Alphaproteobacteria > Rhodobacterales > Rhodobacteraceae > Halocyntiibacter_A > Halocyntiibacter_A alkanivorans. The sequence goes on from NZ_QOLB01000121.1 coordinate 32,568, forward strand.
GGATACTGGTATTCCGGTGCTGTCAGTCTCGCTGACGCCACATCACTACCAGGACACCGATCACCACAATGCCATCTACCGTGCGCATTTTGTGGACAAGGGCCGCGAAGCCGCCAGCGCCGCGCTGTCCATCGCAAAGGCGCGCGCCGCAATCGCCGCCTGATCAGCGCTCTCTGAAGGCCTCTTGCGACTTATAGAGCGGCTTCATCAGATATTGCAGAATTGTTTTGCTCCCGGTTTGCAGCTCGACCTGAGCCCGCATTCCGGGGCGAATTTCAATACCCTGCTGACGGTCGGTCAGACTGTCCAGATCCACCGACAGGGTCACCCGGTAATAGGGTTCACCGTCGCGTCTTTCATCTTCAAACGTATCGGCAGAGATGAATTTGACCTCGCCTTTCAGCGAGCCATAGATGGTATAATCATAGGCAGTCAGCTTGACCGTCGCCTGTTGGCCGTTTTCCACATTGGCGATGTCTTTGGGTTTGATCCTTGTCTCGACCAACAGTTCTTCGCCCATTGGGATGATCTGAAAAATCTCATCCCCCGGGCGCACCACGCCGCCAATCGTAGTCACCGCCAGATTGTTGACGATGCCACGCAACGGGCTGGTGATCACCGTGCGGTTCAGCTGATCGTTGGCCAGGTTGAGGCTCTGGTTCAGCGAGGTCAGCTCCTGCAGCGTATCGGAATACTCCTCTGCCCGCTCCAGTTTCGCCCGCGTCACGATCTCATTATATTTGATCTCGGCATCAGAATAGGCTTTGCGCGCCCGTGTCACTTCGATCAGCGCCACAACCTTGCGGCTGAGCATATCTTCCATCAGCGACTTTTCGGTTTCCGCCTGTTTCAGCACCCGGGAGGCACCGCGGCGACGGGACTGGTAATCTGACAGCCGTGCCTCCAGCAAGGCCCGCTCAGAAGCCACAATCACCGCAGAACGTTGTGTCAGGCTATCCTCGACCTGAAACGTGGTCTTTCCCGCCATTTCGGCTTCAAGACGCAGGCGGCGGACTTCCAGTGCATCGATCTGGTCCTGCAGGTCCAGCGCGCTTGTTTTGAACTGGGTGCCTTCCAGCCGCGCCAGCACATCGCCCTTCTCGACCACACTGCCCTCAGAGACAAACAGCTCCGCCAGAATGCCGCCTTCAAGGTTCTGGATGATCTGGGGCCGTGAACTGGAGACAAACTCCCCCTCACCGCGCACAATTTCATCCACCCAGGCGAAAGCCGCCCAGAGCAGGAACAAGGCCAGCGCTGCGGCCGACAGCCAGATCAGCATGGAGGGCCCTTTCAGCTCCTGCTGTATCGGGTTTTCAAATGTGTGAGTCACCCGGCGCTCTCCCCGCGGCCTTTTTGCAAATGCGCCAGCACCGCATCGCGCGGCCCGTCCACCGCCAGACGGCCGTTTTGCAGGATAAGCGTGCGCTCCGTCAGCGACAGGATTGGCAGCCGGTGGGTGGCAATGATCGCAGTACGGCCCTTGAGCCAGCTTTCCAGCCGGCTGACCAGCGTGGCTTCCAGCGTCTGGTCAAGCGCGGCGGTGGGCTCATCCAGCAGCACGATGCGCGGATCCTGCAGCCACAGGCGCGCCCAGCCGATCGACTGGCGCTGCCCGACGGACAGACCGGCACCACTGTCGCTGATTTCCAGATCCAGCCCGCGGTGATGGGCGCGCAGAAACGGTCCCAGCCCGGCAAAATCCAGCGCTTGTAACAGCCGGTCGTCATTGCGCTCCAGCATGTTCAGATTGAGATTGTCGCGCAGGGTGCCGGCAAACAGCCGTACGTCCTGGCTGAGATAGCCGATGTTGCGGCGGATATCGCGCGGATCAATCATTGCCATATCGACCCCGTCCAGCATCACCCGGCCGGATGTGGGCGCGTGCAGACCCGACAGGATTTTCAGCAGCGTTGATTTGCCCGAACCGTTGGAGCCCAGGATGGCCAGCGACTGCCCGGCCTGAATGTCGATGCCCGGCACCTCGAGCACCGGCGCTGCGTCGTCCTCATAGCGGTAGCTCAGTTCGCGCAGCTCAAAGCGCCCCTGCAACTGCTCCCTGCGCAGATAGCGGCGCCCTTCGCTCTGATCCTGCTCCGCCAGCGCGATTGCATCCAGCCCTGCCAGCGCCGCTTTGACATTGGACCAGCGCGCCATGGTGCCCGACAGCTGGGTCAGTGGCGCCAGGGTGCGGCTGGTCAGCAGGCCGACAGCGATAATGGTGCCGACAGTAAAATTGCCGGCAAAAACCTGGTAAGTTCCGTACACCACCGCAGAAATATAGGTGGCCTGCTGCACGCCCTGGCTCCAGAAGCTGAGCGCGGAGGCCAGTTTGCGCTGCTCGCCCGAGGTCTGCGCCCCCAGCAGGTTCAGCTCGTGCCAGAGACGGCGCACCCGGTCCTCACCGCGCAGAGTTTTTAACGTGTCGAGCTCAAAGATGGTTTCGTGCAGCAGGCGCGAGGCTTTGGCCGAGGCGCCCTGGGCTTTGAGGGTCAGCGCAACCATGCGCCGCTGCATGAAATAGCCCGGCAGCAGCATCAGCACGCCGCCCAGCATCAGCACCCAGACCAGATTGCCGGCGATCGAGGCCACCAGCAGCAGAAACACAAAGATAAATGGCACATCGGCAATGGTGCCAATGGTGGAGGAGGTGAAAAACTCACGCACTGAACCAAATTCCCGCATCGCCGAAAACAGGCCGGACGGCGTGTTCGCCCGCCGGTCACTGCGCATGCCCAGAATACGGTCCATCAGCACGCTCTGCACATTCAGCTCAATGATGCGCCCGGCGCTGTCCATCAGCCGCGCGCGTGCCAGTTTCAGCACCACCTCCATCACAATGGCGGTGAACGCGCCGATCGCCAGCACCCAGAGCGTTGGAATCGACTGGTTCGGGATCACCCGGTCATAGACCTGCAGCGAAAACAGCGCCACCGCCACCGCCAGCAGATTGGCCACAAAGGAACCGAGCGCGATTTCCCCGATCTGGCGGCGGAACTTTGGAAACTGACTCCAGAACCAGTGCGCCTCTGTGCTGTCCGGCACATGGGTCCGGGCCAGCTGCGCCGTGGCCAGGCGGGCCTGCAGCAATGTGCCGGTGTAATAGGGGGCGAATTCAGCCAGAGGCACTTCGGTGCGGTTGCCGGCACAGCTGTCATCATAGATGGTCAGAACTCCGGCCTGCTGGCTCAGCACCAGCACCAGGCGCCCGCCGCTCATGCTTGCAATCGCCGGCCAGTGGTCTGGCGACAGTTGCGCCACCTTTTGAACGCGGGCGTCGATCTTCTGCGCACGCAGGGCGGCGGCCAGAGCGTCCGGGGCAACGTCATCTTCGCCCTGCGCAGCAATGTGGTCGACCAGATCAGAGGTCGCCACATCGGCGCCGATCCGGCTTGCCAGAACCGCGGCGATGCCCGCCCGGGCATGCAGCCGGTTTTCAAACTGCGAACGCCCCGGCGCCTGGGTCTGGCTCGGGTCAGCGGCACGCGCGGCCGGACCAGGTCCCGGCGACAGGGTGGTTTTTTTGCGGCTGGCAGTGACACTGAAGGCGACCGGCGTATTGCTCATAACGCTGATCCATCCGCCAGCACGCCCAGAATATTCGCGGTTTGCAGCGCAGCCAAAGCGGCTTTGAACCGCAGCCTGATGGCATTCTGCTCCTGAGACACCAGCTTTTCATGCAGCGCAATCACGTCCATCACCGAACGCTGCCCGGCCTCAAACTGCTCGCGGAACTGCGCCAGGGTGAGCCGGGTCCGCCGCGCCGACTGATCGGCGTCCTGCGCCTGGCGCAGATCCGCCTTTTCGGCCTCCCGCAGCCGGCTGATCTGTCGGGCCGCATCTTCGCGCGCCTGTGCCACCCGGGCCTCCGCCGCGTCGCGGCTGGCCCTGATGGCGTTCAGACTGGCGCCGGTGCCAAACCCAAATCCCCGTTCAGAGCCGATGTTCAGCCCGGCGGAGTTGCCCTGATTGCTAAGAGAGCCGCGCGCGGTAAGGCCGGGCAGGAAACCAGCCCGCGCCATGGTGGCTTCTGAGACGGCGCGACGGGCTTCGGCCTGGGCCCGCAAAACGCTCAGTGCTTGCAGCTGTGGTGCCGGCAGCGCCAGCGGCGCCAGGCCGGACAGGCGGCTCAGATCGCCCCCTGCCATGGCGGCAAGCTCGGCAAATGAAGTGCGCTCTGCGTCGGTTGCAGCCTGATACATCGCGTTGAGTTCGGCCAGTTTTGCCCGGCTCACGGTCTGATCAGACAACGGTGCAATACCGCCGGACACCCGGCCGGAGACAATCCGGTCAAATTCACGCATCTGCACCAGAGACGAGGCCAGATCAATCTGCTGCGCCCGCGCTTCTTCGGCGGCAAGATACAGCGACAGCGCTGAGAACAGCCGGCCATTCACATCCAGCGACAGGTTGACCGCTGCGACTTCAACATCGGCGCGGGCAAAGGCGCGTTCCGCCTTTTTGCGGCCGTTGTCCCACAGCACCTGATCCAGCACCAGTCCGGCGACCACATCGCCAAGGCTGGAAAGGCTGACCGAAGGGCCGATGGTGGGCAGCCAGTTTTTATCCGCTGCCTCGGAGCGCAGCCGCGCGGCGCGCAATTCAGAGACCGCTGCCCCTGCAGACGCCCGGCTCACTGCCAGGGCAACCTCGGCATAAGCGCCGCTGTTCAGAACAGACTGACGTGACTGAAGGTCGCCGATGACGCCCGTAGCGCCGGAGGCAGTGGCAGTGGCAGTGGCAGTGGCAGTGGCAGAAGTATTGGCGGAGCTGAGAGTGTTGGCGATACCGGCGGTGTTGACACTGTCGGCAGCACCGGGCCAGGCGGATTGCCCGGCAGCCACAGTGCCCTGCGTTGTTTCATAGCGCGCCACGCTTGTCGCCGCTGAGGTGGAGGCCAGAAAGGGCACGTTCAAAGCGCCCTCACCACCAAGACAACCGCCAAGAGACAGGGCAACACCTGTCAGCAAAGCCGCCTTCCGTCCCACCTTTTGCACGCACGTCCCTCCCGGGGGGTAAACAGTCAACAAGCGCCGGTTTCCGGCCCCTGCGTATACCTAAATAACGACGGAGATGTCGTCGTCAATAATCAGACGCCCGCCCTCGTCCCCCAGGGTATAGACAGCGAACGTGTTGCCAGCGATGTTTTCCGTTTCGCCGGTCGCCACAGCTCCGATGGCGGTTACAGTATCATCTGTCCCACCCTGGATATGCAGGTTATTTGACGAGTCGGAAAGGTCGTTCAACATATCTGCTGTGATGGTCAGCTGGCTGTCATCCGCAAAATCCAGATTCACCGCCTCGATGTCAAAATTGGCCAGGCCTGAGACTGTCAGGTCCACGATCGCCGGTCCGGTCTGATCCAGAACGACCAGCGTATCGGCGCTGTTGCCCTCGCTGTCTGCCGCCGCAACAACAATACTGCTGCCGTCCGACACAGGGTCGAACCCATAGTATTGTCCGCTGGGCAGATCGGTAACAGTTGCGTTCAGATTTGATGCCGGGTCGTCGCCGCTGATTTCATATAGGATCGCCGGATCCGACATGTCAGTCGTTTGCAATGCGGTAACAGCACCTTCATTGGAAATCGTCTGCGCAGTGATGACCGGCGCGGCCACGGTATCAACTGTAAACGTATCGGTTATGGTGAGCGTATTTCCCACAGTATCGGTCGCTGTGATGGTCGCCGTAGCGGTGTATTCGCCAGCAGCAATGGTGCCGCCCTCGAAATCAACGCTCCAGTTTCCGTCCCCGTCCGCGGTCCCGGTCCGTGTGACCCCGTCGATTTCGATGGAAACCTCTGCGTTGGCCTCGGTTGTCCCCTCCAGCGTGATGCCATCGCCACGTTCTGCTTCGCTGACCACCGGTCCTTCAGTGGGACCGTCACTGGTCAGCCCGTTGACATAAGTGTCGATTGTCAGCTGCACAAATTCAATGGTTTCATTTCCGGCAGTGTCGGTTGCGATCACCTGAACATAGGGTTGGGCGCCATGCGGTTCTGTGGGCACAAGGCCAGGATCAAATGCGACTGACCAGTTGCCGTTTTCATCCGCCGCAACATTGACAGGAACACCTTCCAGAATAACCACAATGTCAGAGCCTGCTTCGGCCTGGCCGGTCACGGTAATGCCATTGGCCTCTTCCGCAGCCGAGACCACATTGTCCCCTTCAATCAGGTCAACAGAAAGCGAGCTTTCCGTGTCGACCGTGACGCTCTTGGTATAAGCGGCACTGTTGCCAGCGGCATCGGTGACAGTAGCCACAATGTTCGTCTCATAGGTACCCGCAACCAGGGTTCCCGCAGGAACCGTCACGGACCAGTTGCCGCCGCCGTCCACTACAGTTGTATATGTATTGCCGGCAATCTCCAGCGCCAGAGATGCCCCGGCCTCAGATGTGCCGCTGATGGCAATACCGGCGGCGGATTCGGTGAGGTTAATCACATCGTCTTCCGCCACTGTGTCAAAGCGGACCGCAGCCGCTTCTGTGTCCACCACAATGGTATCGGTGAAAGTCTGTTCATTGCCATAGATGTCACTGGTGACCATCGTCACGGCCGCTTCATATTCACCTGAGGTCAGGCTGCCGGCGGCAAAGCTGACGCTCCACTGCCCGTCCGCGCCAACCGTGGTGCTTTGCGTCACACCCTGAATTTCAACGGAGACACTTGCCCCGGCTTCACCGGTGCCGGACACCTCTGTGCCATCGGCCATGTCTTCTGCGTTGACCACATGATCCACGCTGTCCAGACCCGCCGTCACCGCAAGATCCGGAGCTGTGGTGTCAATCAGAACCGTCGGGCCGCTCAATGTGAAGACATCTCCACCGGGCTCGGTCACGACAACCGACGCGACATAACTGTCGTCTGCCGGCAGTTCCGCAGGTGGAACGGTTGCGCTCCAGTTGCCTTCGCTGTCGGTGATCACGGTCACAACTGCAGTTCCAACAGTGACCTCAACAGAAGACCCCGCTTCGGCCTCACCTGTCACGGTCAGCGCGGCGCGCTCCGCCCCAGGGCCGGCCACCAGAACGGACCCGCCATCGACCAACGGCCCATCGTTGTTGCCACCGCCACCACCCCCGCCCCCGCCGCCGCCGCCG
>NZ_QOLB01000057.1 GCF_003333265.1 Candidatus Halocynthiibacter alkanivorans
ATCTGCGGCTCTATACACTGCATTTTGAAAACAACCAGGTGGTCTACGCCAACGGTATTGAGGTCGCGGCAGCCTTGCGTCCACGCGAGTGAGCCGGTTGATTGCCGCCGCAGATGCCTCCGGCGGGGATATTGAAGCCAAAAAGAACCCCACTGCTCTGCGCCCCGGCAGTGGTTTTTTCAAACCAGCGCTGCAAGAACCCGCGGCAACTGCTCTGCCAGATCTTCAGCAATCACCCCGGGACCAAACACACGCGCGCATTCCACATGCAGCCAGGCCGCCAGTTCCGCCGCCCGCAGCGGCTCAAATCCACGCGCCAGCAACCCGGTGACAAGCCCGGACAATACGTCGCCCGCCCCCGCGGTGGCCAGCCAGGGCGCCGCGCGTTCACCGACAGAAGCATGAAGGAAACAGCGCCCGTCCGGCGCCGCAATCACGGTATCCGCGCCCTTAAACAACACCACACAGCCGGCACGTTTTGCGGCTAGCCGGGTTGCATCGGGTTTTGAAAACGCCGGGCCTTTGGCGGAGGTCTGCTGCAACCTTTCGGCGATATCGGGAAACAGCCGCGCAAATTCGCCGGCATGCGGCGTCAGAACCACTCGCGGGTGCAATAAAGCAAACAGATCCGCGTCCCGCGCAAGAAGTGTCAGCGCATCTGCATCCAACAGCGCCGCGCGGCGCGCCCGCAGCACCGCAGCGACCAGATCGCCGTGACGCGCCTCCAGCCCCAGCCCCGGACCGAGACACAGCGCAGTGATACGGGCATCCTTCAGCAACTGTTCCAGCCCGGGCACATCCGCCACCCGTTGCAGCATTATTGAGGTGATCTGTTGCGCCACTTCCATCTGCGCCGCCGGCGGCACGCCCAGCGTCACCAGCCCGGCGCCAATGCGCAACGCCCCGCGCGCGGCCAGCCGCGCTGCACCGGTTTTTCCCGCCCCGCCCGTCAGTACCAGCGCGTGGCCGTGCAGGTATTTATGAGCGCCGGCTTGTTTTTCCAGCAATTGCCGCGCCGGCGGCACCACCAGGCGCAACGTCTGCCCACCCGCCTGCCCGTCTGAACTGGCCTGCCCGCCCTGACCGCCAGTCTTTCCGGCCGCCGCCTGGGCCAATCCAATATCCGCCACCACCAACCTGCCGCAATGCGCCGGGCCAGCCGCGAGGTAATGCCCGCATTTGGCGCAGTGAAAACTGACGGTCAGATCCGCGCTCAGCGCCGCAGGCGGCACATCGCTTGCCGCCCCTCTGCGACCCGGTGCGCCCTGTACCGGAGCCAGATTTTCTGGCGCGTCTGCCTCAGGCGCTGCACCGTCGGACGCCGCACGCTCTTGCGCGCCGCTATTTGGCACGCCAGTTGACGCAACGGCGGCGCCCAGCACCCGGCCACTGTCAGCGCAGAGCCCGGAGGCGATGTCCACCGCCACCACTTTGCTGTCCGTCGCCTGCCGCAGCGCCTGCACCACAGCAAAAACCTGGCGCAACGGCGTGTTCAGGGGCCGGCTCAACCCGGTGCCAAACAGCGCATCAATAATGAGGTCCGGCGTCCCCAATTGAGCCGCCGGATCCGCCTGCCCTGCTTGTCCCAATTTCCCGCTGCGCCCCAACTGGCCCAACTGCCCGGTCTGGCCCGGCGGCCCCGCTGCCTCGCCCACCGCCACGGCCACGGCCACCGCCAGCGGCAGCACCGCGCCGGTTTTAAGCCAGCGATCATAGTTCAGACGCGCGTCCGGCGGCAGCTTACCTGCTGCGCCATACAGAAACACTGCCACCTGCCAGCCCTGCGCCCGCAGCAGCCGCGCCACCACAAAACCGTCGCCGCCATTGTTGCCCGGCCCGCAGAGAATGGTGCAGCTGTGCCCGCCATCTGGCCCCGCCTCGCCATATTGCGGCCAGTACTCCAGAATGGCCGCCACCACCGCCTGCCCGGCACGTTCCATCAGCTCCAGACCGGTGACCGCGCCCCGCGCAATCGCCGCCGCTTCCAGGGCACGCATCTGCGCCGCAGTCAGAACTTCAACCATCGATTCCGCCCTAAAAGTTTTCAATTCGCCACCATATTGATCGAATCGCACAAAAAACAGGCAGCAACCCCGGCAATTCCCGCCCCGGAGCCGCTGTGCCATCATAGCGAATTGTAGCCCCGCCGCGAAAGTGGTCTCTCCAGTCCAGCAACAGTTTCAGGGAGTCGGCTGATCATGAAAAAGATCGAAGCGATCATCAAACCTTTCAAACTCGACGAGGTCAAAGAAGCACTGCAGGACATCGGTGTCCAGGGGCTTTCAGTCGTTGAAGTCAAAGGCTTTGGCCGCCAGAAGGGCCATACCGAACTGTATCGCGGCGCCGAATATGTGGTGGATTTCCTGCCCAAGGTCAAAATCGAAGTGGTGCTGCCCGACGATCAGGTCGATGCCGCCGTCGAGGCCATCGTCGAAGCGGCGAAAACCGACAAAATCGGCGACGGCAAAATCTTTGTATTGCCTGTGGAACAGGCGATCCGTATCCGTACCGGTGAATCCGGCGACGACGCGTTGTAATCCCCCGGTAATTCACCTCAATCTTCCCGGGCCTGCCCGGACTGGTTCAACTGCAAAAGGACAAGGTCAACATGAGCATCGCAAACGTTCTCAAGACCATCAAAGACGAAAACGTCGAATATGTGGACATTCGTTTCACCGATCCGCTGGGCAAGCTTCAGCACGTCACCGTCATCAATGACGAAATCACCGAAGAGTTCCTCGAAGAAGGCTTCATGTTTGACGGCTCTTCGATTGCCGGCTGGAAATCCATCGACAAATCAGACATGAAACTGATGCCCGATTGCTCCACCGCCTATATGGACCCTTTCTATGCGGAAAAAACCCTGTGCATTCATTGCTCTGTGGTTGAGCCCGACACTGGCGAAGCCTATTCCCGCGACCCGCGTGGCACTGCTGAAAAAGCCGAAGCCTATCTGAAAGCTTCCGGCATCGGTGACACCGCCTATATGGGTCCGGAAGCTGAATTCTTCCTGTTTGATGATGTGCGCTTCTCCAACACCATCAACAAAGTCTCTTATGAGGTCGATGCTCAGGACGCGTCCTGGAACTCCGACACCAAATACGAGATGGGCAACACTGGCCACCGTGCCAGCGTAAAAGGTGGCTACTTCCCGGTCAACCCAATCGATGACGCACAGGACATCCGCAGCGAAATGCTCTCCACCATGAAACGCATGGGCATGAAAGTCGACAAACACCACCACGAGGTGGCCTCTTGTCAGCACGAGCTGGGCCTGATCTTCGGCACATTGACCAAACAGGCCGATGAGCTGCAGAAATACAAATATATCGTGCACAATGTAGCGCACGCCTATGGCAAATCGGCGACCTTTATGCCGAAACCTATTGCCGGCGACAACGGCACCGGCATGCATGTGAACATGTCGATCTGGAAAGACGGCAAGCCTCTGTTTGCAGGCGACAAATACGCCGACCTGTCCCAGGACGCGCTGTATTTCATCGGCGGCATTCTGAAACATGCCAAAACGCTGAACGCCTTCACCAACCCGGCGACCAACAGCTACAAACGGCTGATCCCTGGTTTTGAAGCCCCTGTTCTGCGCGCCTACTCCGCGTCCAACCGCTCCGGCTGTGTGCGTATCCCATGGGCTGAATCCCCCAAGGCAAAACGCGTAGAAGCCCGTTTCCCTGATCCCGCCGCCAACCCTTACCTGTGTTTCGCAGCACTGTTGATGGCCGGCCTTGACGGTATCAAAAACAAAATCGATCCCGGCGCGGCGTCCGACAAAGATCTCTATGATCTGCCAAAAGAAGAGCTGGCCGATATCCCGACTGTTTGTGCATCCCTGCGCGAAGCGCTGGATTGTCTCGAAGCCGATAACGACTTCCTGCTGGCCGGTGACGTGTTCACCAAAGACCAGATCCAGGGCTACCTCGACCTGAAATGGCAGGAAGTCTACACCTATGAGCACACGCCTCACCCGGTGGAATTCCAGATGTATTACAGCTGCTAAGCTGTCACATCACTGTAATGACGAAGGGGCGCCCAGAGGGTGCCCCTTTTTTCATGACCAGGCACGACCCGCGGCGCCGCGCCCGCTTCGGATCTGCTCCGCCCCCCCTGAAAACATCAGCACATCAACCGCCAGCTCCCGCATCCGCATCGAGGACGCTTTCATATCCGTGCGCCTGCCCCTGCCTCCTGGCCCTGCCACCCGCCCGTTCTGACATCTGCCATCTGCCATCTGCCATCACCAAAGCTCACCGCAACGCAGATTCAACCCCGCCCTGCGTAGTTCCAGGTATTGAAAAGCACACCGGCACTTCCCATTTTCTGGCCTGAGATACCCAAAATCACA
>NZ_QOLB01000022.1 GCF_003333265.1 Candidatus Halocynthiibacter alkanivorans
TGGGGCGGCAGGGCCTGGGGGGGGTGGCTTTGCTGGCCTCAGATCAGGCATGGCGGTGGAGCCGGGGTTTTGAGGGCGGCGGGCCGCAGCTGGACCTGTTGCGGCGCCTGGCCCACTGGATGATGAAAGAGCCGGAGCTGGAAGAAGAGGCGCTGGGCGCGGTGGCGCAGGGGCAGTCGATGCGGATCACCCGGCGTTCGCTTGAGGCGCGCGACCGCGAGGTGGAAATCACCGGACCCGACGGCGTGGTGACCGTGCTGCCGATGGAAGAGGTGACTCCCGGCCTGTATGAGAGCCGGTTTGAGGCGCCTGTGGCCGGGCTGCACCGGCTGCGTGAGGGCGAAGAAGAGGCGGTGGTGGCGCTGGGCCCGAGCGCGCCAAAGGAATTTGAGGTCACCATTTCAGACGGCTCTGAGATCGCTGCGGCGGTGGCTATGAGCGGTGGCGCGTTGCGCCGGATTGAGGACGGGCTGCCATCCCTGCGTCGGGTGCGTCCCGGGCGGGTGGCGGCGGGGCGTGGCTGGCTTGGCATCACGCCGCGCGGCGCCTCTGTGACTGAGGATATCCGGGTGACACCGGTGTTGCCGCCCTGGGCCTGGCTGCTGGTCGCGGTGCTGCTGATGCTGGCGGCCTGGCTCTGGGAAGGGCGGCGGGACAGGCGCCATGTGGGGCGCGGCGCCCGGGCTCAGCGCGGCAGTTCAAACACGTAGGGCTCTGACCAGTCGCGATCCGTGCAGCGCGCATAAACAGACACTTGCGACAGGCCGGGCGGGATATTGACGCCGGCAAGGCTGCGGGTAAAGGGCTGCTCGTCCACATGGGGGTGCAGCAAGACCCTGCTGCCCAGCACCCGGCCGGTGCCATCCCGGACTTCCCACAGATCGGCATAATGGTCCCAGCCGCTGTCGGGATGGCTGAGGCTGACATCAAAGCGCCAGGGGGCGCGGGCGTCGGTTGCCTCAAGCGTATAAGTGGCCGTCTGCCGGGCGCTGACTTTTTCCACCTGTGGCGGGGTGGCAAAGGCGGCGGCGGCGGTAAAAAGCAGCGCCGCAAGTGCCAGGCGTCCTGAGCTGCCGGTCATGGCAATTCCCCTAGCAGGATGCGCCGCGACAGCGAGGCGAATTCACGCCGCCAGGTGACAAAAACGGTGACCAAAGTGGCGATCAGAAGCGCTTCAGGTCCGAGCAGCCAGGTCATCGCCGCCAGCGCAAAATACAGGCTGCGCAGCCCGCGGTTAAAGGCGCGGGTGGCAGTGATATTGATCTCTGCAGCCTGACGTGCGCGCGGCAATGTTTTGGCATCCTCCACGTCATTGGGCACCGAGGCCATGATCACGGCGCAATAGCCAAACAACCGGTGCGCCCAGATGAATTTCAGCATGGCACTGGTAATGATCAGCAGAACAGTGAGAATTTTGACTTCCCAGATGATTGCGGGCACCGGCATCAGCGTCAGATCGGCAGCGACTCCCAGCAGGCGTTCGGTATTGCCCAGCAGGGCGATGCCGCCGCCCAGGGTGATCAGGCAGGCAGAGGCATAAAAGGTGATGCCCTGGCGTAATGTGTCGAGGATGCTGGCATCAAAGATACGCGGTTCCCTCGTGACCATCTGTGTCATCCAGTCGCGGCGGAATTGCGCCATCAGCCGCGACGTGGAGGGGCGCGATTTGGCCGGGTGTTCGATGCGCCAGCCAATCAGCGCCCAGCAGAGCCACAAAAAGCCAATGGCGAATCCGTCAAGCGGGGTGAAGTGTTGCAGTCGGTTGATCAGTTCCATAGGGGCCAGACTAGACTGTGGTGGCGCGGCTGGCCATATGGTTTGTTCTTGTCGCCAGCTTCTGATTTGCAGCCCCGCAGCGCTGAGGAGCTTAGAATCTAAGCGGCTGAAACAGATCGAAAGATAGGCTTTGCCTCCTCTGGAAAAATTGGTTATGTTTTATTACCAAAACTTAGGAGGTCTCTGATGGAGATGCCGGTTCCCAACGCCGCTCTGCTGGCGCGCAAGGCGCAGATCGTTGCAAAACTGCACGACGTGCTGCCTGGCGACGCCGTGATCGATGATGCGCGCGAGACCAAAGCCTATGAATGCGACGCGCTGTCGGCCTATGCCTGCCCGCCGCTCTGTGTGGTATTGCCGCGCAGCACCGAAGAGGTCGCGGCGGTGTTGAAAATCTGCCATGCGGAAGCTGTGCCGGTGGTGCCGCGCGGGGCGGGTACGTCGCTGGCCGGGGGGGCGCTGCCGACTGCGGCTGCGGTGGTGGTCGGGCTGGCGCGGATGAACCAGGTGCTGGAAGCCGACTTTGACAACCGCTTTATCCGGGTGCAGGCCGGGCGCACCAACCTGTCGGTCACCGGCGCGGTGGAAGAAGAAGGTTTCTTCTATGCACCGGACCCCTCCTCGCAGCTGGCCTGTGCCATTGCCGGCAATATCGCGATGAATTCCGGCGGCGCGCATTGTCTGAAATACGGGGTGACCACCAACAATCTTCTGGGGGTGACTCTGGTGATGATGGACGGCACCGTGGTCGAAATCGGAGGCGCCCATCTGGACGCCGGCGGGCTGGATCTGCTGGGGGTGATCTGCGGCTCTGAAGGCCAGCTTGGCGTGGTCACCGAGGCCACATTACGCATCCTGCGCCAGCCCGAAGGGGCGCGGCCGGTGCTGATTGGTTTTGACAGCAATGAGGTTGCCGGCGCCTGCGTGTCCGACATTATCCGCGCCGGGGTGTTGCCGGTGGCGATCGAATTTATGGACCGCCCCTGTATTGAGGCCTGCGAGGCCTTTGCCCATGCGGGTTATCCCGAATGTGAGGCATTGCTGATCATTGAGGTCGAAGGTTCTGATGCGGAGATTGACGATCAATTGGGGCGCATCACTGCGATTGCGCGGCGTCACGATCCGGTTGAGATCCGCGAAAGCCGGTCAGTGGAAGAATCGGCCGCGATCTGGCTGGGACGCAAATCGGCCTTTGGCGCCATGGGGCAGATCAATGATTACATGTGTCTGGACGGCACCATTCCGGTCACTGAACTGCCGCGCATGCTGGCGCGGATCAGCGAGCTCTCAAAGAAATATGGGCTGGATGTGGCCAATGTGTTTCATGCGGGGGACGGCAATATGCACCCGCTGATCCTCTATGATGCCAACAAACCAGGAGATCTCGAGCTGTGTGAGGCGTTTGGCGCGGAAGTGTTAAAATTCTGCGTCGATGTGGGCGGCTGTCTGACCGGCGAACACGGCGTGGGTATCGAGAAGCGGGATCTGATGACGTATCAATATGCGCCAGAGGATCTGGAAGCGCAGTTGCGGGTCAAAGATGTGTTTGATCCGCGCTGGCTGCTTAATCCGGCGAAGGTGTTTCCACTGAGCATAACGGCTGCGCGGCGCAACGCATGAGATCCCTGATAATGTCGGTGAAATTGCCGGTGAAATTGCGTGTGAAACTGCCGGTGAAGTTAACGGTGGCAACGGCGGCCGGGGCGCTGCCCCGGACCCCGGGATATTTAAGCCAAAAAGAAGCGGGAAACAGCAGATGATGCCAGCAAACGAGAGTGAGCTCACTGACATAATTGCCGGGGCCGAAGGCGCGCTGGCGGTGCTGGGCGGCGGCAGTCGCGGCATTCAGCTGGCGGGGCAAGAGTTGAGCACCCGTGGGCTCTGCGGCATCGCCTTATACGAGCCCGGCGCTTTAACGCTGGTGGCGCATGCGGGCACGCCTTTGCAAGAGCTTGAGGCCGTGTTGGCGGCAGAGGGGCAGCGACTGGCCTTTGAGCCTGCCGATATGCGAGCGCTTTTGGGCACCACTGGTGCGCCAACAATCGGCGGCGCGGTGGCGGTGAATTCGTCAGGGCCGCGCCGGGTGCAGGCCGGCGCCTGCCGCGACTTTCTGCTGGGGGTGCGCTTTGTCGACGGGCGCGGCGTGGTGGTGAAAAACGGCGGCCGGGTGATGAAGAATGTCACCGGCTATGACCTGGTCAAGCTGATGGCGGGGGCGCATGGCACTTTGGGCGTGTTGTCGGAAGTGTCGCTGAAAGTGCTGCCAAAGCCTGAGATGGCGGCCTGCGTGCTGATCGAAGGGCTGAGTGACGGGGCGGCGGTACAGGCAATGTCGGCGGCGCTGGGCGCGCCTTATGATGTCACCGGGGCGGCGCACCTTCCGGTTGGGGTTGACGGGGCGCCGGTGACGATGATCCGGCTGGAAGGGTTTGAGGACTCGGTGCGTTACCGGGCCGGGCGGCTGGCGGAGTTGCTGGCGGCTGTTGCGGGCGGCGCTGGCGGGGTC
>NZ_QOLB01000046.1 GCF_003333265.1 Candidatus Halocynthiibacter alkanivorans
GGTCTGCCGGGGGGCAGGTCTAGCCGCGCAACCGCGACTGATAGTCATGGGCTTGCCAGTTGGCACGCGCCAGCCATTGTTTTTCGTCCTGACGGCTGGCGAGATCATCGGAAATCTCCACCTCGTCAAACCCGGAACGCCGCGCCATAGCGTACTGATCAGAGATCACATGGCCACGGGCCCGCAGACGTCCGGTAAAACCGAGACGACGCAGCTGCGCGGCAATGGTGAATCCACGACCGTCGGCAAAAGACGGGAAGTCCACCCGGATCAGCGCCAGGCTGGCCAGGCGGTCGCCGATCAAGTTCGCCAGATCAGCCGGCACGGTGTCCGAGGCCAGATCAAGCGCCACCGCATCTGCGGCCCCGTCCAGCGGCAGGATGTCGGTCGCCCAGTCATCCGCTGCAAAACCGGTATCGGTTACAATTACACTCATGCCTTCATTCCTTCTGGCTCAGCCGCGATCGGGCCACGTACCATTTTGCCATCCACAAAGTGAATGCCGCATTCTGTTTTGTCGGATCCGCGCCAGCGGCCGGATCTGGGGTCTTCGCCAGGCGCGACCTTGGATGTACAGGGCGCACAGCCGATCGACGGGTAGCCCTGCGAAACCAACGGGTGACGCGGCAGGCGGTTGTTGATGATATAGTCCTGCACATCTGCCGGGTCCCAATGGGCCAGCGGGTTGACCTTGATGCGCAGGTCTTCTTCGTTCTCAAAGAATTCCAGCGTTTTGCGGGTCGAGCCCTGAAACCGTTTGCGCCCGGTCACCCAGGCGTCAAACGGCGCCAGCGCGTTTTGCAGCGTTTCGGTCTTGCGCAGGGCACAGCAGGCATCGGTGTCACGCTGATGCAACGTGTTGTCGGGATCAACTTCGGCCAGACGGGCCGTGTCGGGATGGATGCGACGCACATCGGTCAGCCCGAGCTTTTCGGTCAGATCGAGCTGATAGGCCAGGGTTTCCGGGAACAGCATTTCCGTATCCACAAACAGCACCGGCGTGCTGCGGTCGAGCAGGGAAATCATATGCAACAGCACCACGGATTCCGCGCCAAAAGAGGAGACCATCGTTACCCGGCCGACCTGCGGGTCGGCCAGAGCACGTTCCAGCACCGAGATCGCCGAGTGGTGGCGGTAGCGCGCATTCAGCGCGCTGATCCGCTCAGCGATTGAGGGGAGCGGTGACTCAAGCGGCATTGGCTTTCTCCTCACCAGGATAGAGCACTTCTTTGAACGGAGCATCACCGAGGCGGCGATAGGTCTCAAGGAAGGTCTCATCCGCAGAGCTGCGCAGATCAAGATAAGAAAGGATCAGCCGTTCGATCGCCGGAACGATGGCGTCATAAGAGAAACCAGGCCCCATGCGTTTGCCGATGACAGCAGTCTGTGTGCCGTCACCACCCAGGGTGATCTGGTAGTTTTCGACGCCGGCGCGGTCGAGACCCAGAATGCCGATGTGACCGACATGGTGGTGACCACAGGCGTTGATGCAGCCGGAGATTTTAATCTTCAGCGCGCCGATGTCATGTTCCAGCTTCAGTTCGTCAAAACGGGTGGCGATGTTTTGCGCCACCGGGATTGAGCGCGCGGTCGCCAGTGCACAGTAGTCCATGCCAGGGCAGGCGATAATATCAGACACCAGCCCGATATTGGCAGTGGCCAGACGTACTTCTTTCAGCGCCGCGTGTACGGCGGGCAGGTCAGAGACATGCACATGGGGCAGGATGACGTTCTGCTCATGGCTGATGCGCAGCTCGTTATAGCTGTAACGCTCTGCGAGGTCCGCCATTACATTCATCTGCTCGGTGGAAGCGTCGCCCGGGGTTTTGCCGGGCTCTTTCAGCGAAATAGTGACGATCACATGGTCGGCGTCTTTGTGCGCGGCCAGGTTGGTGTCCACCCAGGAACGAAACACCGGATCGGCCTTATAGGCGGCCTCATAACCGGTGCGCGCTTTGCTGACAAAGGCGGGCGGCGTAAATGCGGCTTTGATCGCGCCGAGATATTGCTGGTCCACACCGGAGAACGCCGGGCGGATTTCTGCAAAGCGCTCTTCAACCTGACGGCTGATTTCCTCGATACCGTTTTCATGCACGGTGATTTTGATGCGGGCTTTGTATTTGTTGTCGCGCCGTCCCAGCGTGTTCCAGACCGAAACCACGGCTTCAGTGAAGGGCAGCAGGTCTTCAATCGGCAGGAAGTCGCGCAGGACTTTGCCGATCATCGGCGTGCGGCCAAGACCGCCCCCAACGATGACCTGAACGCCGAGTTCGCCATCCACACGTTTCAGCACCAGACCGATGTCATGGGCGCGCACCACGGCGCGGTCCTGCTCGGAACCGGTGACCGCGATTTTGAACTTGCGCGGCAGGAACTGGAATTCCGGGTGATCGGTGGTCCACTGGCGCAGCAACTCAGCGTAAGGGCGCGGATCTTCGATCTCGTCCTGGGCGGCGCCGGCGAAATGGTCCGCGGTCACGTTGCGGATGGTATTGCCCGAAGTCTGGATCGCGTGCATTTCCACATCGGCCAGATCTGAGAGGATCTGCGGCACGTCTGCCAGTTTCGGCCAGTTGTACTGGATGTTCTGGCGGGTGGTGAAATGACCGTAGCCCTTGTCATAGCTGCTGGCGATCTGACCGAGCTGACGCATCTGGCCGGAGTTCAGCGTGCCGTAGGGGATGGCGACGCGCAGCATATAGGCGTGCAGCTGCAGATAAAGACCGTTCATCAGCCGCAGAGGTTTGAACTCGTCTTCGGTCAGGGAGCCGTCAATACGACGGTCAACCTGGGTGGTAAACTGGGCAACACGTTCACGGACGAAAGCTTCGTCAAAATCGTTGTACTTATACATTTGCGGGCTCCGCCTGTTTGCCGTGAAAGAGGTTGGAAGGTCCGGTGGCCCGGAATTCTTCGCGAAAGTGGCTGGGGACAGGACGGCCGCTGGCATCCGCCAACACGTCCGCGAGGTAAACTCCCACCATGTGATGGTCGCTGGCGCCATGCAGCAGACGCAGCTGTGCGTGGGCCTCGTCTTCAATCAGCTCGGCGCAGGCCAGATCGCGCACCCAGCTGTCATCCGCGGCGAGATAAACAACATCTCCCAGCATCAGATCATTGGCGGTCACGATTTTTGGTGTGAACTTGCGGCTCATGGGCGACTTCCTGCAGTTGGGTCCCGGCAACGGGTCGTGATTTCTATACTGGAATATAGGATATCGTTCCGCTATTTGACTATGTATACAGGTGAAAAAGGATGTTTGTTCCGGTTGCTGCGGCAGTAGGAACAGGCGTCCGCCAAAGGAAGGGAAAAGCGAAATGGCAGTCCGGATTGACAGTGTGGACCGGAAAATCCTTGGGGAGCTGCAGAGCGATGCCAGCCAGTCTCTGGATGAAATCGCCCGCAAAGTGGGCTCTTCCAAGACGCCGGTGTGGAACCGGATCCGCAAAATGCGCGAAGCGGGGGTGATCGGGCAGCATACGGTGATTCTGGATGCGGAGGCACTGGGGTTGGAGGCGTGTTTCTTTGTGCTGATCCGCACCAGCGAGCATGAGGCCGGCTGGCAGGAGAAGTTTCTCAAGACGCTTCAGGAGCGACCGGAGGTGCTGGAGGCGCACCGGCTGGCCGGGGAAATCGACTATATCCTCAAGGTGCGGGTGGCCAATGCGCGGGCCTATGACGTGTTCTATCAGGCGCTGATTTCCGAGGTGCGGATCTATAACGTCACCGCGCTGCTGTCGATGGAAGAGATCAAATCCACCCCAATGCTGCCGCTGTCGCTGCTGCCGGACTAGGGCGGGGCCCGGCCCAGAGCATGGCGGCCGCTGCGCCGGTTCAGCGTCACAGGTTCAGCACATCAGGCCTGGGTTGCTGGCTATGACTGCAGCTATCGGCTGCTGACGCGAAAGGCAAGGCACGGCGGATTTGGCGTGCCAGAACGGGCAGCGGACCGGGAGTGAAAGTTGGTGCGCCGTGGATCGCCGGGAGCACTGGCGGTGGGGCCTGAGCCCTGCGGCCCCCCGCGCAGGTGCGTAAACAACACGGGGCATGCTCCCGCCAGTTGCGGTCCCATCAAAGATGGAACGACACAACCGTTGGGCGTGGCACGGCGGCATCGCCGCCGTGCCACGCCCAACGGGCGACAAGCAGCGTGCTGCGCCAGAGCCGGGCGGGAGCCCCCCTTGGCAGTGGCGCGTGAGGCTGGTCGGGCGCGCAAAGAGGAACGCCGAGAAAAGTGCAGAGAGACGTGCGGGGCAGAGCGTTGCGGTATCCGGAGCGGGTGCAGGTCAGGCGCGGAGCCAGAGCGCGCTGAGCCCGTGGAAATGGTAGTTATTGGCAAACTCCGGCGGCCGCGCCAGTTTCAGTTCTGGCAGGCGCTCAAACAGGATGGGCAGCGCGGTTTTCAGCTCCAGCCGGGCCAGCGGCGCTCCGATACAAAAATGGATGCCAGCGCCAAACGAGCTGTTGGCCCTGATCCGGCGCATCGGGTCAAACCGGTGCGCCTCATCCCAGGTCTCCGGGTCACGGTTGGCGGCGCCGAGCAGCAGCGAAATTTTGTCACCCCGTTTGAAGCTGTGGCCAAAAAAGTCAAAATCTTCATTGGCATAGCGGTCAAACATATGCAGTGGCGGGTCATATCGCAGCAGTTCTTCAACACAACTGTCCAGAGTGTCTGCGCCCAGAACCCCGGCGCCCATCCCGTGGTCCAGCAGGGTTTTCACCCCGTTGCCAATGGCATGAACGGTGGCCTCGTGCCCGGCGTTCAGCAGCAGAATACAGGTGGTGATCAGCTCATCGGTTGACAGTTTTTCACCGGCTTCTTCGGCCGCGATCAGCTCGGAAATCAGATCATCCCGCGGAGAGTTGCGACGGCTCTCAACATAGCCGCGCATGAAGGCCACGAAGTCTTCGGTCGCTGTAACGGCAGCGTCTTCTACTTCGCGACTGCGGCCGGCCTGATACATGGAGACCATGGCGTTGGACCAGCGCAGCAGTTGTGGTGCCATCTCTTCGGGCACCCCGAGCAGACGCGCAATGATGATCACCGGCAATTTCTGTGCAAACTCCTGCAGCAGGTCAAATTCGCCTGCAGGCAGCGCATCCATCAGCTCATGGCTCAGCTGCGCAATCTCCGGGGCCAGCGCTTTGATCCGGCGCGAGGTGAAGGCGCGCATCACCAGGCCGCGCAGCCGGGTGTGACGCGGCGCTTCCAGTTCCAGCATCGAATGGGTTTCAACCGCATAAAACGGTGCCAGGTGGTCCGGGATCGCAGGGGCAAACCCGGCGGGGGCCTCGCGGCCGAAGCGGCGGTCACGCAGCCCGGCGGCGACCGCGTCATAGCTGACAGCACAGACCTTGTCATACTCCGCCCAGAAAAACAGCGGGCCACTGGCGCGGGCCTGGTCGTAAAAATCATAAGGGGCCTGGACAAAGGCGGGATCAGTCGGGGATTTATGTAATGTTTTCATATCGTCTCTCAGGTTTCAGAGCTGAGAGTGATCAATGCGGCTGGTCATTGCAAGGGCAGGTTTCTAGGATGCGCGGATGAGTAGCACTCCAAAAACCCGAGCCCTGCCTGTGTTGCAGTTCCTGCTGGCGACGCTGGTGATATCTGCCGGGGTGTGGTGGATGTCTTTCAGCGCGGCGCTGAATCAGGCTGCGGAGAACGGCCGGGCGGATCTGGCGCTGGCCTCTGACCGTCTGGCCAATCAGCTGCAGGGCGTGCGCGAACGTGCGGTGTTGCTGGCGGATCACCCGACGCTGCTGGATCTGGTACGCAATCCGCCGGCCCTTACCTCTGAGGCCAACAAGCTGTTGCAGGAGATGGCGGATAAAACCGCATCAAAATCGGTATTTCTGATCGATACAGAGGGGCAGGTGCTGGCGTCGTCGCTGCCGGATCTGGCCGGGGACAGCCCGGGACAGAGCCTGAGTGCAAAATTCCTGGCGCCTTACCGGAGGGCGCTGGGGGGCGCACTTGGCGCCAGTCACTTTATCGGCGCGGACGGGAAGCGTATCTATGCGTTCGCAGCACCTGTGTTTGCACCGGACGGGCCAGTGATCGGGGTGGTGATCGTGGGCATTGATATTCTGTCGATCGAATGGAACTGGCCTGCGGACCCGGATGCGGTGTTTTTCTCCGATGACGCGGGGGTTATTTTTGTCTCCAACCGCAGCGAGCTGATCCTGACCGAAAAATCCGGCCATGGCAGCGGAATCGGTTCTTTCCCGCCTTACCGGTCCAGTAATTTTCGCGGCAATACCATCTGGCGGCTGGATGGCGGGCGCTATCTGCCGCGCCATGCGCTGCATCTGACCCAGCCGATGCCGGTGGTGGGCTTTACCGCCGAAATCCTGCTGGATCTGGCCCCGGCACGGCGTCTGGCGGCCTTGCAGGCGGCGGTGGCGGCGGCGCTGGCGCTGGTGATCGGCGCTTTTGCTCTGCTGGCGACACAGCGGCGCCGGGCGCTGGCGGAGCGACTGGAGCTGGAGGCGGCGGCCAACAGCGCACTGGAGGCGCGGGTGCAGGCGCGGACCCGTGAACTGGAAGACGTCAACCGCTCGCTGCGTCACGAAATTCGCGAGCGCCAGGACGCGGAAGCGGCGTTGAAACGGGCCCAGGCTGATCTGGTGCAGGCTGGTAAATTATCGGCGCTGGGGCAGATGTCAGCGGGCATCAGCCATGAGCTGAACCAGCCGTTGATGGCAATCCGGTCTTTTGCGGAAAACGCGGACTTGTTTCTGGAGCGCGGCCAGCCGGACCGGGCGGGGGAAAACCTGGGCCGAATTTCTGAACTGGCGCGGCGTATGGGACGTATTATCAAGAACTTGCGCGCCTTTGCCCGTCAGGAACATGAGCAGATCCGGGATGTGGATCTGGTGGCGGTGGTGGACACGGCGCTGGAGATGGCCCATGGCAAAATCGTGGCCGGCGGGGTGGAGGCCAGCTGGGCCCGGCCGGCGCCGGTCTGGGTGCGCGGCGGTGAGGTGCGCTTGCAGCAGGTGGTGATGAACCTGATCTCCAACGCGGTGGATGCGATGGTTGAAAGCGAGACGCGGCGGCTGGAGATTGTCCTGGAACCGGGGGCGCCCGTGCGTCTTTGTGTGCGCGACACCGGCCCGGGTATCGAGGACAGCAGCAAGATTTTTGACCCGTTTTATTCCACCAAAGAGGTCGGCGCTTCGGAAGGCATGGGGCTGGGCCTGTCGATATCCTACGGGTTGGTACAGAGTTTTGGCGGCGAGATCCGTGGCCGCAATCAGGCGCAGGGCGGCGCGGAATTCACCGTCGAACTGACACCGGGGAACACGATCGGGAGAGCTGCGGAATGAAACGGGTATTGCTGGTCGATGATGACGCTCTGGTGCGCGAGGCGTTGGCGCAGACGTTGGAGCTGGCGGGATACCGCCCCACCGTGGCGGCGAGTTATATCGAGGCCAAAGACCATATAACACCTGGCTTTGACGGGGTTGTGCTCAGTGATATCCGCATGCCGGGCAAAGACGGGTTTGCCCTGCTGGAGTATGCCCAGCAGCAGGATGAGGAACTGCCGGTGATCCTGCTGACCGGCGAGGCGGACATTCCGATGGCGGTGCGGGGCATCGCGGCCGGCGCTTTTGACTTCCTGGAAAAACCCTGTGCACCCAAAGATTTGCTGGCAGTGGTTGAAAAAGCGAGCAGCACCCGGGCGCTGGTGCTGGAAAACCGCCACTTGCGGCGCCAGGTGGAAGCGGGGGATGCGGCGGTGCGCCTGTTGCGCGGCACCTCTCCCCAGGCGGAGGCGGTGCGTGCCCAGGCCCGCGCGGTGGCGCGCACATCGGCGGATGTACTGGTCACCGGGGAAGCCGGCGCCGGGACGTCAAAACTGGCCGAGGTGGTGCATCTGCTCTCGGTGAGCTCCTCCAAGCCATTTGTGAAACTGCCGGCGGCGGCGCAGACACCGGACACCCTGGCCGAGGCGTTTTGCCAGGCGGAGAGCGGCACATTGTTTCTGGATGAAATCGGCGCCTTATCTGCCGCGGCGCAATTCACTTTGCTGGAGCTGATCGACAGCGCGGCGGCGCCAAGGGTGGTCGCGGGCACCTATCTGGATCTGGCCGCGGCGGTGGCGGAAGGGCAGTTCCATCCCGATCTGTATTACCGGCTGGAAGCGACCCGCATCCGGATCCCGCCGCTGCGCGAACGCCGCGAAGATGTGCCGGTGCTGTTTCGCCATTACGTCTCGCTGGCCTGTGAACAGGCGGGGCTGCCGGAGCCGGAGATCAGTTCAGACACCGAAGCGCGTCTGCTGGCGCAGGACTGGCCCGGCAATGCGCGTTCGCTGATGAATGCGGCGATGCGCTTTGCTATGGGGCTGGAGGCGTCTGAGCCGGAAGCAGAGCTGGGTCTGGCGGAACAGCTGGCCCAGGTGGAACGGGCGCTGCTGATTTCAGCGCTGCAGCGACGGGGCGGAAATGCCTCAGACGCGGCACGGGATCTGAAACTGCCACGCAAAACGTTTTACGACAAATTGACGCGGCACGGGATTCGGGCGGAGCGCTACCGCGGCTGACCTGTGTGAAATTCCGCACAGCTGCAGATATGCCTGTGTGGAATTCCGCCCATCCTGGCGGATTATTGCCGTGCCTTGTCAAATATTATCACCATAAGGTGTTGTCGTAATGTAATAAAATCTGTGATCTCCCTTGATTGTCGATTTTCTTTTCCTATGCGGGTTTTTGCTGGTTTTATGCCTCCAACGTCCAACCAATGGGCGTACGAAATGTAAAGTTTCATATTTGGGAGGAAATAAGATATGAAATTTCTGACAACTGCTGCCACACTGGCAACCGCTGTAGCACTGAGCACAACAGCATCATTCGCGGCTGATGGCTGTGATCCGGGCGAACAGGTTATCAAGTTCAGCCATGTAACCAACACCGACAAACACCCCAAAGGCATCGCGGCCAACCTGTTCATGGATCGGGTGAATGCTGAGATGGAGGGCAAAGTCTGCGTCGAAGTGTTCCCGAACTCTACACTTTACAACGATGACCAGGTTCTGGAAGCGATCCTGCAGGGCGACGTTCAGATGGCGGCGCCTTCGCTGTCCAAGTTTGAAGCCTTTACCAAGCAGTTCCGCATTTTCGATCTGCCGTTCATGTTCAACGATATCGAAGCTGTGGATGCGTTCCAGGCCTCCGAGACCGGTCAGGCCATGAAGGAATCCATGGTGCGCCGTGGTCTGCTGGGGCTGGAATTCTGGCACAATGGCATGAAACAGTTCTCGGCCAACAAACCGCTGATCGATCCGACCGATGCTGCGGGCCTGAAATTCCGCGTACAGACCTCTGACGTGCTGATCGCTCAGATTGAAGCGCTGAATGCATCGCCACAGCCGATGGCGTTCTCCGAAGTGTACGGCGCGCTGCAGACCGGCGTTGTTGACGGGCAGGAAAACACCTGGTCCAACATCTACGGCAAGAAGTTCTTTGAGGTTCAGGACGGTGTTACTCAGACCGACCATGGCATCATCGACTATCTGGTGGTGACTTCGGTGGAATGGTGGAACAGCCTGGACGCGGATATCCGTGATCAGCTCTCGACTATCCTGAGCGAAGTGACCGAAGCCCGCAACTCTGAAGCCTTTGCGGTGAACGAGGCCTCCAAACAGGCGATCATCGATGCCGGCGGCGTTGTGCGCTCTCTGACAGCCGAGCAGCGGGCGGCATGGGCAGCGGCGATGAAGCCGGTCTGGGCTCAGTTTGAAGGCGACGTAGGCGCTGACAATATCGCGGCGGCACAGGCCATCAACGACTCGATGTAAGCTGCTTCGTTTCAAGACTACGGATCTGGCCTGCGGCAAGCCCGCAGGCCATTTTCAAATTATCACATGGGAGGGGTCGGGATGGGCCACGCTACACCAGCCACTGAAACGGCATTTGGCCGCTTCGTCAGCGCCTTTGAAGAAAATACAATTGCGCTGATCCTTGGCGCAATGACATTGATCACATTCGCCAATGTGATCGCACGTAAGATATTCAACTCGTCGATCATCTGGGGGCAGGAAGTCACGCTGATCCTGTTTGCCTGGCTGGTGCTGTTTGGTATCGCCTACGGGTTTAAGATCACCTCGCATCTCGGTGTTGACGCGGTGACCAACATGCTGCCCAAAAAGGGCCAGCGGGTGATGGCGCTGCTGTCCGGCCTGGCCTGTCTGCTCTATGCGCTGCTGATGATGAAGGGCGCCTGGGATTATTACGCAAATTTTGCCAATCTGCCGCAGACCACCGGGCGCTGGTTCCCGACCGGGCTGCAGGAGATGAAAATCTGGGATCAGCGCGGTTACACCCCTACCAAAGCGGTGCCGATGGTTGAGTGGTTGCGTCCACTGCTGGAATATCTGTTCCTGCCCGAGGGCGAAGAACCCTATGAAAAATTCCCGCTGGCGGTGGCCTATCTGATCATCCCGATTTCCGTTGCACTTATGGTTCTGAGAATTGTGCAGGCGATCCTTCGCATCCTGCGCGGTGAGCAAAACAGCCTGATCGTCAGCCATGAGGCCGAAGAAGAAGTAGATCGCGTCGCACGCGGCGAATTTGAGGAATAGAACCCATGGAAGTCGTTTTTCTTTTCAGCATGGTGGTGGGGCTGCTGTTCATCGGCGCGCCGATCGCGGTGTCGCTCGGGCTCAGCTCGATCATATTCCTGCTGGCGTTTTCTGATACTTCGCTCGCCTCGGTGGCGCAGCATCTTTATCAGGGCATGGCCGCGCATTACACGCTGCTGGCGATCCCGTTTTTCATCCTGGCTTCAAGCTTTATGTCCACCGGCGGTGTGGCGGTGCGGATCATCCGTTTCTCCATCGCCTGTGTCGGCCATATGCGCGGCGGCCTCGCCATCGCCGGTGTGTTTGCCTGTATGATCTTTGCCGCTTTGTCGGGCTCGTCGCCTGCGACCGTTGTGGCCATTGGGTCCATCGTGATCGCGGCAATGACCAAAGCGGGCTATTCCAAGGATTTCGCCGCCGGTGTGATCTGTAATGCCGGCACGCTCGGCATTCTGATCCCGCCTTCGATCGTGATGGTGGTCTATGCCTCTGCGGTGGAAGTATCCGTCGGGCGCATGTTCCTGGCGGGCGTATTCCCGGGCATTCTGGCCGGTTTGTTCCTGATGGTGACCATCTATGTGATGGCGCGGATCAAGAACATGCCCAAGGGCGAATGGCAGGGCTGGGGCGAGATCTTTGCTTCATTTTCGGACGCGTTCTGGGGGCTGATGCTGATCGTGATCATTATGGTCGGGATCTATGGTGTTCCTGGTCTGACTGGGGCGATCTTTACCCCGACCGAAGCCGCGGCAGTGGCCTCTGTTTACGCTTTCCTGGTGGCCTCCTTTGTCTATCGTGACATGGGACCGCTGGCCGCCGGTGCCAATGGTGGTACGCGCAGTTCCTTGCTGCAGAAACCCTGGGTGCTGGCCAGCGCGTTCTGGCACCGCGATACCCGCAAGACCCTGCTGGAAGCCGGCAAGCTGACCATCATGCTGATGTTCATCATTGCCAATGCGCTGGTGCTGAAAGCGGTGCTTACCGAGCAGCAGATCCCGCAGCAGATCGCCGAAGCGATGCTGAGCGCCGGGTTTGGCAAAATCATGTTCCTGGTGATGGTCAATGTGGTGCTGCTGATCGGGGGCCAGTTTATGGAACCTTCCGGGCTGCTGGTGATCGTGGCGCCGCTGGTCTTCCCGATTGCTCTGGAACTTGGCGTTGATCCGATCCATCTCGGCATCATCATGGTGGTGAATATGGAAATCGGCATGATCACACCGCCTGTGGGGCTCAACCTGTTCGTGACCTCCGGTGTGGCCGGCATGCCGATGATGCGGGTGGTGCGCGCGGCGCTGCCGTTCCTCGCGGTGCTGTTCGTTTTCCTGATCCTGGTGACCTATGTGCCGATTATCTCGACCTGGTTGCCAACCAAAATGATGGGCCCGGAAATCATCATGAAATAAACGCTGTCGCTGTGACAGGACTGGAACGCCGGCCCCTGGGGCCGGCGTTTTGCGTTTCGGACATGGCAAAGCTGTGCGTCTCAAAAGGGATGGCCTGTGGCAGGGCACGGGCGCAGCTTGCGAAGCAAGCTGCGCGGCCCAACGGGAAAAGGCGCAGGCACTGTGTTTTTGACGGGCGGGAGAAATTTCTTGCGCGGTGGCACCACTCATTAGCGGCGGCAGGGGGGGGCGCCGCGCCAGAGGCGCGGCGCGCAGCAAAATGGCGACCCACAGGGCCGCCATTTTGCTTTCAGGTTCCGTATGCCTCAGCTGCGGTCGCGTTTTTCAAAGCGGGGCAGCAGGGCGGAAAAATCCTGACCCTGGCCGTCCTCGCTCTCGACAAAATCCGCATAGAGCGCGGTGGCGCGTGCGCCCATCGGGGTGTCGGCATTCACCGCTTCAGCTGCTTGCTGTGACAGGCGCAGGTCTTTCAGCATCAGTTCCGAGGCAAACCCGGGTTGATAGCCGTTGTCGGCGGGGCTTTGCGGCCCGATGCCCGGTGCCGGGCAATAGGCGTTCATCGACCAGCTGTACCCCGAGGAGGTCGAAACGACATCAAACATCTTTTGGCGGTCCAGCCCGAGTTTATCCGCCAGTGCAAAGGCTTCGCAGGTGGCCGCCATGGTCACGCCGAGGATCATATTGTTGCAGATCTTAGCCGATTGTCCCGCGCCCGAGCCACCACAATGCACCGCTTTCTGCCCCATGACGTCAAGCAGGTCAGAGACCGCAGCAAACGCCGCATCCGCGCCGCCGGCCATGAAAGTCAGCGTGCCGGCCGCTGCGCCGGTGATGCCGCCCGAGACCGGCGCATCCACCGCCTGCAGCCCGGCTTTGACACTGAGACCGGCCACGGCGCGGGCACTGTCCACGTCCACTGTGGAACAGTCCAGAAACACCGCGCCGGATTTCATCGCCGGGATGATGTCGGCCGCCACGGCGCGCAGGATGGCGCCATTGGGCAGCATAGTGATCACCACATCGGCGCCCGTCGCTGCCGCCGCCGCGCTCACCGCCATGCTGACACCGTCGGGCGCGGGGGCGGCAAGGTCAAAACCTGCAATCTCATGGCCCGCAGCCGCCAGGTTGGCCGCCATCGGGCCGCCCATATTTCCGAGACCAATAAATCCGACTTTCATAGCGTCACTCCTCAGCTTTCAGTTCATCCGCCCCGAGCGGCATCAGCAGGTTGCTGACCTCAGCCATTGAGACCGACAGCGCACTGTTATGTTTCCAGGCCGGGGCACGGTCTTTGTCGATAATCTGGGCGCGTACGCCTTCCTGAAAGTCGCTCATTTGCTGGGCGCGGAAGGTGTAGCGGAACTCCTGGGCCAGCGCGAAACCGATAGTATCTCTGGCACGTACCCGGTGGATCAGCTCAATCGTTACCGCCATGGAGAGCGGCGAATTGCGGGCAATCGATTTTTGCGTCGCGGTGGTAAAATCGCTGTCCAGAACCTCCAGCGACCGCAAGATATCCGCCATGGTCTCGCCGCCGAAACTGGCGTTGATGGCGGGCATCATCTCGGCCAGTGGCGACACCGGATCCGCATGGGCAGCGGCATCAATAAGCTCCCAGTCGCCGGTCTCTTCCAGCTGGGCGATCAAGGCCGGCCACAGGGCTTCGGGAAGGTAATAGTCGGCGAAATCGGCAAAGATTGCGTCTCCGGCCGACATGCGCGCGCCGGTGACCCCGAGGTATTCGCCGAGACGACCGGGTGCACGCGCCAGCAACAGGCTGCCACCCACATCCGGGATCAGGCCAATGCCGGTTTCAGGCATTGCAATTTTGGTGCTGTCCCCGACCACCCGGTGGGAGCCGTGGCCGCCGATACCGACACCGCCGCCCATGGTAAAACCCTGCATAAAAGCGGCGACCGGTTTGGGGAAATTGAAGATGCGCGCGTTCATGCGGTATTCTTCGCGGAAGAACTGCTGCCCGAACGCGTAGTCCTGCGCCAGCCCTTTGCGATAGACGTCAGCCACATCGCCGCCGGCACAAAAGGCGCGCTCGCCCGTCGCGTCGATCACCACCATGGCCACGTCATCATCATTGCGCCAGGCCCCAAATGCTTCGTCAATCGCCAACGCCATGTCATGGCTCAGCGCGTTCAGCGCCTGGGGTCGTGTAAAGGTGATGCGCCCGGTGCGCCCCACCTTCCGGATAGAAATGTCATTCATCAGCCGCGCTCCGCCAGCATATGGCGCGCGGTGATCACGCGCATGATTTCATTGGTGCCTTCGAGGATCTGATGCACCCGCAGATCGCGGACGATTTTCTCGATGCCATAGTCGGCCAGATAGCCGTAGCCACCATGCAGTTGCAAGCACTGGTCGGCAATGCGGGAGCCGGCTTCGGTGACGAATTTTTTCGCCATGGCGCAGTGTTTGGAGGCGTCCGCAGCGCGTGTGTCCAGCTTCCAGGCGGCCTGGCGCAGGAAGATCCGCGCCGCCTGCAGTTCGATCTCCATGTCAGCAAGGCGGAATTGCAGCGCCTGGAACTGGTCGATCGGCTGCCCGAACGCCTGGCGTTCGCCCATATAGGTGAGCGTTGCGTTCAGTGCGGCCTGGGCGGCGCCAAGCGAGCAGGCGGAAATGTTCAGACGCCCGCCGTCCAGCCCGGCCATGGCGTATTTAAAACCTTTGCCTTCTTCGCCCAGCAGGTCGGCGGCGGGCACAGCGCAATCATCCATCTGGACCTGGCGGGTGGGTTGGCTTTTCCAGCCCATTTTCTCTTCAAGCGCGCCAAAGGACAGCCCGTCCATGCCGTCTTCCAGGATCAGCGCCGAAATGCCGCGTGGCCCGGCGTCGCCGCTGCGCGCCATGACGATATAGGCGTCGGAATATCCGGCGCCGGAGATGAACGCCTTGGTGCCGGTGACGCTGTAGCCGCTGTTGGTTTTATCGGCGCGGGTTTTCAGCGCGGCAGCGTCAGAGCCGGACCCGGGTTCGGTCAGGCAGTAGGACATGATTTTACCCATGCTGACGATCTCGGGCAGCAGGCGGGATTTCATCTCGTCAGAGCCAAATTTATCGATCATCGCGGCGCACATGTTGTGGATCGATAAGAAGGCCGCGACTGAGGCGCAGGACATCGAGAGTGCTTCAAACACCAGGGTGGCATCCAGACGGCTGAGACCGGTGCCGCCCTGGTCTTCAGACACATACATGCCGCCCAGACCGAGTTCGGCCAGTTGGGTCCAGATCTGTTTCGGGATGGTGCCGTCATGTTCCCACTGGCGGGCGTGCGGCGCGATGTTTTCTTCGCCAAATCCAAGCACCATATCGAAAATGGCGGTCTGTTCTTCGCTGAGTGCAAAATCCATGAGGCTCCTCCCAAAGCGTTTGAATTGAACGTCTGTTTAATTAGCAATTCTTGCAAGAGTTTTGCAAGCGCCGCCCAGGGCGGGGATTCGTGGTATTCTCAGGCATTATTATGACTGCCATTCGCTCAACCAAAGGATTTTATTATGCCCAAACGTGTTGCTGTCGCCGTCATTCACGGCATGGGGAGCCAGGGGGACAAACGCCCGGCTCCGAGGAATAAAATCACCTTTTCCAAAGATCTTCACAAGCGGGTGAAAAAGGAAATTGGTAAGTCCATTTTTGAGTCGGATGTGGAGTGGCGCGAGATATTCTGGGCCGATGTGCTGCAGAAACGTGAAGCAGACTTTTTGAAAAAGATTGGCCGTCGCGCTGATAAGAGACCGATACAAAAATTTGTAATGTTTAATCTGACCGATGCGGCTTCTTACCGCAAAGTGAACGATCCGAACGACCAGACATACGAGCGCATTCACAGCCGGGTCGAAGATACCATCAACGATCTGGCAGGCGAAGTGGAAGAGGGTGCGCCGCTTATAGTGCTGGCCCATTCGCTGGGAGGGCATATCATGTCGAATTACATCTATGATCTGCAAAAACCTGGCCATGCTCATCCTCCGTCCTTTCAGGGGCTGCGGACCATGGCGGCATTTGTCACCTTTGGCTGCAATATCCCGATATTTACCTTTGCGTATGACGAGGAAGATATTTCCCCGATCCAATTTCCCGGTACTGGCCTGGATCCGAAACATCGGCGGAAGACCTGGTGGCACAATTATTTCGACCGCGATGATGTTCTGGGCTTTCCGCTGGCACCGGTCAGTCCGGGCTACAAGGCGCTGAAAGACAGTGGCGCGTTGAAGGATATCGGAATCAACGCTGGCGGGTTTTTCGACTCGTGGAACCTGTTTTCACACAATGCCTACTGGAAAGATGATGATTTTTATCAGCCGGTGGCCAAGCTGATAAAAAGCTTTTTGTAAGCGCCGGGGCAGCAATTAAAATGCCCCGGCACAATCATTTCAGGACCGGATCAGTCCATGGCTTTGAAGTTGAACTCGCCGCCTTCTCTGATGCCTGAGGGCCAGCGTGCGGTCACGGTTTTGGTGCGGGTGTAGAATTTGAACCCGTCGGTGCCGTGCTGGTTCAAATCGCCGAAGCCGGATTTTTTCCAGCCGCCGAACGTGTGATAGGCCAGCGGCACAGGGATTGGCACGTTGATGCCGACCATGCCGATGTTGATGCGGCTGGCAAAGTCGCGCGCAGTGTCGCCGTCGCGGGTGAAGATCGCCGTGCCGTTGCCGTATTCGTGGTCCATGGCCAGGCCAAGTGCCTCTTCATAGGTTTCAGCGCGCACACAGGACAGGACCGGGCCAAAGATTTCTTTGGTGTAGATGTCCATGTCCTTTGTGACGCGGTCAAACAGGTGCGGACCGACAAAGAAACCCTCTTCATAGCCCTGCAGCGAGAAGTCGCGGCCGTCGATGACCAGTTCCGCGCCCTGATCCACACCGGTCTGAACCAGACGCAGGATGTTTTCTTTGGCAGCAGAGGTGACAACTGGACCGTAATCCACGTCATTGCCGGAGGTGTAAGGGCCGACTTTCAGCGCTTCAATGCGCGGCACCAGGGCTTCAACCAGACGGTCGGCGGTTTCTTCGCCCACAGGCACAGCCACCGAGATCGCCATGCAGCGTTCGCCCGCAGCGCCGAAACCGGCACCGATCAGCGCGTCTGCTGCTTTTTCCATATCGGCGTCGGGCATGATGATCATGTGGTTCTTGGCGCCACCGAAACACTGTACCCGTTTGCCGTTGGCACAGCCGCGCGCATAGATATAGGCGGCGATAGGTGTCGAGCCGACAAAGCCGATGGCCTGCACGGTTTCATTGTCGAGAATGGCGTCGACAGATTCTTTGTCGCCATTCACAACCTGCAGCACACCATCAGGCAGGCCGGCTTCTTTGAAGATGTCAGCCAGCATCAGAGGCACGGACGGGTCGCGCTCGGAGGGTTTCAGGATGAACGCGTTGCCACAGGACAGGGCAGGGCCCATTTTCCACAGCGGGATCATGGCCGGGAAGTTGAACGGCGTGATGCCGGCGACAACACCCAGCGCCTGGCGCATGGAGTACATGTCGATGCCAGGACCGGCGGAATCGGTGTATTCACCTTTCAGCAGGTGGGGGGCACCGATGCAGAATTCGATGACTTCGAGGCCACGCTGAACGTCGCCTTTGGCGTCGGGGATGGTTTTGCCGTGCTCGCGCGACAGCGCTTCAGCCAGCTTGTCCATGTCCCGGTTGATCAGACGGACAGCTTCCATCATCACCCGCGCCCGGCGCTGAGGGTTGGTGGCAGCCCATTTGACCTGGGCAACAGCCGCAGAGGCAACAGCGGCGTCAAGCTCGTCTTTGCTGGCGAGCGGCACGCGGGCCTGGACTTCGCCGGTGGCCGGGTTGAAAACATCGGCAAAACGACCGGACGTGCCTTTGACGTGCTCGCCGTTGATGAAATGGGTAAGTTCTTGCATCGGACTCTCCTCCAGAAAACTGGCCTGAATATAGGCTTGCATTTTTGTTTGTAAAAGGTGCAATTTCTCAAACCAGCTTTGCAAAAATCGGGGTACGAGGCAATGGCGCTGCAATGGGATGATTTAAGGGTGTTTCTGGCGGTGGCGCGGGCGGAAAGCCTGTCGGGTGCCGGGCGCGGGTTGAAACTTGATCCGGCGACGGTGGGGCGGCGGGTGTTGCGGCTGGAACAGGATGTGGGCGTGACGCTGTTTGTGAAAACACCTCAGGGCTACAGCCTGACCTCTGAGGGCGCGCGGTTGCTGGCCCATGCGGAACGCGCAGAACAGGCGGTGAGCCAGGGTGCGGCGGAGGTGTCGGGGCAGGCCGGCCGGCTGAGCGGGCAGATCCGTATCGGCGCGCCCGATGGCTGTGCCAATTACCTGCTGCCTCAGGTCTGCGCCAGGATCGGGCATGATCACCCCGGGCTGGAAATTCAGGTGGTGGCGCTGCCGCGGGTGATCAATCTGTCCAAGCGCGAGGCCGATATGGCGATCGCAGTCAGTGCGCCGGAAACCGGGCGCCAAACAGTGCAGAAGATCACCGATTACCGGCTGCACCTGGCGGCGAGCCGGGAGTATCTGCAGCAGAATCCCGGGATCAGAACGCTGAGGGATCTGCGCGATCACAAGCTGGTCGGTTATATCCCGGATCTGATTTTCGACAAGGAGCTGGACTATCTGGCTGAGCTGGAAGCCGAGCACGCGGAATTTGGCTCCAATTCGGTGTCGGTCCAGTTCAACTTCGTGCGCGCCGGCGCCGGGGTTGGCATTGTGCACAGTTTTGCGATGCCCTCGGCGGACAATCTGGAGCCGGTGCTGGCGGATGAATTTACGCTGAAACGTTCGTTTTATCTGATCCGCCACGCAGACGACCGCAAGGTGGAAAGGCTGAACCGGTTTGCGGAATTGTTGGTCTCCGGCGTGCGGCAGGAAGTGGAAAGACTGGAATCCGCGACTTGACAGGGCTGCGGTGCGGCGCAACTCTGGGAGTATAGGAATTGAGAGCGGGAAGGATCACATGCTGGTAAGTCAGATTTTGAATAGTAAAACCGAGGTCGGTGTCATCTCCATCCGGCCAGACGCAACCTTGACCGCTGCTGCCGAACTGTTGTCATCAAAGCGGATCGGCGTGGTGATCGTGTCCAAAGAAGAAGGCAAGCCGTTGGGCATTCTGTCTGAACGGGACATTGTGCGCGACCTTGGCGAAAAGGGCCCGGCATGCCTGTCCGGGCTGGTGTCGCAGCTGATGACCAAAAAAATGGTGACCTGTGTTGGTACCGATACGGCTGACTCGGTGCTTGAAACCATGACCCGGGGGCGGTTCCGCCATATGCCGGTGATGGATGGCGATACCATGATTGGCATGATTTCTATCGGCGACGCGGTCAAAGCGCGGCTGGCGGAACTGTCGATGGAGCGCGATGCGCTTGAAGGCATGGTGATGGGGCACTGAGCTGTACTCATTGTTGAACTCCCGGCGGGGAAAACAACCGTGCCGGGAGCAATTTGCTGTGCCCAGAAGTTTAATTCGTAAATCCGCTTGCATCTGACCGGGCAAATATGTTGCGATGCAGCATGACTGCAAGGGGGATTGCAATGCGCATTGGACTATATCCGGGAACCTTTGACCCGCTGACGCTGGGACATATCGATATTATCCGGCGCGCCACGGCGCTGGTGGATCGTTTGGTGATCGGCATCGCGATCAACCGGGACAAGGGGCCGCTGTTTTCGCTGGAAGAACGCGTGGCGATGATTGAGGCCGAATGTGCGGCGCTGGCAGAAGAAACCGGCACCGAGATTGTGGCGCATCCGTTTGAAAACCTGTTGATTCACTGCGCCCATGACGTTGGCGCGCAGATCATTGTACGCGGGCTGCGGGCGGTGACTGATTTTGAATATGAATATCAGATGGTGGGGATGAACCGGGCGCTGGATGATTCCATTGAGACGGTGTTTCTGATGGCGGAAGCCAAACACCAGGCGATTGCCTCCAAGCTGGTCAAGGAAATCGCCCGGCTCGGCGGCGACGTGTCCCGCTTTGTCACCCCGGATGTGGATACGGCGCTGCAGGCGCGTATCGGGCAAAAATAAGTCCTGGAAAAAGTGGCGCGCGTGCTGTGGTTGCCAGGCCGTCCGGCACGCGATGTCAAACCGGCATATACAGCATAAAAAAGGCCGCCCCGAAGGGCGGCCAGGAAGAGAGCCCCCGAAGGGGCACTCGGGGTCTCAGAGGAAGGCGCCCATTGCAACGGCGGTGTCGGCCATGCGGTTGGAGAAGCCCCATTCATTGTCATACCAGGTCAGAATGCGACACATGGTGCCTTCCAGAACTTTGGTCTGATCGGTGTGGAAAATGGATGAATGTGAATCGTGGTTGAAATCTGAGGACACCAGCTTTTTGTCCGTGTAAGCCAGCACTGACTTCATGGGCCCGATGGCGGCGGTGCGGATGGCCTCATTGATTTCTTCGACAGTGGTATTACGTGCCGCTTCAAATGTCAGATCCACCACCGATACATTAGGCGTCGGCACCCGGATGGCGACGCCGTCAAGACGGCCGGCCAGTTCGGGCAGCACCAGGCCCACGGCCTTGGCAGCACCGGTCGAGGTCGGAATCATCGAAAGAGCAGCAGCCCGGGCGCGGTAGAGATCCGGATGCATGGTGTCCAACGTTGGCTGATCGCCGGTATAGCTGTGGATCGTGGTCATGAAGCCACGGCTGATGCCGATGGCGTCGTTCAGCACCTTGGCCACCGGAGAAAGGCAGTTGGTGGTACAAGACGCATTGGAGACGATCACGTCTTCTTCGGTCAG
Source organism: Candidatus Halocynthiibacter alkanivorans (assembly GCF_003333265.1). Classification (GTDB taxonomy): domain Bacteria; phylum Pseudomonadota; class Alphaproteobacteria; order Rhodobacterales; family Rhodobacteraceae; genus Halocyntiibacter_A; species Halocyntiibacter_A alkanivorans. The sequence goes on from NZ_QOLB01000046.1 coordinate 20,746, forward strand.
CACGTTATGATTGACACCATAGACGATGGTTTTGTCAGCGCCGGCGGCAGGGGCGGAGATCAGCACCCGTTTGGCACCGTTTTCAAGATGGACCAGGGCTTTGTCTTTGGTGTTAAAAATGCCGGTACATTCCAGCACGATGTCGACGTCGCCCCATGGCAGGTCGGCAGGGTTGCGGATCGCGGTCACGGCAATATGGCCGAGCCCCACATCAATGCTGGTATCGCTGTGGAACACTTCGACAGGAAAGCGGCCGTGAATGGAATCATATTGCAGAAGATGCGCATTTGTTTCCACCGGACCCAGATCGTTGATGGCAACGACTTCGATATCGGTGCGGCCGGATTCGACGATGGCGCGCAGTACATTGCGTCCGATGCGACCAAAACCGTTGATGGCGACTTTAACTGTCATGACAGCGTTCTCCTGTGACGTGAGGAAGGGCGGCCAGAGGTGGCCGTCTTGTTAACGCTAACATGTGTATTTCAGCAAAAAGGTCAACCGAATTCACGGCTGTTCAGCGCCAAAAGGCGAGATATTCAGACAAATCGATGAATTTTAAGGCAAGAAACAGTGAAGCCTCGCCCCCGTTGAGGGCGAAGTCACTTGTCAGGGCTGCGAGCAGCACCGCGCCACAGCCAATTGCGATCTGGTTGGTAATGGCGACGGCTCCTTAGTTCTGGAGCCGTCCCATTGCTGCTGCAACGTCTGCCATACGGCAGGAGAAACCCCATTCGTTGTCATACCATGCCAGAACACGCACGGTACGACCACCAACAACTTTGGTCTGATCGGGGGCAAAAATGCAGGAGTAGTTGGTGTGGTTGAAGTCGATGGAAACTTTGGCTTCCGGATCGTAGGACAGCACTGCGCCCATGTGACCGGCGGCGGCTTCGGCCATAATGGCGTTGACGTCCTCAACTGTGACGTCTTTGCCGGCTTCAAAGGTCAGGTCAACTGCGGAGACATTCGGGGTTGGCACCCGCATGGCGGTGCCGTCCAGCCGTCCAGCCAGTTCCGGCAGCACTTCACCCAGCGCTTTGGCGGCACCGGTGGAGGTCGGGATCATCGCCATGGCGGCAGCGCGGGCGCGGTAGAGATCGCTGTGGCGGCGGTCCAGTGTCGGCTGATCGCCGGTGTAGCTGTGGATCGTGGTCATGATGCCGCGCTCAATGCCGATGGCATCGTTCAGCACCTTGGCCAGCGGCGCCAGGCAGTTGGTGGTGCAGGAGCCGTTGGAAATCACCGTGTGCTCCGCCAGCATGTCGCGGTGGTTCACCCCGTAAACAATGGTTTTGTCGACGTTAGAGGCGGGCGCGGAGATCAGCACTTTTTTGGCACCGCGCTCAAGGTGGATACGGGATTTGTGGCCGTCGTTGAATTTGCCGGTGCATTCCAGCACCACATCAACACCGGACCAGTCCAGTTCTTCCGGATTGTAGGTGGAGAACATTTCCATCGGGCCGCGGCCCAGATCCATCGTATTGCCGTCGATTTTAACGTCGCCACCAAAACGGCCGTGTATACTGTCATAGCGCAGCAGATGGGCGCTGGTTTCCAGCGGGCCAGTGGCGTTGATTTTGACAACCTGAATGTCGTTGCGGCCGCTCTCAGCGATATGGGCAAGGGTACAGCGACCGATACGGCCGAACCCGTTGATACCTACTGTGACGGTCATATGCGCTCTCCTGGTCTGACGCCTGCAACGGCGGAATACGATACGTTGCTGCGCGTATACGGGAGGCCAGTATAGCATAAAAGTGTTTAACGATAACATGTTAGCGAAAACATAGAGCGTTAGCGCAAACGGTCGGAGGTTTCCGGTCCCGGCATGGTTAACTTTGCCGGATCTGGTCAGTCTTGCGGACCAGAGCGAGGGGGAACCACCAGGTGATCCCGGGGCGGATGCGCATTAAAAAGGCCCCGCCGCAGGTGCGGCAGGGCCAAAACTTTCAGATTCGCCGGCGCTTACAGCAGCGCTTTTGCCTGATCTGCAACGTTCCGGGCGGTGACGCCGAACTTCTTGTACAGTTCGCCAGCAGGGGCGGAGGCACCAAAGCCGGTCATGCCGACAAAGGCGGACTTGGCTTCGCGGCCGCGCTCACCCAGCAACCAGCGGTCCCAGCCGCCGTCGCGCAGGGCGACTTCGACACCAACACGGACCGGACCGGCGGGCAGCACCCGGCGGCGGTAGGCTTCGTCCTGCTCTGCAAACAGCTCAAAACACGGCATAGAGACCACACGGGTACCGATGCCTTCCGCCTGCAGCAGGTCGCGCGCCGCCATAGCGATTTCAACTTCAGAGCCGGTGGCCATCAGGATCACCTGACGTTTGCCCTCGGCGTCCGCCAGCACATAGGCGCCCTGAGCGGTGAGGTTTTTGGTTTTATGCTCGGTGCGCACGGTGGCCAGGTTCTGACGGGTCAGCGCCAGCACAGAGGGCGTGGTTTTTGTGCTCAGCGCCACTTCCCAGGCTTCCGCGGTTTCTACCGTGTCGGCAGGGCGGAACGTGTAGGAGTTCGGGGTGGCACGGCAGATCGCCAGGTGTTCCACCGGCTGGTGCGTCGGGCCGTCTTCGCCGACACCGATGGAATCGTGGGTCATCACGAACACGGTGGGGATCTTCATCAGAGCGGCCAGGCGCATCGCGGGGCGCGCATAGTCGGTGAAGCAGAAGAACGTGCCGCCGTAAGGGCGCACACCGCCGTGCAGCGCCATGCCGTTCATTGCGGCGGCCATGCCGTGCTCGCGGATGCCGTAATAGATGTAACGGCCTTTGCGGTTGTCGATGTCAAACACACCAAGGTCGCTGGTTTTGGTCAGGTTGGAGCCGCTGAGGTCAGCAGAGCCGGCCACAGTCTCGCTGCAGATCGGGTTCACCGCGGCCAGCACCATTTCGGAGGATTTCCGGGTCGCAACTTTGGGCTGCTCTTCGGAGATCGATTTTTTCAGCGCTTTGATGGTGGCGGAGAGCTTTTTGGGTGCGTCGCCGGCAATAATGCGCAGGAACTCGACCTGGCGCGAGGCAGACATAGACGCAAAGCGCTCATCCCACTCAGCGTGATCACTGGCGCCGCGGGAGCCGATGGCTTCCCACTGGGATTTGATATCAGCGGGGATTTCAAAGTCGCCGTGGGTCCAGCCATAGGCGGCCTTGGTATCGGCAACCAGGGTGGCATCGGTCAGCGCGCCGTGGCCTTTGGAGGTGTCCTGGGCGGCGGAGCCGAGCGCGATATGGGTCTTGCAGGCGATCATCGACGGTTTGTTCGACTTTTTCGCAGCTTCAATCGCGGCATCGATCTGCTCGGGATTATGGCCGTCGATGGACTGAACATGCCAGCCGGCGGCTTTGAAACGGCTCTGCTGGTCGGTGCGGTCGGACAGGTCAACGGTGCCGTCGATGGTGATGTTGTTGTCATCCCAGAACAGGATCAGATTGCCCAGCTTCTGGCGGCCGGCAAGCGCGATGGCTTCGTGGCTGATGCCTTCCATCAGGCAGCCGTCGCCGGCGATGACATAAGTGCGGTGATCGACAATCTTCTTGCCGTAACGCGCGCGCAGTATCTCTTCGGCGATGGCAAACCCAACGGCGTTGGCCAGGCCCTGACCCAGCGGGCCGGTGGTGGTTTCAACCGCGTCGATCAGGAAGTTTTCCGGGTGACCGGCGGTGATCGCGCCGGACTGGCGGAAGTTCTTCACCTGGTCCAGCGTCACCTGGGCGTCGCCCATCAGATAGAGCAGCGAATAGACCAGCATCGAGCCGTGGCCCGCCGAAAGGATGAACCGGTCCCGGTCCGCCCATTGCGGTGCCGCAACGTCGAATTTCAGGTGGTTTTCAAACAGCACGGTGGCCACATCAGCCATGCCCATCGGCATGCCGGAATGGCCGGAGTTGGCGGCACGAACCGCGTCCAGTGTCAGAGCGCGGATGGCCGCGGCTTTCATCCAGTGTTCGGGGTGCGCTTGGCGCAGGGCAGCGATATCCACGGTAGCAGAATCCTTATCAGTGCGATGAAGTCAGGGGTTGATAACAAGATAAGGGAGAAGATCAAGCAATTGGTCGTTTTGCGGCCATTTCTCGGCCTCTCTCTTGGTTCCCTGGCCTTCATAGGCTAGGATCTTGATTCGGACGGGTCGTGTTTTTTCGCGACTTCTGCACAGTCAAGTCTTTGGAGAGACTGGAATTTCTGGTTGAAGATGGCCACTTTGCAGGAATCAGGGGATAAGAGACGAAGATGAGTGACATTGCGGAACTTGAGCGCAGAATTGCCGCTGCGCTGGACCGGATCGGTTCCGGCGTCGAAGGGCTGTCTGCCGAAACTGGCGAAGCGGAAGCAGAGGCCGGGGCGCGGGACGAAGATATTGCCGAAATTTCCCGGCTGACGGAGGCGCTGGCGGTCGAAAAAGACGCCAATGCCCAGCTGGAAGCCCGGGTTACCGATTTGCGTGACAAACAGGATACGGTGATTGGCGCCTTGCAGGACGAGGTGCAGAAGCTGCGCGAAGAAATGATCCGTCATGATTCAGACGTGCAGCGCATCAAACGGGTCAATGCCCAGCTGCGCGCCAATAATTCCAGCCTGCGTGAGGCCAATGAGGCCGGTGTTTCGGACCCCCATCTGATCAACAAAGCCATGTTGTCCGAACTGGAGGCGCTGCGCGTCAGCTATGAGGCCGACCGGGCGGAGATGGACGCTATTCTGGACGAGCTGAAACCACTGGTACGGGACGATCAGGAGAGCGCGGATGCCTGAGATCAAGATATCAATCGGCGGCCGCGAATTTGAAGTGGCCTGTCAGGGCGGGGAAGAACATTTCCTTAAATCTGCAGCAGCGATGCTGGATTCCGAAGCCGCGGTGCTGGCAGCTCAGATCGGGCGCTTGCCGGAAGTGCGTATGCTGCTGATGGCGGGGCTGATGCTGGCGGATAAGACGGCCGGGATGGAAGACCAGCTGAACGAGGCCGAGGGCAAGATGTCCGCGCTCGAGGCGGAGCTGCACGCGCTGAAACAGGCGCCGCCACCGGCGCCGGAACGCATTGAAGTGCCGGTGATCCCGGCCTCGGTCACTGACAGTCTTGCTGAGATTGCGGCGCGGGCTGAGGCGCTGGCGGCGACGATTGATGAAAAAGCTGCGCTCAGCGCGCTCTGATTGTGGCCGGACGTGGCCGGGCAGGGGAGCCGCTGGGCCGCAGTGCAGGTGGATGACGGGCCGGGGCCGGGGCCGGGCGCAGCCGGTTCGTAGCCAGGTCCAGGAACTGCATCCGGATAGACATGAAAAAACCCGCGCTTCTGCTGAGGCGCGGGTTTTTCGTTGCCATGTGGCAAATTTTCAGACGACTAAGATCAGCCGTTTGCGGCGCGGATCTGTTCTGCAGCTTCTTTGTTGTAGCTGACGCCACCGTCGTCAAAGGATTTGTCCAACTCGCCGGACAACATCATTTCGGTGACGATATCGCAGCCGCCGATGAATTCGCCTTTGATATAAAGCTGGGGGATGGTGGGCCAGTCGGAGAAGTCTTTGATGCCCTGACGGATGGCGTCATCGGCCAGCACGTTGACGTCGGCATAGTCGATGCCCATGAAGTTCAGCACGCCAGCGATGCGCGAAGAAAACCCGCACTGCGGCGCGTCTTTGGTGCCCTTCATGAACAGCACCACATCGTTGCTGGTTACGGTTTCCTGGATCTGTGTCTGTGCATCCGACATGTCGTCATCCTTTGTATAAGTGGCAGGCCCCGGGTGTACGTCAGACCTCAGGACATCAATTCAGTGGGGCGCGGCTCAGTCCGGCGCTTTGGTCGTCAGGGCCAGTGCGTGCAGTTCTCCGGCCGCGCCGTCCATTTTGCCTTTGAGCGCGGCATAGACGGCACGCTGTTGCTGAACCCGGTTCTGACCGCGAAAGCTTTCGTCGATCACTTCGGCCGCATAGTGATTGCCGTCGCCGGCCAGATCGTTGATGACGATCTTTGCCTCCGGGAAAGCCTCGCGGATGAGGTGTTCGATTTCGTGGGCTTGCATGGCCATTTGCGGGCGCTCCTTATGTGTTGTCCAAGATGTAGGCCGCGCGGGGCCAGGCTGCAAGGGGCTCTCGGATTTCAGAGCGGTTTTGCCGGGGGTGGCACGGTGTCGCGCAGGGAGCGCAGAAACCGGTCAATTTGCTGGCCAATGTCATCGACTGCGATACAGGTCAGGCTCTGGCGGTCCCAGCCCTGATCCGGGAAAAGCGCTTGCAGGTAGTCCAGGCGCTGTTGTTCCGGTGCCGCTGGCAGGTTCAGCGCGGCGGCGGTCTCCAGCATGCGCGCCAGATCATGGATCATGCGCATGTTGCGGAAAGCCTCCATCATGGGCGCAAAGATTGCCGGTTCGCGGCGCCAGTCCTGACCGTCAAACAGATGTTGCACCACATGTTGCCCGGCGCCGAAACAACCAAAAGCGACACAGCCGGAATACCCCTTTGCAGGCAGGTCGGGGTGGATTTTGCACAGGTGGTTGTCACAGAGATTATGACAGGGTTCGTTCGACTCTTTTTCATGGGCGAAATCGGCACCGGCATCAAAAGCAAACGCCACGCAGCAAAGAGCTGCGCAGCGTTCACAATCAGGTACCAGGGATGGGATCAGACCCGTCAATGATCAGGCCACAGCGTCAGCAAAAGCGCTGCGGAACGTCGCCGCCAGTTCGCTCAGCGGAGCGGATGCGGCGCCAAAGCTGACCTGGTCGCCGCCAAAACGGCCCACCGAGAAGATCGCCACACCCGCCTGGCCAGCGGCAACAAACAGCGCTTCGGCCTGGTCAAAGTTACAGGCCACGAGGTAGCGCGCCTGGTCTTCACCAAACAGGGTCGGGGTGTCGTCCATATCCAGGCTGACACCGACGCCGGCAATCTCGGCCATTTCGAAGGCGGCAAGCGCCAGGCCCCCGTCAGAGAGGTCGGAACAGGCTTTGATCAGGTCGCGGTTGTTGCGGATGAACTCGCCGTTGAGTTTTTCCAGCGCCAGGTCCACATGCGGCGCGTCACCGTCTTCGCGGTTGAACACTTCAGCAAGCAGGGCGGACTGGCCAAGATGGCCTTCGGTTGCCCCGATCACCAGCGCCACGTGACCATCGCGCACTTCGCCGCCGATCAGATTGTCGATGTGATCGATGATGCCGACGGCGCCGATGGTAGGTGTCGGCAGGATGCCCTGGCCGTCGGTTTCATTGTAGAGCGATACGTTGCCGGACACGATCGGCATGTCCAGCGCGGCGACGGCTTCGCCGATGCCTTTGATGGCGCCGACAAACTGGCCCATGATTTCGGGTTTTTCCGGGTTGCCGAAGTTCAGGTTGTCGGTGGTGGCCAATGCCAGCGCGCCGACGGAGTTCAAGTTGCGATAGGCTTCCGCCACCGCCTGTTTGCCGCCTTCCTGGGGGTTGGCTTTGACATAGCGCGGTGTCACGTCTGAGGTGAAGGCCAGCAGCTTGTCGGTGCCATGCACCCGGATCACACCAGCACCCAGGCCCGGAACGCGTACGGTATCGGCCATCACCTGGCTGTCGTACTGCTCATAGACCCATTGTTTGCCCGCATAGTTGGGCGCACTGATCAGGGCGCGCAGCCCGTCGATGGCGTCTATACCTGGCACGTCTTCCAGCGGCTCTGCAGGCGGGGTTTCCACCCAGGGCCGGTCGTATTCAGGTGCGGAGCCTGACAGGGTCGCCAGCGGCAGGTCGGCTTTGACTTCGCCATTGTGCAGCACGAGGAAGCGGTCCTCGGCGATGGTTTCACCGACGATGGCAAAATCGAGGTCCCATTTCACAAACACGGCGCGGGCTTCGGCTTCCAGCTCGGGGTTGAGCACCATCAGCATGCGTTCCTGAGACTCTGAGAGCATCATCTCATAGGCGGTCATGTTCTCTTCGCGCTGGGGCACAGATTCAAGGTTCAGTTTGACACCAAGCCCGCCCTTGTCGCCCATTTCAATCGCGGAACAGGTCAGGCCGGCAGCGCCCATGTCCTGAATCGAAATCACTGCGCCGGTGCGCATCAGCTCCTGGCAGGCTTCCATAAGACGTTTTTCGGTGAACGGGTCACCGACCTGAACGGTGGGGCGTTTTTCTTCAATGGTGTCGTCAAACTCGGCCGATGCCATTGTCGCGCCGCCAACACCGTCGCGGCCGGTTTTGGCGCCGAGGTAAACCACAGGCATGCCAATACCGGAAGCAGCGGAGTAGAAGATTTTATCCGCATCCGCCAGACCGGCGGCAAAAGCGTTGACCAGACAGTTGCCGTTATAGGCGGGGTGGAAGCGCACTTCGCCGCCTACGGTGGGAACACCAAAGCAGTTGCCGTAACCGCCGACGCCTTCGACCACACCGTTGACCAGCTGGCGGGTCTTGTGGTGGGAGGGGTCGCCAAAAGACAGCGAGTTCATTGCCGCAACCGGGCGCGCGCCCATGGTGAACACGTCACGCAGGATGCCGCCCATGCCGGTGGCCGCGCCCTGATAGGGCTCGATATAAGACGGGTGGTTGTGGCTTTCCATCTTGAACACGAGGGCCTGGCCGTCACCGATGTCGATCACGCCGGCGTTTTCACCGGGGCCGCAGATGACCTGGGGGCCGTCCACCGGCAGGGTGCGCAGCCATTTTTTGGAAGACTTGTAAGAACAGTGCTCGTTCCACATCGCCGAGAAAATCCCCAGCTCCGTGTAGGAGGGCTCACGTCCGATGATCTCAAGGATGCGCTGGTACTCATCCGGGCTGAGCCCGTGGCTTGCAATCAGTTCCTCGGTGATCTTTGGTTCGGTGCTCATGCTCCAGGGTCCCCATCTGTTATGCATTGCGCGCCTTTTAGGCGGTGACGGCGCAAAGGGGAAGCCTGAAGGCGGCATTTGCGCCAGGAAAGGCCGTAAAAAGGGAGCATTGTGCCAGCTGGCGGCTGCCGGGGGGCTTGCGACGTGGCATTGGCGACGGTCGGAGATGCCACTGCGCAAAAAAAGAGGCCGAGCAAAAGCTCGGCCCAAGTCCAACAGGGAGGTGAAGCTGATCAAGTGACCCGCTTCGAGAATTGATTTAGGGTGCCTTCACCAATCCTTCAAGGTTTTATGACGCAAATGAGCGCATTGCTGCTATGCATTTGCTGCATAGCTGGCGGAAAACGGCTCAGCTGTGTGCGTCGCGCTGGCGCTTGCGGTGCTCAATTATGTTCTCGGTGACAAAGTCCCGGAAGGCGGTGATGCGTTTGGAATGGCGCAACTCTTCGGGATAGGCGAGGTAGACCGGCACTTCGTTGCTTTCAACTTCGGGCAGAACCTGCAGCAGTTCCGGGAAATCCTCGGTCAGGTAATTGGGCAGCACGCCAATGCCAAGATGGTTGCGCACCGTCTGCATCACGCCGTAATAATTGTTCACCGTCAGCGTGCTGTTCACGTTTTTCGCCAGCAGTCTCTGCACCAGGGTGGCGCCGGCGGCGACCTGGGCGGAGCGGGCGTTCTGGCAAATAAGCCGGTGCTCAGAAATGTCATCAATCGTCTGCGGCGTGCCGTGTTCTTCCAGATATTCGGCGCTGGCATAGAGGCTCATGCGGATGTTCATCAGCCGCTTGCGGATCAGATCAGCCTGGCTGGGTTCTTTCATCCGGATGGCCACATCCGCTTCGCGCATCGGCAGATCCAGCACCCGTTCTTCCAGCATCAGGTCAATTTTCAGACCAGGGTATTTTTTATACAGCTGGGGCAGGCGCGGTGCCAGCCAGAGTGTGCCAAAGCCAATGGTGGTGGTGATACGCAATTCGCCGAACACTTCGTCTTCACTGTCGCGAATCCGGGCCGAGGCCGCGTCGAGCCGTTTCAGCATCGAGGTGGTGGCATCAAACAGCAATTCGCCCTGCTCAGTAAGAATCAGTCCGCGCGCATGGCGGTGGAACAGAATCGTATTGAAGCTTTCTTCCAGCGCTCGGATCTGCCGCGAAACAGCAGATTGCGACAGGTGTAATGTTTCACCAGCGTGGGTCAGGCTGCCCACATCGGCCACCGCGTGAAAGATTCTAAGTTTATCCCAGTCCATAGCGCATCATACCATCCGTGTTTAGCCATTATTATTACGCAGAATTACGTCACGTTTGAAAGGGTAACAAATACGGAATTCACGTCTTTTTATCATTGTAGGTCATAAATTATGACCTATTATTGTGTTATATTGTAAGAACCAACGATACAACTGGGAGGTGTGGAGTGAGCAAGCAAGAGGTGACATTGCACGATCGCTATGACCTTGAGAAATCACAGGTCTTGTTGAACGGTACGCAGGCGCTGGTGCGTTTGACGATGATGCAGAAGGCGCTGGACACTGCTGCAGGGCTGAACACCGCCGGATATGTGACCGGGTATCGCGGCTCGCCAGTCGGGGCGGTCGATCTGATGATGACCCGCGCCCATAAGGATCTGAGCGCCAGTGATGTGAAGTTTGAACCGGGGCTGAATGAGGATCTGGCGGCCACCGCGCTCTGGGGCAGCCAGCAGGCCGAACTGCGCGGCGAAGGCAAGTTTGATGGTGTGTTTGGTCTTTGGTACGGCAAAGGGCCGGGCGTGGACCGCACCGGCGATGTGATGCGTCACGCTAATATGGCCGGCTCCGCGCCCCATGGCGGCGTTGTCATGTGCATGGGAGACGATCACACCGGTGAAAGCTCCACCACATTGCACCAGTCGGACTGGGCGATGGTGGATGCTTATATGCCGGTGCTGTCACCTGCTGGCGTGCAGGAGGTCATCGACTACGGGCTCTACGGCTGGGCACTGAGCCGCTATGCTGGCGTCTGGGTCGGGTTAAAGCTGATGAAAGACACCGTTGAGGCCACTGCGGTGGTGGACGGGAGTCTGGAACGCCACGGCTTTGCGACACCTGATCTGACGCTACCGCAGGGCGGGCTGAACATCCGGCTGGGCGACACCCCGGTCGCACAAGAGGCCCGGATGATCGATCACAAGCGCCATGCCGCCGAGGCGTTTGCCCGGGTCAATGGTATCGACAAGCGGGGCTGGGGGGCTGAGGGCGCCAAGATCGGCTTTGTTGCCGCGGGCAAGAACTGGCTGGACCTGACCCATGCGCTGTCGCTGCTGGGACTGGACGAGGATGAGGCGCTGCGCCTGGGCATCACCACCTATAAGATTGGCCAGGTCTGGCCACTGGACATGCAGAGCTTTCATGAATGGGCCGAAGGGCTTGATCTGATCGTGGTGGTCGAAGAAAAACGCAAGCTGATCGAAGTGCAGGTCAAAGAGGCGATCTTTGACGACCGGCGCGGCCGGCGCGTGTATGGCTGGTACAAAGAGGGCGGCGAAGAGCTGTTCCCGACGCGTTATGCGCTTGATCCCAATATGGTGGCGCGCAAGATCGGCACCATCCTGCAGGAAGAGGGCCGTGGCAGCGATCATTTGCTGAAGGCGTTGCAGATTCTGGATGACGCCGAAAAAGCCGACAACGCGCCCGAGCTGGCGACACGGATGCCGTGGTTCTGTTCCGGCTGCCCGCACAACAGTTCCACCCGTCTGCCCGAAGGCAGCCGCGCTTATGCGGGCATTGGTTGTCACTATATGGTGCAGTGGATGGATCGCGAGACCACTGGCTTTACCCAGATGGGCGGCGAAGGGGCGAACTGGATCGGCGAAGCGCCATTTTCCACCCGCGACCATGTGTTCCAGAACCTGGGCGATGGCACCTACAATCATTCGGGCGTTCAGGCGATCCGTGCGGCGCTGGCCGCCAAAACCTCGATCACTTATAAAATTCTGTTCAATGACGCGGTGGCAATGACCGGCGGTCAGGACAATGAGGGCGGTCTGACTGCACCGCGTATCGCGCATGAACTTGTCGCGATGGGCGTGGAACATGTGGCGCTGGTCTATGATGTCCAGGAAGAAATTGACTTCAGCCAGTTCCCGAAATCGGTCAGCCGTCATGAACGCAGCGAGTTGATGAATGTCCAGAAGGAATGCAGCAAAATCAAAGGCGTGTCTGCCATTGTGTATGTGCAGACTTGCGCCGCCGAGAAGCGCCGACGCCGCAAGAAAGGCACCTATCCGGATCCGGACAAACGCGCCTTTATCAACACGGATATTTGCGAAGGCTGCGGCGATTGCGGGGTTCAGTCCAACTGTGTGTCGATCGTTCCGGTGGAAACGGAACTGGGCCGCAAACGGGCGATTGACCAGTCCAGCTGCAATAAGGATTTCTCCTGCGTCAGCGGCTTCTGCCCGTCCTTTGTCACCATTGAAGGGGCGCAGATCCGCAAGGATGCCACCGCTGAGGTGGACACCGGTTCGCTCACCATGCCGCAACTGCCAGCGATTGACGGCACTTTTAACACGGTTATCACCGGGGTTGGTGGCACCGGCGTTGTCACCATAGGCGCGTTGATGGCGATGGCGGCGCATCTGGACGGCAAGGGCGTCGGGCTGATGGAAATGGCTGGTCTGGCACAAAAAGGCGGTGCGGTGCATATCCATTGCCGTATTGCGGAAACGCCTGATGACATCAGCGCAATCCGGGTGGCGACCGGCGAATGTGACACGCTGATCGGCGGCGATCTGGTGGTGTCAGCCGGGGCCAAAACCATGGGACTGCTCAAGCCCGGGGCTGGCGCGGTGGTCAACAGCCACGAGATCATCACCGGACAGTTTACCCAGGATGCGGAGTTCAAACTGCCGATGGGGCAGATGCAACTGTCGCTGGAAGCACGTCTTCATCAGGGTCTGGCTTCGTTCGATGCATCAGAATTGGCCCGTAAGGTCATGGGAGATAGTATTTTTTCCAACATGATGGTGTTTGGCGCCAGCTGGCAGCGCGGCTTGATCCCGCTGAGCTTTGAGGCGATTGAACGGGCAATTGAACTGAACGGGACCGCTGTTGAGCGCAACAAACGCGCCTTTGAACTTGGCCGCTGGGCGGTGGAGAACCTGGAGGCTGTGGCGTCGTTGCTGCATCGGGAAGAAGACGACGCTCCAATGGATGTCGCAGGGAAGATCGAATTCCGCGAGGCCCATCTGACGGAATATCAGAACGCGCGGCTGGCGAAACGTTATCGCAAATTTGTGGATCAGATAGCGGATCCGGAACTGCGTGAGACCGTGTCGCTCTCCTACCACAAGCTGTTGTCGTACAAGGATGAGTACGAGGTGTCGCGTCTGCTGGCCAAAACCGGGGATCAGGCGCGCACGGCGTTTGCCGGTGATCTGAAGCTGACTTATCATTTGGCGCCGCCGGTTCTGCCGGGCAAAGATGCGCCGGGCCGGCCGAAAAAACGTGAATTCGGCCCCCGGATGGCGGGCCTGATCATGGGGCTGGCCCGGTTCAAATTCCTGCGCGGCACCCCGTTTGACCCGTTTGGCTACGCTGCTGAGCGGCGGCTGGAGCGGCGGCTGATCCGCGAGTTTGAAGCCGATATCAAACGGCTGCTGGCGCGGGATGATTTTGGCGGGGCGCAGGGGGCTGAGCTTGCTTCACTTCCGATGTCGGTGCGGGGCTTTGGCCTGGTCAAAACAGCCTCAGCAGAAGCGGCTTCAAAACGGCGCGCTGAGCTTTGGTCAGAGATTGAAGCGCCCGAAGGTCCGGCAGAGATCGCGCAGGCCGCCGAATAAGCGGGCCTGAATGCAGCGGGCGGGCACTGCAATTGCGTGGTGCCCGTCCTCCGATGCCATTCAATAGCCGGCCGTGGGAGTTTTGCGGCCGGCTGTTTGATTCGTGCTGTGCTGCCGACGGCCGATAATCCGGCAAAATCGGCGCGTGCCAGGGCAAAGGCGGGGGCGGAACTGCGGGATATTGTCCCGGACAGCCACTCGGCGATGGATTATCTGCGTGATCAAACATATGTGTAGTCGCCAGAACCGGTGGACATGTCTATTCATAGATGAGAGGTCAGAACCGGGCGCAAACAGCAAAGAGCATGTGCGATGGCAGTTGGTATATTTGATTCCGGATTGGGTGGTCTGACCGTATTGGATGCGGTCGCCCAAAAGATGCCGGATGTTCCGTTTGTTTATTATGGCGACAATCTGCACGCGCCATATGGCGTGCGTGACGCCGATGATGTGTACAACCTGACCACCCGGGCAGTGGAACGGCTGTGGGAGGAGGGCTGTGATCTGGTGATCCTCGCCTGTAACACAGCCTCAGCCGCGGCGCTGCGCCGCATGCAGGAAAGTTGGATCCCCGAAAACAAGCGGGTGCTCGGGGTGTTTGTGCCGCTGATCGAAGCGCTGACCGAACGCCACTGGGGCGACAATTCGCCACCGCGCGAAGTGGCCGTGAAACACGTGGCGCTGTTTGCGACACCGTCAACCGTGGCAAGCCGGGCGTTTCAGCGCGAGCTGGCCTTCCGTGCCATCGGGGTGGATGTCGAAGCCCAGGCCTGTGGCGGCGTCGTGGATGCCATTGAAGACGGCGACATGATCCTTGCCGATGCGATGGTGCGCAGCCATGTGGATGCGTTGCAGCGCAAGATGCCCAACCCGGGCGCGGCAATTCTGGGCTGTACCCACTATCCGCTGATGCAGGATATTTTTCAGGACGCGCTGGGGCCCGATGTCAAAGTCTTCAGCCAGGCAACCCTGGTGGCCGACAGTCTGGCGGATTATCTGCAGCGCCATCCGAAAATGATCGGTCCCGGCGAAGACAGCATGTTTCTGACCACCGGCAATGCGGTCAAAGTCAGCCAGCGTGCCACCCAGTTCCTGCGACGAAAGGTCGTGTTTGAACAAGCCTGATTGAACCGGCTGCAAAGAGCCCCTATTTCTGTAGCAAATGCACATGCTGTGCGGCGCTGTACAAAACCGTCTGGAATACTGAGATGACCCATCAAATCGCCATCCTTGGCGCCTCTGGTTACACCGGGGCCGAGCTTGTCCGCCTGATTTCGACGCACCCGTCTTTTGAAATTGCAGCGCTGTCCGCGGACCGCAAAGCCGGTCTGGAAATGCGCGATGTGTTCCCGCATCTGCGCCACCTGGACCTGCCCACGCTGGTGAAAATCGACGCGATTGATTTTGCCAGTATTGATCTGTGTTTCTGCGCTTTGCCCCATGCCACCAGCCAGGCGGTGATCCGCGAGTTGCCGTCCCATGTGCGGGTGGTTGATCTGTCGGCGGACTTCCGGCTGCGCGACCTGGCAGAATATGAAAAATGGTACGGCCAGCCGCATTCGGCGCCGGAGTTGCAAAAAGAAGCTGTCTACGGGCTGACCGAATTTTACCGTGATGAGATCCGTGAGGCGCGCCTGGTGGCGGGCACCGGCTGTAATGCGGCGACCGGCCAGTATGCGCTGCGGCCGCTGATCGCCGCCGGGCTGATTGATCTCGATGATATCATCCTGGACCTGAAATGTGCGGTCTCCGGTGCCGGGCGTTCGTTAAAAGAAAACCTGCTGCATGCGGAGCTGTCGGAAGGCGCTTCAGCCTATGCCGTCGGCGGCGTGCACCGCCATCTGGGCGAGTTTGACCAGGAGTTTTCGGCACTTGCCGGTCGCCCGGTCCAGGTGCAGTTTACCCCGCATCTGATCCCGGCCAACCGGGGCATCCTGGCCACGGTCTATGTGAAGGGCGACGCTGCTGACATTCATGCTGAACTGGCGGAAACCTACAGCGGTGAGCCGTTTATTGAAGTGCTTCCCTTTGGCGAGCACCCGTCCATGCGTCATGTGCGCGGCAGCAACTTCTGCCATATCGGTGTGGTGGCGGACCGGCGCGACGGGCGTGCCATCATCGTTGCGACGCTGGACAACCTGACCAAAGGCTCCAGCGGTCAGGCGTTGCAGAACGCAAATATCATGTTGGGCGAAGATGAGACCGCAGGGTTGACTCTGGCGCCCGTTTTCCCCTGAGGAGGCCCGGATGAGAGGTCTGAAGAAAAAACGGCGGATCCAGATTGTCGCCGCTGCCGTAGTGGCGCTGATCCTGGCGACAGGATTGATCGGCTATGCCATGCGCGACGGAATTAACTTTTTCCGCGCCCCAAGCGAAGTGGTGGCGTCGCCGCCGCCGCCGGGTGAAATCTTCCGCATCGGTGGTCTGGTGACCGAAGGCAGTCTGAGCCAGGGCAACAATACCACCGTAAGATTTTCGGTCACCGACGGTGGGGCGACGGTTCCGGTAGAATATACCGGCGTGCTGCCGGATCTGTTCACCGAAGGCCAGGGCATGATTGGCGAGGGAACCTATGTGGACGGGGTGTTCATTGCCACCGAAATCTTGGCAAAACATGACGAGACCTATATGCCCAAAGAAGTGGCCGACGCGCTGAAGGCGCAGGGGGTGTACCGGGACCCGGACGCTGATGTCGGCACAAATTAACCCGATGTGAACATGCTGATTCCGGTGCAACAAAACCGGGGTCAGCCGATGAAATCAATCACAGAGATAGCCGACGAGATTGTCACCCGCGAAGGCGGGTTTGTTGACGATCCCGATGATGCGGGCGGGCCGACCAACCGCGGCGTGACGTTAAAGACGCTGCGCGCGCTGGGGCGGGATCTGAATGGTGACGGCAAGGTCAGCCTTGCAGATCTGCGCCTGCTGAGCCGGGATCAGGCCCGTGATATCTTTCTGCAGCAGTATTATCAGCGCCCCGGTATCGCGCGGTTACCGTTAGCGCTGCAGCCTTCGGTTTTTGACATGTATGTGAATGCCGGCGCGGCGGCGGTGCGTCTGCTGCAGCGCCTGCTGGTCGATATGGGGCAAAGGGTCTCGGTGGACGGGGTGCTTGGTCCCGAGACCGAACAGGCGGCCGCCGTCGCCCATGCCGCCGCGCCGGCGCATCTGGTAGATGCCTATGGCATCGCCCGGCGCAATTTCTATTACGCGCTGGCTGACAAGCGGGTGAAGTCGCGCAAATTCGCCCGGCGCCGTGACGGCAGCAAGGGCGGCTGGATCCTGCGCGCCGAAAGCTTTATGTCGCCCCGCTATCATCTGAGCGCGGCGGAACATGCGGCGCGGGTGGCACCGTGGGCATGATCACGGCGCTGATGACACTGTTGTTTGGCGGCGGCCGCAATGTGATTACTGAGACCGCAGCTCAGTTCCGGGAAAACGCTGAGAACGGCGCGGAGCGGGATGCGGCGTTCCGGGCGGCGGCGCTGGCGCAGTTTGCCAGTGAATTCGCCACACCGCGCAAGGGCTGGTTTGACCGGCTGGTGGACGGGCTGAACCGCTTGCCGCGTCCGTTGATGGCCTTTGGTATCCTCGGGTTGATGGTGGCGGCGATGTCTGATCCATTGTGGTTTGCGGCCAGGATGCAAGGCGTGGCGCTGGTGCCGGAACCGCTTTGGTGGCTGATGGGGGTGATCGTCAGCTTCTATTTCGGCGCACGGCACAGCGAAAAAAATCAGAGCTTTCAGGAATCGCTGGGCGCGAGCCTGGCGCGCACACCCGAAGTCATGCGCAATATCGAGCGGCTGACGGGCTCCGGGACCGCTGCAGACGAAGTCCCCGCAGTACCCCCTACCGGGGTGAATGCGGCGCTGAAGGACTGGCGCCAGAGGCAGGGCGGGGCATCGTGACAGTGCTGGTGCTGGCGCTCGCCATGGCGGGCATCGTTACCTCGCTGTCCGGGCGCGGCTATGCTG
>NZ_QOLB01000080.1 GCF_003333265.1 Candidatus Halocynthiibacter alkanivorans
ATGGCCAGCATTCAGATCGCGCAGCCCCAGGCGGCGATTCCAATCCCGGAAATGCCCCCGATGATGGGCGGTTTGCCGGCACTGAACGGGGAGATAGACGACAGTTTTGCCCCGCCACAAATGGCTGTGATGACAGATTTCGATCTCGGTGACGGGGCTAGTGGCTCAGATGATCCGGTCGCGCGCCTGCGCAAAATGATCGGCGAACGCCAGGACGAAACCGTTGAGATTCTGCGGAGCTGGATGGAAGAAGAGGAGTCGGTATAGTGGCATTACTGTTCCCACTTGAGGATTTCAGTCAACCGGCAGAACAGCAGCCCGGTGCCGGCAGCACCGCTGCCGAACCACCTGCGCCGACCCCGGAACAGGTCGAAAACCAACGCATGGCCGCCTATGAGCAGGGGTACCAGGCCGGCTGGGATGACGCCACCCGGGCGGAATCCCAGGAACAGTCACGGATCCGCGCCGATTTTGCCCGCAATTTACAGGACCTGGGTTTCACCTACCACGAGGCGCGCAGCCATGTGATGCGCGCAATGGAACCGCTTCTCAATGAAATCGTCTCAAAAGTTCTGCCCTCAGTGATTGCGGAGACCCTCGGCCAGACCATTCTGGAAGAATTGATTCCGATGGTCGAACAGGCGTCTGATACACCGATCGAAGTGGTGATCAACCCCGGCAACCGCGCAATGCTGGAAACGCTGATTACCGATTCTGTCAGCGTGCCGATCAGCATCGTCGAAGAAGAAAGCCTGGCTGACGGCCAAGTTTATCTGCGCATGGACAATATCGAAAAACAAATCGACATGAACAATGTGCTGGACCGCATTGGATCCGCGATCGGTTCAGTCTATGAAATAAACAAAAAGGCAAGTTGATATGGATGATATGGCACAGGATGCAGGCGGTGCAGCAAACCCGTTCACCCAGGTTCCGGTTGAAATTTCGATCATAGTCGGCAAGGCCCGGCCGCTGATCAAAGACCTGCTGAAGCTGCAGCCTGATTCCGTTCTGCCACTGGACCGGCGCATCGAAGACCCGGTAGAGCTCTATGTCGGCGACAAGCTGATTGCCCGGGGTGAGCTGCAGGAAATGGAAGGCGACGACGCCGGGCAACTGGCCGTGCGGCTGACCGAAGTTGCCGATCTGAAGAACGGCTTGTAAATGCGCCTGCTCTTTTTTGTTGCCGGGTTGATCGCCCTGTCTGCGATGCCCTCCATGGCCCAGGAAATCTCCATAGATATGGGCGGGGATGGCGGCACACTGGCCGGGCGTTCGATCCAGCTGATCGTGCTGATCACCCTGCTGAGCATCGTGCCCGGCCTCGCGGTGATGATCACGTGTTTCCCCTTTATCGTCACGGTGTTATCGATCCTGCGTCAGGCCATCGGCCTGCAACAGTCGCCGCCCAATATGCTGATCGTCAGCCTGGCGATGTTTCTGACTTATTTCGTGATGGAACCGGTGTTCGTGCAATCCTGGACCACCGGGGTACAGCCGTTGATTGACGGGGCTATTGATGTCGAGGCCGCCTTTCCGCTGGTGATGGACCCGTTCCGCGGCTTTATGAGCAACCGGATTAATCCCGACACGTTCAGAGAGTTGGCCAGCCTGCGTCCCCAGGCTCCCGGGCTGGAAGTCATTAACGGTGACACGCCGCTGTCCGTGCTGGTACCCTCCTTTTTGCTGAGCGAGATCGAGCGCGCCTTTCAGATCGGTTTTCTGGTGTTCCTGCCCTTTCTGATTATCGACCTGGTGGTGGCAGCAGTTCTGATGTCGATGGGGATGATGATGGTGCCGCCCGCGATTGTGTCATTGCCGTTTAAGCTGGCATTTTTTGTGGTCGCCGACGGCTGGAGCCTGGTTTCCGGCGCCCTGGTGCGAAGTTACTTCTGACCAGAAGCTATACGCGACAAACAGCCCCCGCATTACAATCCGGGGCGCGCGCGCCGCCAGCCTCCATGCCTTCCCCCCTGTGCTCCTACTTTCCGTGCCAAGTGCTTTCGCGGGCGCGCGCGCCCTGTACTGCAGGTCCGGCGCCCGAAAATCCGGGTAGTTACAGGGGATGCGCCATTGGCCCCGCGCCGTGGGTATCAATACATGAGCCTGCATTGACCTGCCCGGCCGCTGACTTGCCCCCCCACAGGTTGCGAAAGTGGTGACCACACTGAAACCACCGCAGGGCGCCAGCGCGTCCCACTCAAACGCTCCGGGAAATGCCACAGGGGCCGCCCTGTTCCGGAGCGGCCCCTTCCTGATATCAACTGCGCGCCGGCGTTACTGCACGATAAATTCTGCTTGCAACGCCCCGGCTGCTTTGATGCTTTTAAGGATGTCGATCATATCGCGCGGCGACACACCCAGCGCATTCAGCCCGGCGATGACTTCCGACAGACTGGTCCCCTCCTGAACCTGCGCCAGGCCGGTGCCGGGTTCTTCCTCGATGGCCGCATTGGTGCGGGGCACCACCACCGACTGCCCTTCGGCAAATGGATTGGGCTGGACCACCAGCGGCGCTTCCTCGATGCGCAGGGTCAGGTTGCCCTGGGCGACAGCAACACCGGAAATACGCACATCATCTCCCATTACAATAGTACCGGAGCGTTGATCGACCACCACACGCGCCTTGCGTTCAGGTTCGACCAGAAGATTTTCCACCTGACCCAGCGCGTGGGCCGGCGACAGGGCTTTGGTGCCGACAATATCCAGAAGCACCGTGCCTGAATCCAACATGCGCGCCACCACACGACCATAGTTTTGATTGATCACGTTTTCGATCCGCCCGGCGGTGGTGAAATCCGGGTTGCGCAGCGCAAGCCGGATCGATTTGAGCGAAGTGAAATCAAAGTCAATTTCGCGTTCGACCCGTGCGCCGTTGGGAATGGTGCCTGAAGTCGGTACCCCCTGCACCACGGAGGCCCCTTCGCCGTTAACCGAAGCACCGCCAGCAATAATTGTGCCCTGGGCCACCGCATAGATCTGACCATCGGCAGCGTTCAGCGGCGTCATAATCAGCGTACCGCCCAGCAGGGATTTAGAATCCCCAATCGCGGAGACGGTGATGTCAACCTGCCCGCCGGCGCGCGCAAACGGCGGCAGGCTGGCCGTCACCAGAACCGCCGCGACATTTTTGGGCCGGAATTGTTCGCCGGCGACGTTCACGCCAAGACGTTCGAGGATATTGGACATAATTTCTTCGGTAAAAGGCGAATTTCGCAAGCCGTCGCCGGTGCCATTCAGGCCTACAACAAGTCCGTAGCCAACGAGGTCGTTGCCACGGACCCCGTCGAATTCCACCAGATCTTTGATCCGGATCGGTACCGCCTGAGCGGGGGCGAGCCCCAGCATCAGAACGGCAAATACGATGAAAATTCTGATCATCTGAGATAGTCCACCAATGAAAGATTTCCTGCCCGCGCGGTCAGGGTATAAAGCGCTTCAAGCTGAAGCTGCACGGATTCAAGCTTTGCCGCCGTTTCAAACGGATCGGCCGAGGTGATTTCAAGATAGGCCAGCTGCATCGCCGCCTGTTCAGAGGAGTTTCGCACGGCGGCAGTATTGATGCGCGCTTCGGTTGCGCCCAGCGATGCCCGGGCCACAGACATCGTGCCACTGGCACCAAAAACATCTTCACCGGCTTTGACAAGCAGGCTGGTCTGTTCATTGACATCGCCGCCAGGCACCCCGGTCAACACCAGCGACGCCATCGCGAACCCTTTCAGCAGATCACGGATCGCCTGATCATCAGCGCGCAGTGGCATTTCGGCCACTTCGTCATCTGAAATGCGAAACGGGGTCAGATCGGTGGTCGAGCCAAGATAGGCATCGGTTTCAAAGCCACCGCCAGGGGTATCAAACCAGGCTACCACAACGGTCTGCACATCGTCAGCCGTGACCGCCCCTGAGGCCGTGACCGCCGCCGACAGGCTGGCCATGATATCATCGGCTGAGGCCAGAGGCGGGCGGTCGGTCGCAGTGCCGCCAAGCACGTAGCGCCCCGTTACCTGGGTATTGAGTCCCGCCACCACACTGTCAAAACGCATACGTGCGTCTTTGGAGGCGGCCTGAACTGCGTTGGTTTCGGGTGTATTGTTAACACCAAGAAGGGTTTGGCCCATTTCAGTGGCAATATCCTGTGCCATCTCCAGTGAGGCCTGCAGCGTTGAGGCAAACAGTGCTGCTTCGGTGTTTGCCACCGAAAACGAATCGATTGTGGCCAGTGACCGCTCCAGCGAAATCAGCGGGTTGAGGTCACCTTTCACCGAGGCGGCGATTTCGGTTTTCCGACCGGTTGACAGTTCGACCGTCAGATTCTCGAGATCCGTTTTCAGTTTTGTATTCAACTGGTTGGTGCGGAAGGACAGGGCCAGATCACCCATTGATGCGCTTTTCATAATTACAGGGACCTCATCAATGTATCGAGGAGTTCAGACAATGTCTGAATAACACGTGCGTTGGCGGCATAGGCTTGCTCAACCCGCAAAAGGTCCTGAAGCTCTTTATCGGTATCAACGCTTTCAGTGAATTCCAGCTGGGTCATCGTATTGACCTGGGAGCGGGAAAACGTGGCGTCGGCTTCTGCCGCTATAAGATCTGCGGCCACCAGCGACATGAATTCACCGGTCAATTCGGATGCCGAGCGCGACGCCGGTGAAAACGCTCCCGATGCGGCGACCCGTTTGCCTGTCAGAGCGTCAGCCATGGCATTGATCAGGGACGCGTCACCCGCCTCATTCGGCGTGGCGGCATTGATTCCGGAACGGATCCGCCAGGTGTCGCCGCCCTGAGACGGGTCAACCGCAGCGTTCAGTTTCAGACGGCCGGACAGCCCCACCTCATTCAGCGGATCAAAGGCCAGACCATTGTCGGTAAAGAGCCCGGCATCGGTGGCGCCCAGCGTCGGATCGACCGCCGGGTCCTGGAACCGGTCCACAAGGTCACGTGCGATCGCATCGACCTGGCTCTGGGCCGTAATCGCTAGCTCGTCGCGCACTTCAAACATTCCAGCCAGTTCCCCGCCGCCAACAATGCTGCGGCTGGAGTTTACTGTCACGTCCAGGCCGTTCATCGTCAGCCCGTTCAGAGTGCCGCCTGCCAGAGACATCTGCGCGTCAATAACGCCGACCGGGGTAAATCCGAATTCCGCGGCTTTGCCTTCCAGCAGCACGGCCCCGCCGCTGGAAATCAGCGCCACCTTGCCGCCGTCCCGCGGGTATTCTTTCAACGGAATCACTTCAGAAATTTTGTCGATAATCACCTGGCGCTGATCCATCAGCGCGGTGCCGTCTTTGCCCGAGGTTAATTGCTGCTGAATGGCCGTGTTCAGCTTTTCAACCTGTTGCAGATTATCGTTCAGCGTCGCCACTGTCTTAGAAATGCTCTGATCGGCATCCATGCGGATATTCTGAATTTCGTCGCTCACGCGCGACAACTCGTCCACCACATTCTCTGCAGCACTCACGACCGCGCTCAGCCGGGCATCAGAGTCCGGTTTGCTTGCGGCTTCAATCAGCGACGTTTCAAGCTGAGTCAGTGACCCGTTCAGCGAGTTGAGATCATCCGTTTTGCCCAGCACATTGCCAAGCCGTTCGTTGAAACCCACACGTTGATTGTCCAGCGCAAGCGCGCCATCTGCCAGGCGGCGATCATTGATCGCCACCTGATTTACATTGCGGGACACGCCGTCAATGCTGACACCTGCGCCGTTGCCGCCAACGGATGCCGAAGACAGCTCCATCTCGCGCCGGCCATAGCCTATCGTGTTCGCATTCGAGATATTGGACGAAACAATTTCTGCCGAACGGGACACCGCTCTCAGGCCAGACAGGGCGTTGTTCATAGCACCAGAGATACTCATCGCTATTCGCCTTTCTTATCTAACCGGAGTTATCGCTTGATGTTGGTGGTCTCCTGCAACATCTCATCCACGGTCTGAATGACCTTGGCATTAGACGAATAGGCCCGCTGCGTCTGGATCAAGTCGGTCAACTCGCTGGCCACGTCGGTGGTGGACCCTTCACGCGCATAACCGGCGGTGGTGCCGGTGGGCCCGTTGCCCGCATCCCAGAGGAAGAAGTTACCGGAGCTTGGCGACACCTGATAGGTCTGATTGTCCATGGAGGTCAGGCCGTTCGGGTTGGGCACATCCACCAGTGGGATCTGATAAATCACCCGGGTAAAGCCCGTGTCGTAAGTGGCGCTGATATAACCGGCATCGTCAATTTCAACCGTGTTCAGGTTGCCAACCGGAGAGCCATCTTTGGTCACGTTGGTCGGAGAAAAACTGGTCGCAAGCTGGGTCAGACCGTTCGGGTCATTGGATTTGCCGAGGGTAATTTCCATCGGACCGCCGTCCACGGTCAGATTTACCGTACCGGTAACGGAATCATACGCCGGGCTGGGTACACCCACCGAAATGTCGATTGGCGTAACAGCGCTCAGCGTGCCGCCACTGGTGCGGCTGTCATCAAAGGTCAGCGTATATTGCCCGACGACTGCGCCGGCCTGGGCCGAATCTTTGATCACCATGGTCCATTCATTGGACGAACCGGCCACTGGAACCGTAGGTGTGAAAGTGACATCCAGCGATTCAGACGTACCGAGGTTGCCGAAATATTCAACCGACAGAGGCAAGGTATCGCCAGGTGCGCCAGTTTCGGTATCCACCGCAGGCAGGTTCACGCCCAGGGTAATTTTTGTGGTCGGGTCACCGGCAGTTTGGTTGGCGTTAATGACAACCGGCTCAAGCCCTGCAATCGAATCGCGTGGCTGCGTCGGGATGTTGCCATCGCCATCGGCGGGCCAGCCCATCAGCACCAGACCTGTGCTGGTTTTCAGCACACCGTTAGCGTCGGTGCGAAATGAGCCGGTGGTGGTCATCATCAAAGAGTTGTTGTCCATCGCCGATCCAATGGTGGTTTCAGCAGTGACCGGCAACATGCCACGCCCGTTCACCGCGAGATCCATCGAATTGGCAGTGCCCACCACCGGACCACTGTCCTCAATCAGGCGGGTGGTCCTTGCGGACACACCACCAGCGGAATAGGTGCCGGCCCCGGCAGAACTTGAGATAACAAACGATTCGAAATTCGTGGACACACGTTTGTACCCATAGGTCGAAGAGTTTGCGATGTTATCGGCAATGGCTGCCAGCTTGGTGGCATTTGCGCTCAATCCGGCTACACCGGCATTGAGACTGGAGGAAATCGACATAATTAGCGCCTTTCTGCTGCTACGACCCCAGGTCAGCTAACAGAGTTACCCATTCTGGCTTAACAGGGCGCTAACGTGTCAACTTAATCTAAAATTGCTCTCTTAATAAGATCAGCTCTACGCGATTATTACGTGAAGACAACAGGTTACGGACGACTGGTTTGCGGTCGGCATGTCCGGCGATCCGCTGCACGCGCTCGGGGTCCAGACCCGTTTCGCTCATCAGCACCCGAATTTGCTCTGCTCGCTGAGTCGAGATTCTCCACACCGGGTTGTCTTTCAGCACCACCGCATGCGATGCCATATAGCCATTCACCGCCAAATCGTTTTTGACCATCGTCAACAGGCCCACCACCATCTGAATCAATTCACGGGTGATTTCCGTGGGTTTTGCAGTGCCCGGCTCAAACAAGGGTTCATCTTCAAGATCATAGAGTTCGATGATCAAGCCTTCATCCGTCACCCGGGTCACGATATGGCGCAGCAGTTGATCACTGGCCATGCTCTCACCGCTGAACCCCATCAACCCGTCCTGGATCGCGGAAAAACCAGCGGCCTCTTCCGCGGCGGCCCTCTCTGCCTCCGGGTCGGCTGCCGCCATATTCACGCTCGCCTGCTGCATCGCGGCCCCGACCCCATTCTGGGCCAGGGTCTCCTCGGTGAAGACGCTGTCACCACCAAAAGCGCCGTCGCCACCGCCGGAAATCCGGTTGATCGGAATTGTCGGGTTGAAATAATCCGCAATACCTTTGCGCTGTTTTTCCGTGGTGGCATTCAACAGCCACATCAAAAGGAAAAACGCCATCATCGCCGTTACAAAGTCGGCATAGGCCACTTTCCAGGCGCCCCCATGGTGGCCATCTCCGCCAACCACTTTCTTTCTTTTAATAATTATTGGTGCAAGTCCGTCCCCACTCATGCCACTACCTCATAATTCACCCAGCAATGGGAATATCAGAGGGGAGTGAATCCGCGCTTAACCTGTCAAATTGTCGGGATTTTTGGTCAAAACAAAAGACCCGCCGTGAGGCAGGTCTTGAAGCTGAATACAGAGATCAGCGTTTTTCTGCAGGATTTTTGCCCAGAATAATCATCGCCAGCAAATCATCATCGGTGACATCCGCGACGTTGACGGTGCCGACAAGTTTGCCATTTTTCATCACAGAAGCCCGGTCACACAGCTCCATTACATCATGGATGTCGTGGCTGATGAGGAAAATGCCGATACCCTCTGCTTTCAGCTTCTGGATCAGTTCAGACACCATCTTGGTTTCCTGTGGCCCAAGCGCCGCTGTCGGCTCGTCCATAATCAGAATGCGGGCGTTAAAGTAGACCGCGCGTGCAATGGCGACCGACTGACGCTGACCGCCGGACAAGGCGGATACCGGATCAGAGAATTTTTGGAAATTCGGGTTGAGCCGGCCCATGATCCTGCGGGTTTCCGCCTCCATCGCATCATCATCCACCAGCCCCAGCGACGTTACAAGCTCGCGTCCGAGGAACAGATTAGACGCCGCATCCAGATTATCCGCCAGAGCGAGCGTCTGATAAATCGTCTCGATATTATAGCTGCGCGCATCGCGGGGATTGTTGATGCTAGCCTTTTCGCCATTGATCAGGATCTCGCCACCGTCCGCACGGTAGGCGCCGGACAGGATTTTGATCAGGGTCGATTTACCGGCGCCGTTGTGCCCCAGCAGGCCGACAACTTCGCCCGCGTGCAGATGCACGTCCACATGGTCGACCGCTTTGACACCACCAAATGAGATATGGATGTCTTTCATCTCGACCAGAGGGGTTTGAATATCTTTCATGTTGCTCTCTCCCTTACAGGCCGGTCCGGCGGCGATAGACAATGTCGATATAGACGGCGAACACCAGCACCACACCGACAACAATGGCCTGCAGCGGCGCATCGACGCCCACCATGGCCATGCCGGACTGCAGTGACTGCATGATCAGGGCGCCCAGAATGGCGCCATAGATGGTGCCGACACCACCCGCGAGCGCGGTGCCTCCGATGACCGCTGCCGCGATAACGCGCAGCTCATCCAACGTGCCCAGATCATTCGCCGCTGAGCCCAGCCGGGCCGAAGCAATAATCGCGGCGATTCCCGTCAACGCGCCCATCAGCGCAAAGATTTTAACTGTCAGCAGCCTGGTATTGATGCCCGACAATTCCGCCGCTTCGGGGTTGCCGCCCGTGGCATAGACATACCGTCCGAACCGGGTGCGGCTGGCGACAAATGTCATCACCGCCGCCACCAACAGCAAGATCAGTACCGGGATGGCAATGCCATAGACCAGATTGAGACCCTCCGGAACAATTTCACCTCTGGCAGCATAGATGCGTTTCACCGCGCCTTTGGGCAAAGGATAAGAATTCATCAGCCACGTATAGCCCAGGATCAGCGCCGCCACGATGCCGCCGACGGTCAGTTCTGCCCACACTGGTTTCACCACAAAACCATGGCTTGCTTTGCGGCTGCGGCTGAGCGCCAGCAGCACCAGCGCGGCACCGGCGGCAAAGAGCCCCAGGACCCAGCTGGGCATCGCGCCGAGCGTACCTTCGGCGCCGCCACCGAGCAGTTTGAAGGTCGCATCAAGCGGTGCAACTGTCTGCCCAGAGGTGACCCACCAGGCTGCGCCGCGCCAGACCAGAAGCCCACCGAGGGTCACGATAAACGCCGGCACGGTCAGATAACCGATAATCCAGCCCTGAAATGCCCCAATGAGGCTGCCGAGCGCGATGCCAAACAGCGCGGTGATAATCCAGATCATCGGGTGGCCAGTACCCAGAAGATCCGGCAATACGAACGTTTGCAGCGCCCCCATCAGCATCCCGACAAACCCCAGCATCGCACCGACCGACAGATCGATGTGGCGGGTAACGATGACAAACACCATGCCTGTGGCCATCACCCCCACCGAGGCGGTCTGAACCGACAGGTTAAACAGGTTGCGTGCTGTCAGAAACCGGCCTCCGGTGTAAAAATCAAACACGATCCAGACCAGCAGCAACGCCCCGATCATTCCAAGGAGCCGGGTATCCAGCCCCAATTTGTCAAAGACGTTTTTTATCCCGTTTTTCATTTTCTCTCTTCCCGGAAACATTCGCCCACATGCAATATAGCACAATTCTGGCCCGGGTTGGTGACCCGCGGCGCCTGATTCATTGTGCGATAAGAGGGGGCTGGGCGCCTTCCCCGCTGACAGCGCGGGGAAGGTCAGTTGTTTTAGTTACAGGCGGCGACAGCCGCATCCGTCACACCGGCGCAAAGCGCATCTTTGGCGATCCAGCCTGCGTCGACGACATCGTTCAGATTGCCGCGTGTCACAGGAACCGGAGCGAGGAACGTCGCGTTCATGACGGTGCCCGCAGGAGAGGTCCAGGACATAGTGCCATCTACGGACATCATGTCGGCGCCACCGGCGAGAGCCACAGCGATTTCACCAGCTGCTTTGCCCAGCGCGCGCGCGTCTTTCCACACCGAAACAGACTGTGTGCCCATCGCAACGCGGTTCAGCGCCGCATGGTCACCATCCTGGCCGGACACCGGAATGCCTTCGAGACCCTGTGCGGTAAGCGCCGCAACAACACCACCTGCGGTGCCGTCATTAGAAGCCACAACCGCATCGACATTGTTGTCCTCAGCGGTCAGGATCTGCTCCATGTTGCGCTGAGCGTTGGCTGGCAGCCAGCCATCTGTATAGGCCTCAGCGACGATAGTGATGTCACCGGCATCGATCGCCGCCTGCAGAACTTCCTGCTGACCACCGCGCAGGAAATCTGCGTTCGGGTCAGTTGGCGACCCTTTGATCATCACATAGTTGCCTTTGGGCTGCAGTGCGAGCACCGCACGTGCCTGCATCCGGCCGACTTCAACATTGTCAAAAGTCAGGTAATAGGCACGGCTGTCCTCGATCAGACGGTCATAAGCCACCACAGGGATGCCTTCATCAGACGCCGCATCGACCGCAGGACCAACCGCAGAAGCATCCTGAGCCAGCACGATCAGCGCGTTCGCACCGCGTGAGATCAGCGATTCAATGTCGGACAACTGTTTTGAAGATGAGCTTTGAGCGTCTGACGAAATATAGGTTGCGCCAGCGGCTTCCAGCGCTGCTTTGATCGCAGCTTCATCGGTCTTCCAGCGTTCTTCCTGAAAGTTTGACCAGCTGACACCCACGATAAGCTCAGCGCTGTATGAGGCGGTGGAAACTGCGGCACTCAGAATGGCCGCGGCAACGACAGTAAGTTTTTTCATAATATCCTCCCAAATATACCCCCGGATTCAGCTGTGGAATCGGGGTGGTACAGGAACGCTAACAGTACTTAATTTACATGTCCAATTAAATCATCGCAAATAATCTGTATTTCGGCCGAATTCTCGCGATTAACTGATTTTTTTCATTGACTGCTTGCGTTATTCCTTTGAAAAATGAATTATAACGAATGACTGCCGGATCTGAGCTGGCGGAACCAGAGAATGAATGGGCAATTCAATGTTAAACGACCCCAGAGACGCAGGCCGGCGTGCGGTTTTTGGTGCCATCCGGAAGGCGCAGCGCATCGCCCGCGTTGATGTCGCCCGCGAGACCGGAATCAGCCCCGCAACCGTTACCGCCATCACCGCCGAACTGATCCGTGAAGGACTGATTGAGGAGACCGGGCCAAGTGCTGCGCGCAGCGATCTGCGCCGTGGCCGTCCGAGGGTCGACCTTAAAGTCCGCGGCGCAGCGCGCGTTGTGGCCGGGGCCAAACTGTCCAACCAGACCATCACCGTTGCTTTGCTGGATTTTGAAGGCACCCTGCTTGGCGAAGGGCGCACCCCGCTGACGCGCACGCAGTACAGTCCGGAAGAATTTGTGCCGATTTTGATAGAAGCCATTGAAGATGCAGTAAAATCATCGAACCTGACCATGGGTGATCTTGCCGGAATCGGCCTCGGCCTCGCAGGTATAGTCGATGCCGAACGGGGTCTGGTTTATTGGTCGCCAAATTTTTCAAGCCGCAATATTGGCCTGCGTGACCTGGTTCAGCACCAGCTTGATCTGCCGGTTTTCATCGACAATGACGCCAATCTTGTGGCCATGGCAGAACAGTTTTTTGGCCACGGGCGAGGCGTCAGCGACTTCATCGTCATCACCATCGAAAGCGGTGTCGGCATGGGCATTGTTATCGACAATGAGATCTACCGCGGCACTGGCGGGCGCGGCGCCGAATTTGGTCACACCAAAGTACAGCTGGACGGTGCGCTGTGCCGCTGCGGCCAGCGTGGCTGCCTTGAGGCCTATGTCGCCGATTACGCCCTGCTGCGCGAAGCCACAACCACCACCGATCTGACCGATGCCGACACCGCGGCCGAACGCTTGCAACTGCTGTTTGATGCCGCCAAAAACGGCGATACCACCGCCAAATCGATACTGGACCGCGCTGGCCGCATGTTCGCCATGGGCCTGGCCAATATGGTAAATGTTTTCGATCCCAAATTAATCATCCTGTCGGGCGAACGGATGCAGGCTGATTTCCTCTATGCAGAGGATGTCATCGCCAATCTGGAAAAATCAATCGTGCAGATAGACATGCCGCCACCAGAAGTGAAAATCCACAAATGGGGCGATCTGATGTGGGCCAAAGGCGCGGGCGCCTATGCCATCGCAGGCGTGGCGGACCTGGCTTTGCAGCGGATCACCGAAAATGCGGTTTAACCTGCTCATTCTCGCGCTCGCGGCGGCGCCGGCCCTTGCAGAAACGGCGGCAACCACGCCGCGCTCCCCCCCCCTGTTTGCGCCGCGCAACCCGGAGATCAACCACCAGTATACCGGCGGCTGGGAGCATTTTGTCGGCGGCGGCCTTGCCTCCTTTGACTGCAATGGCGATCAGCGGCCTGAACTTTACGCCGCTGGCGGCGAAACACCGGCAATCCTGTTGCGCAACCAGTCTGCCGCCGGCGGTCCGGTTAATTTCACGCCCGACACCCCGGCGGCGCTGGCACTGACGGGGGTCACCGGCGCCTATCCACTTGATATAGACAGTGATGGCATCACCGATCTGGCGGTGCTGCGCGTCGGCGAAAACCTGATTTTACGCGGGCTGGGCGACTGCAGGTTCGAGCCATTTGACCACCTTGGTTTCAGCAGCCGCACCGACGGCTGGACCACCGCATTTTCGGCAACCTGGGAGACGGGCCAGAGCCTGCCCACGCTTGCATTTGGCAATTACGTCGACCGCAGCAACCCGGAAGGCCCGTTTGAGACCTGTGACAGCAGCAGCCTGTACCGGCCACTAAACAGAGCCTATCCCAGCCCAACTGCGCTAAAACCGGGCTATTGCCCGCTGTCGATCCTGTTCACCGACTGGGCTCGCACCGGTCGCGCTGATCTGCGCATGTCCAATGACCGGCATTATTATGTCAAAGACGGCGAAGAACAGCTCTGGGCGATGGAGGAGACACCCCGTCTCTACAGCCGTCAAGACGGCTGGAAACGCTATATGATCTGGGGCATGGGTATCGCCAGCCGCGATCTGACCGGTGACGGCCTCTCGGAAGTCTACCTCTCTTCGATGGGCGATCAGAAGCTGCAGACGCTGAGTGGCAGCGGCCGCCCCGAATATATTGACGCCACTTATGAGCGCGGCACCACAGCACATCGCCCTTATTCGGGCGATGACGGGCGACCCTCAACCGGCTGGCATGTGGCTTTTGGCGATGTGCAGAATGACGGGCTGGACGATATTTTTATTGCCAAGGGCAATGTGGAACAAATGCCCGGTGCCGCCATGGCCGACCCCAATAACCTGCTGCTGCAAAACCAGGACGGGACTTTCAGCGAATCCGGAGATCTGGCGGGAATAGGGTCGATGGCACGCAGCCGCGGCGCGGTATTGGCCGATTTCAACAATGACGGGTTGCTGGACCTGGCCGTGGTGAACCGCCGCGCAGCAATGGAGATTTACCAGAACGTCAGCCCTGACGCAGGCAACTGGATCGCAGTGATGCCACAGCAGACCGCGCTGAACCGGGATGCCATCGGCGCGTTTATTGAACTGCGGAGCGGCGACCGCATACAGACGCGGGAAATCACTATCGGTGGCGGCCACGCCGGGGGCAGCCTGGGACCGCCGCATTTTGGTCTTGGTGACGCCACCTCGGCGCAAGTGCGGGTGATCTGGCCGGACGGCACCGCATCTGACTGGCGGGACGTGGCCGCCAATCAGATGTTCGTACTGACGCGCGACGGTCAGTCGCTGGCGATCTCTGCCAACTGATCCACCGGCAGTCCGGAAGGCACCTTCTCCGGCACCCCGAGCCGACCGTTAATACTGACCGGGTCGCTCAACGCAGCGAGAAAAGCGAGGATGTCCGCGACCTCGTCATCCGTCAGCGCCACCGGCGACAATTCGTTCGCTGCAGCGATCGCCTCCACTTCAGCACTGTCCGCCATAAGGGCAAAGTCCTGCGCACCCGGCAGATCCGGAAACACCGCCTGCGCCGGATCATAGCCGCGCAGACCCGCAACCGGGTCGAGATGATGGCGCACGACCGCTTCAAGTGTGGCATAGGCGCCCGCATGACCATACGGCGCGGTCTGCGTCACATTGCGCAGCGACGGCGTGCGAAAGCGATAGGCGTCCTCGCTCCGGCCGGTGACCCGCATGCGCCCGGTGTCGCGCAGATAGCTTTCAAACGCAGCCGCTTTGCCCGGCCCGATCTGCGGCATCGCGATGGCGTAAAAATTATTGTCGGTCTGAAACTGACCGCTGTGACAGGCAGAACAGCCAGCACGGCCGTAAAACAGCTTCATCCCCGCCATGGCGGTATCATTCATCGCGCTGCCGTCGCGCAGATAACGGTCAAACGGGCTGCTATCTGCCCGCCATTCATCCGCGGTAAACGCCGCGATGGCATTGGCGATGTCGGTGAAACGGATTTCGGCCTCAGCCCCTTTCAGCGCTGCGAACGCTTCGCTGTAGGCCGGTATCGCGGTGACCCGCGCGGTGATCCGATCCCAGGCACCGCCCTCACTGGACAGAAATCCCAGCCGCACCGCCTGAGATATTTCATTTTCAGAATACTGTCCGGCCATTTCGTCGCCAGACAATACCGGGAACATCGCCTGCGCCGCCAGAACTGAAGAAAAGCCGGAGACCATATCCTCTTCCAGCGGCGATCTGATGCCGGAGGGCCGGCTGTCGTCGGCCTCGAGCCGGCCGTCGTAAAACATGCGGGTGAACTGAGCCGCCCCCAGGTTGAACAGCGGCGGCGCGTTGCGCGGCACCCTTTTCTCGGGCATGTTGTCCGCAATAACCCGCCGCTCACGCCCAAGCCCACTGGCCCCGTCCCCAAGGCCAAGCGAGACACCGTCCCCGGTTCCCAGAACCGGGTTGTGACAGGTGGCACAGGCGACCTGGCGGTTGCCGCTGAGGATTTTGTCATAGAACAGCAGCTGCCCGAGGGCGACTTCAGCCGGGTCTTGTGGTGCAAAAACCGCGTCGGCCACCGGAAGATCCTGCGCCGCAACAACGGCGGGAAACAATGCTGCGATAAGAAGCAATCTCATGAAATTTCAACCTCCAACAGTTGGTGATAAGGCGCTTCCGGTGTCGCGATAATTGACGGGAAGGCTGGCGTATTCAGCGCATTTGGAAATCCCTGCGGCTCCAGACACAGACCCTGATACGGCCTGAAAGGTGTTCCAAGCCCGCCACCGCTGTAAACCTGCAAACCGGGTTGATCGGTATGCAGCCGCAATCTGCGGCCATTCTCCGCCCTCAACTCCGCTGCAGCGCCCGGTGCTCCCGTCAGCACCAGATTTGCATCGATACCGCTCTCCAGATTAATATCGGAAAGCCTGGTTGCGCCGAGAAAGTCGAGACCTGTGCCGCGCACGGGCTCAATCGTGCCCAGCGCGATCAGCTCATCGTCAACCGGGGTCCAGCCCTCCGCGGCTACGCGCAGCTTGTGACGATTTATGTCGGCACCACCATCCAGATTATAGTAATTGTGCTGCGCCAGATTGATGGGTGTCGGGCGGTCCGGCACCGCCCGCATCTCATAACTCAGCCGCACACCGTCCAGCCTGATCACAAGGCTAAAGTCCACCGCGCCCGGATAGCCGCCGTCTCCGTCAGGCGAATGGTATCGCAGTGTCACCGCTTCTCCGGAGCAACTCATGTCCCACAGGCATTTGCTCAGGCTGCCATGCAGGTGATGCCGCCCGTCGTTTTGCGGCAGATCATAGATCACGCCGCCCATCTGGAACCGGGCACCTGCCGTCCGGTTTGCCACCCGCCCGACAATCGCCCCCAAGTAATAAGGGTCCGTCACGTATGCCCGCGGATCCTCATAGCCAAGAATCACCGGCGCCCCGTCCACATGCCAGCTTTGCGTAATCGCACCCAGGTTCAGGATCCGGACCCGGGCGCGCTCCGAGCGCAATGTGGCGCAGAGTATGTCCGCCCCCTGGTGGGAGCCGACCGCTTCAATGTGATCAGACAAACCGGTTCACGTAGTTTTCCAGCATTTCCTGGCGGCCGGAACGCGGCTGCGGATCAACATCACCGCTGACAACGCGGGCAGCAGCCTGTTCCAGCGACCCGCCCAGCATCGTCCGGGCTTCCGGAGTATCCCAGCCACAGTAGCGTGTCTCCAGCGCCGCCTGCAGCCCGCCGTCGGCAACCATCGCCACCGCCGCTTTAAATCCACGAGCGCAGACATCCATGCCGCCCACATGCGCGGCGATCAGGTCCTGCGGGTCAAGCGATTGGCGGCGCAGCTTGGCGTCGAAATTGGTACCACCCCGGGTGAAACCGCCGGCGTTCAGAATGTGATAATAGGCCAGCGCCACTTCAGGCACATTGTTGGGGAACTGATCGGTGTCCCAGCCGGATTGATAATCGTTACGGTTCATGTCAATCGACCCGAACACGCCCAAACTTGTGGCCGTGGCGATCTCGTGTTCAAAGGAATGCCCGGCCAGGATAGCGTGGCCCTGCTCCAGATTAAGCGTCACTTCGCCTTCAAGACCGTATTTCTGCAAAAAACCATAACAGGTCGCCGCATCATAGTCATACTGGTGCTTGCTGGGCTCCTGCGGTTTGGGCTCAACCATGATCTGCCCCTTAAAGCCGATCTTGTGTTTATACTCGACCACCATGTTCAGAAACCGGCCCATATGGTCCAGTTCGCGCCCCATGTCAGTATTGAGCAGAGTCTCATACCCTTCGCGCCCGCCCCAGAGCACATAGTTTTCACCGCCCAGTTTTTGCGTGGCGTCCATACAGTTTTTCACCGTAGCCGCGGCCCAGGCAAACACGTCCGGATCCGGGTTGGTGGCAGCTCCGGACATGAAACGGCGATGGCTGAACATATTCGCCGTGCCCCAGAGCAACCGGGGCCCGCCCGCGTCCATCTTGCCGGCGAAATAGTCGATTATTTCTTCAAAATTGCGCTGGCTCTCGGCAAATGTCGCGCCTTCGGGCCGGATGTCCGCGTCATGCCAGCAATAGAACGGCTGCCCCAGCAGCGCGAACATTTCAAACGCGACATCGGCTTTGAGTTTGGCGCGCCCCATATCGTTCTGCGGGTGCCAGGGGCGTTCAAACGTATGGCCGCCAAACGGATCGCCGCCCTCCCAGGCCAGAGAATGCCAATAGGCGACAGCAAACCGCAGATGCTCCTCCATCCGCTTGCCCATGATCACCTCATCGGGGTTGTAGTGGCGAAAGGCCAGCGGGTTGGTGCTGTCGGGGCCTTCATAGCGGACGGGTGATATCCCGTCGAAAAAACCGGTGTTCATGGCAATGCCTTTATCATGGGGTAGGTGGCGCGATAGGACTGATAAGCCTGTTCATAGGCCTCGCTCAGCCCGGATCGCGGAGAAATGGTTGCGGCCGTTTCCGGCTGGATCAGGATCTGTTCCGGATCAGAACCGGTGGCACATTGCGCCAGTCGCGCCGCGCCCAGCGCCGCGCCAAAATCCCCGGCCACCGGCAGGTCCAGCGGCAGGTCCAGAATGGTGGCCAGCAATTCAAGCCAGTAGCGCGAGCGGGTGCCACCCCCGGTGGCCAGCAGCGACTGAAGATCCGCGCCGGTCGCACGCAGGGCTTCCAGACTGTCACGCAGAGCAAAACAAACGCCCTCCATCACGGCCCGGGTCAGGTCCTGCGGCCCGTCAGCAATATCGAGATTTAAAAAGGCGCCGCGCACCGCACTGTCATTATGCGGCGTGCGCTCGCCCGACAGGTAGGGCAGGAAGCGAATATGCCCCGGCGCGCCGATCCGCTCGCCCAGCGCGGTCGTGAGCGCGGCCGCATCCTGACCCAGATTACGGGCCAGCCAGTTCAGACTGTCGGTGGCCGCCAGCATCACCCCCATCTGATACCAGGTGTCCGGCACCGCATGGCAAAACGTATGCACCGCAGTTTCCGGCATTGGCGCATAGCGGTCGCGCGCGGCCAGCAACACACCGGAGGTGCCGAGCGAGACAAAACCCTGCCCCTCATGCATCGCCCCGACACCACAGGCGGCAACGGCGTTGTCACCACCCCCACCGGCGATAATAACAGGCTCTGTTACAGCCCAATCAGTGGCCAGAGTGGCGCGCAACTGTCCTGATGCATGAGAGCCTTCGACCAGATCCGGCATTTGATCCCGTCGCATGCCTGAGGCCTCCAGCAAGCGCTCAGACCAGCGCCTTGCCCCCGTATCCAGCCAACTGGTACCCGCCGCATCCGACATGTCAGAGACATAGTCGCCGCTCAGCCAAAGGCGCAGATAGTCTTTGGGCAGCAGTACTTTGGCAACCCGGGCCCAGATTGCGGCTTCATGTTTTTGCAGCCAGGCCAGTTTTGGCGCGGTAAATCCCGGGAAGACGATATTGCCGGAGAGCGCGCGCACATCTGTGGCGGCATCAAGCCGGGCTGCCTCTGCATGGCTGCGTGTGTCATTCCACAGCATCGCCGGACGCAACACGTCGCCGCTCGCATCCAGAAGCACTGCGCCATGCATCTGGCCCGACAACCCGATGCCGCGCAGGCGCGACAGGGCGTCGCCATCCGATGCTTTCAGCTGCGAAAGACAGCTTTCACAGGCCGCAATCCAATCTTTGGGATCCTGCTCACTCCAGCCGGGCCGGGCATGACTCACCCCGTACCCCTGCTGGGCGGAAGCCATCACCTGCCCCGCCTCCGTCATCAGAACCGCACGCAACCCCGACGTGCCCAGATCCAAGCCCAAATACATGAAATTCCCCTGCTGTTACCCGCAACAGAATCCATGTTTTAATTTAAATGTCAAAATAAAACGACACTGAGTCAGTAAATATCCACCCTCATACTACCGGATCATGGTAATATCAGGTATTTACCGGATTCTTTACTTACGGCAGGGAATTAAACCTTCAGGCCACGGCGCGGAATCGGGCGGTGTGCGTGTCACACTGATACCTGGCGGTATAGCGATCAATGTCCCGCACCAGCGCCGTCACGCTCTCTAGTATATACCGCACAGCAACCTCATCCATCAGATAGCTGAAATTCAGCCGCACCCAACCCGGTTTTTGCAATTCCTTGCCGGCACGCAGATCCGCATGCAACGCAGCAGAGGCCGCCTGATCGATGCCCAGCAACCGATGGGCATAGGGGCCGGCGCAGGCACAGCCGCCCCGGGCCTGAATGCCAAAGATGTCGCTGAGCATGCGGGTGAACAATTGCTGATGCACCGGGGCGCCCGCGTGATCGGTCACCAGGAAAGAAAATATCGGCAGCCTGTGCTCTTTATCCACCCCCAGAAGCTGCAACTGCGGATTGTCACCCCAGGCCTTAAGGGCCATAGCGTTGTATTGCGCCTCCCGCGCTTCAATCGTGCCCTGCCCCACCGCCTCTTTCATCAAAAACGCCAGCGCTGCGCGGATATCCCCGATGACATTTGGCGTGCCGGCCTCCTCACGGGTGGCGAGATCAGTGGAATAGGCGTGATCCCAGGGCGAAACAAAACTGACAGTGCCGCCGCCAGGCCAGCTCGGCGTGTTCCGCCTGACCACGCTGTCGCGCAGGATCAGCACGCCAGACGCACCAGGCCCGCCGGCAAATTTATGCGGTGACACCACAATCGCATCGCGCGCGGTATCGCCCTGCCCCATGGTGATTGGCAGATAGGGCCCGCCGCCGGCATAGTCCCAGATTGCCAGGGCACCGAACTCCTTTAACAGCCGCGTCACCGCATCCGCGTCAGAAATGACGCCGGTGACATTGGAGGCGACCGAAAACGCGCCGATCATCAGATCCGCACCGGCATGCGCGCTCAGCGCCTCACGCAGCACTTCCAGATCCGGGCCGCCCGCGGCGGCTTCGGGGATCTCAATGACCTCCGCCTTGCTTTCCCGCCAGGGCAGAATGTTGGAATGATGTTCATAGGGTCCGATAAAGACCACCGGGCGCGCCGCCTCGTTGACCCCAAGCAGGCTGACCAGCCGGTTCAGCCCTGCGGTGGCGCCGGAGCCGGCAAAAATCACCGAACAACCTTCATCCGCGCCGGTGATCCGGGCGATCTCGTCCCGCGCCTCGCCGCGCAGACGGGTCATATAGCCACCACAGTAAGACGCCTCAGTATGGCTGTTGGCATAAAAGGGCAGCACTTTGCGGCTGATGAAATCCTCGACCTGGCTCATGGCCCGCCCGGAGGCCACATAATCCGCATAGACCAGCGGCACATCTCCGTTCAGCCCGGGAATCATAAGGCCTTCGCCGATCACACCAGCACGCAACCCGGCCAGAGTTTCGGATGCTATTTCTTGCTTGAATTGGGTCAAAACCATCTGAGCGTCTCCTCTTTCGAACAGTATGACCCGATAATCGGCGATAAACTTACCCAATTTCATTGCGAAATCAGTATTCTTTGTGTCACATGATCCAATGAAGCATAAAAATGTAGATCATATTGACCGCCTGATCCTGAAGTCGCTGCAACGGGATGCCTCGCTGTCCCAGCGGGAGCTGGCAGACCAGGTCGGCCTGTCGCAAAACGCCTGCTGGCGGCGGTTGCAGGCGCTGAACGCGGCCGGAATCCTGAACGGCACCACCGCACGGATCGACCGAAAACTGCTGGATCTGGATCTGGTGGTTTTTGTCATGCTGCGCACCCGGCATCACTCCAAAGACTGGCTGACCACCTTTCGCCGCCATGTACAAACCATCCCCGAAGTGGTGGATTTTTTCCGCATCGGCGGGGATTATGATTATATGCTCAAAGTGGTGACCCGGGACATGAGCAGCTATGACAAGGTGTATCAGCGGCTGATCGAAGCCGTCGAACTTGATGCCGTCACCAGTTATTTCGCGATGGAATCCATTGTCGAGGGCCGCCCGCTACCGCTTTAGTGCATTTGCAGGTCGCCTGAACGCACATAAGCCGCGGCAAAATCTGATAGGGTTCACTATGGACAACACCTCAGAAAACAGCAGCGCGCCACAGCCAGGGTTTATTTCCAAAGGCGTGGCCCATGTGGCGCTGACCCGGCTGGGAGAAGCGGAGCATTTTGTGTTCGTCTTGCTGCCCGGCCTGTCGATGGCCGCTTTCAGCTCGGCACTTGAGCCACTGCGCATCGCCAATCAACTGGCCGGAAAAGAGCTGTACACATGGGAAACCATGTCTGATGACGGCGCACCGGTAAGATGCTCAAACCGGGTGACAGTTGCCGCCGACGGGCCGGTCCGGGACCCGGACGGCCGTGCAACAATTCTGGTCTGCTCCGGGGTTGAGCCGGAAAAAAATACCTCAGACAAGATCGCGGCCTGGATCCGCAAACAGTGGCGCAGCGGCCAGATCGTTGGCGGCCTGTGCACCGGTGCCTATACCCTGGCCCGGGCTGGAATTCTGCAGGGACACCGGTTTGCCCTGCACTGGGAAAACGAGACCGCCTTCACCGAACATTTCCCCACGCTTAAACCAGAACCGCGGATCTACACCATTGACCGGCGCATCCTGTCCAGCAGCGGCGGCTCGTCCTCAACGGATCTGATCCTGAAACTGATTCTGACCACCCATGGCCCCGCCCTGTTTCAACCGGTGATGGACATGTGCCTGCACCCCTATCACCGGGAAGAAGACGCCACCCGGAAAACCAGGACTGCGCTGAGCATCGGCAGTCGGAATCCCAAACTGATCGCAATTATCGACTACATGGAAAAACACCTGGATGAAGATCTGGATATGGGCTCCATCGCAGCCCTGCACAATATATC
Source organism: Candidatus Halocynthiibacter alkanivorans (assembly GCF_003333265.1). Taxonomy (GTDB): domain Bacteria; phylum Pseudomonadota; class Alphaproteobacteria; order Rhodobacterales; family Rhodobacteraceae; genus Halocyntiibacter_A; species Halocyntiibacter_A alkanivorans. The sequence goes on from NZ_QOLB01000080.1 coordinate 22,460, forward strand.
GCGCCGTCAGATGGAACGTCTGTTCAAAAGTTATACCGATAAAACGCCGGCCAAATATCTGAAGGACCAACGCCTTTCGCACGGGCGCACTTTGCTGGCCGAAACCGGTCTCAGCGTCGCGGATGTCGCACTGGCATCAGGCTATGGCAACCGGGCAATGTTTTCCCGGGAGTTTAAGAAACTCTACGGCGTATCGCCACACCGCTTTACCTCCTGGCGGTCAGAGAGCTGAATAACTCACCCTCAACCACCGCACTGGATCCGCGCCAGAAACAGGAAGCACAGGTGGTCCTATATGCCTGCGCGCCCTGACTACGTTCATAAGTCAGACAGCCTGCCCTGCTCAAAAGGACCGCTGCACCGATGCGAAACGGCGCTGGATTGCGCTGAGTTACACGGTTCGCCCTCAGAGCCAATTCCTGTAGTTTCGATACGGTGTTAACACTCGCAATGTCACGAGAAGTGTTTTGATTCGAGCAGCCAAAAACCATTGGGTTTGCCAGTACCCAGATACCCGGTTTGCGCAAAGGAAACATAGATGACGGCAACCGCCCCGGACTACATGTTCGACGCTTCTGAAAAGCCCTCCCAGGAGCTTTTCGAAGTCCCGCCGATCAAAGCAACTGCTGAGAGCGTCAGCGCTTATGGCTGCCTCGTGGATGACCCGGAGAATTTCGAGATTGAGATTAAACAGTGGCCGGCGCAGGGCTGGCGTCCGATGGGTGCTGGTACCGGTGACCAAGGCGGCTTTGTCGAAGGGATATTTTATGGCGAGTGGAAGGGTGATATTCTCTATGGCGCCAACGAAGCTGTAAACGGGACCTACGTGCTGGGCTGATCGACGGATCCCCAGTCTGCGTCGGATCAGGAACAGACCAGCCCCCGCGAAAAAGTCCTGCTCTGGCACATGAATTATCACCCCGATGGCGGGCAGCTGTTTTTCCCGTTGGACAAGCTGCCCTTTGTGGTGCCGGTCGCTCTGCCGGGCGATGATCTGACGCCGGACAAAGTTGTGGCGTTCTGGTGCGACGGGTCTGAAGGGCTCTATATCCGTCCGGGCATCTGGCACGAAGGCATCTTTCCGGTACAGGACAAACAACGATTTCCCGACCGCCAGGGTCGCGTTCACGCCCGCGTAAGCTGTGACATCGGCGAAGAGGTCGGCACCTACCTGTCGGCGCCACTGCAGATGCAGGCCCCTGAAGGCTGATCTGGAATTGCTGCGTGGCAGAGGCTGGTGGCGCCTGCGCCGTCCCTTGCCACGCAGCGTACTGGTCTGATTTCCCTGATGTTCAGCGGCAAATTTCGGGCCCGCCGGGCGTCCGGTCTCAGCCCCCACCCTGTTCTTGCCAACGCGGCGCTCAGGGCACTCCAGGCCGGCGCCGCGCGGCCTGAAGATGTGCTTCAAACGCGCTCACTTCCGCTTCAATCCGGGCGTCTGACCATTGCAGCACAGGCGCTGCCACTTCCGCCACCGGTCGCGCCAGCGCCAGGCCTTGGTCGTTGTCCCAGCCGAGACCAAGCCGGCGCATTATCAGATCCGACAGCGTTGCTGGTTGTTCGTCCCGCGCACACCGCAGCACTTCGGCCACTGAAACACTGTGCTCACCTGCAATGAGGCGCGCGCCGTCGGACCCGATATCGCCGGGATCAGGGTCGAACCTGAGTTTCTGCGCTGCACCTGAGGGCGCGATCTGTTTTGACACTTTTCGCAACAATCGGCCTGCCACCCGCCGGTGTGTCATAATCGCGCCACCGGTAAGGGTGAATATGCCGGAAGGCCCGTCCGCGCCAGGCCCATGAATTTTGATCTCGCGGCTTCCCATCGGATCACCTGCGTCGTGCGTCAGCGGGTTCACCCCGGCCCAGGTGTACAATATGTCTGATCGCGACAGCGCCAGCCTGGGCAGGCAACGGTTGCTTTCAGCGATTAACCAGTCGATTTCCTGGTCAGAAGCAATGACACTCGCCAACTCACCATCAAACGGAGTCCGGGTCAGCCCGATATAGTGAAACCCCCGCCAGGGCAGGCAATACAGCGGTTCACCGATGCTGTTGTAGGCAAATACTCCCCAACCAGCAAAAGCATCAGGCAGCCGGACCGCGATATGGATCCCCTTCATCCCTGTGCATTTGGGTCGCGCATTCTGCCCGGTAGCACCAATCACGTCATCTACCCAGGCACCCGTCAGATTAAGTACGATTCCGGCCGTCACCTGCGCGGTTTCGCCCGCAACCGCACCGGCGCCTCCGGTTGCACGCAGCGCCAGGTGCCAGTGCCCCTCAGGCGCGACACGTTCCAGTTTTTCAACCCGGGTGTAATTGTGAACCAACGCCCCCATGCGCTGCGCGTCAAACAAAGCATCAAGCGCGATCCGTTCCGGCCAATCAAAAAGGTACTCGCGAAACACCGCAACGCTGCGCAACTTACCGCGATCCCGCAGCCAGGAAGCGACTGGCACCTGGTCCAGCTTGTCCGGGTGATAGCGGCGGTACTCAAGAGGCACCCCCGCCGGGCTCATCAATCGCAGGGCAGAAAAGGCGGCATCCATATGCCAGGGCGCATATTGGTCATCTTCATATATCGGCAGGCAAAAATTCATCGCTTTGACACGACCTGGAATGCTACGGACAATTTCATCGCGTGCAACCATGTCCGCACGCACGGTGCCCATTGAGCGCAGCAACCGGTCCGGGTGCAGAAGCGAAGACCAGAAATTGGCACCTGTCGCCAGGTGCCGCAGGCCGCAATGCAGAAGCCGGCTTGATCTGCTGCTGGCCCCGTCGGCAAAGTCGCCCTGATCCACCACCAGCACACGATACCCGGCGGCCGAAAAGTGCTGTGCGGCGCTGGCACCGTTAATGCCGCCGCCAATGATGGCCACATCCAGATGCAATCCGTCCAGATCTCTTACAGATGTCGTGTTCATATCCGGCAACTCCTGAACAATTCAGCATGTCGCAGTTCCCGGTGCAAACCGGTCCGGGCAGTCTCAGACCGCCATTACCGCCTGCGCCGCTGTCACTTTCAACTGGCTAACCCTATAATCACGATACCGCAGGCGACGATCACCCCGGCAAGCAGGCGACGGCGTTTGGGCCCTTCACCAAACCACATGACGCCGATGATGGCAGCAAAAATCACCGATGTCTCGCGCAGGGCGGACACCACGCCAAGCGGCGCCAGCGTGTTTGCGTAGAGAACAAGGCCGTAGGCAGCACCGGAGATCACCCCGCCGGTAAAACCCAGCGTCAAAGTTCTCTTGCGAATTTTGCGAACGCGGTCGAACCGGGTGCCGAAAATGAATATGAGCACGGTAATTTCCGCGGTAAACAACCAACCTATATAACCAAGCGGACTGCCGGACACGCGCACTCCGATGCCGTCAACCAGCGAATAAGACGCCACAACAAATGCCGTTGCGATCGCCGCGATAACCCCGCCCCTGTGCAAATTACCACTGACAATGCCGCGCGTCAGCACGAGGACGCCTGCGGAAACGGTGAACACGCCGCCCCAGGCCAGCCATGGCAGGCTTTCGCCAACCCAGAACTGTGCCCCCAAAGCGATCAGCACCGGAGAGAGCCCCCGCGTGATCGGATAGATCAGGCTCAGGTCACCGTGCCGGTAGGCCACATTCAGCAAATAATAGTAGCCCCAGTGAATCACCGTAGAAGCAATGATATAGGGGGCCGCCGCCGCGAGCGGCGTGGGAAAATAGTAGATCAGAGCGATTCCGGGAACCACATGGCCCATCGCGATCATTCCCAGGATGATTGTCCGGTCTCCTGCGCCTTTGACAATTGCGTTCCAGGACGCATGCAAAAATGCAGCAAATAATACGATCAGAACCGTAGTTGCGCTCATCCGGAAGAGTCCTCTATCGCAGTCACGACAATATCTAACGCGCGTTCCAGGTCTTTGCGCGCAATGGTGAGGGGAGGCGACAATGTCAGAACACAGCCGTGACTTATCTTGAAGCTTAACCCAGCGTCAAGACAGGCATAGTAAATTTGCTCCGCACGGGCATTTCCTGGTGTTTTGTCGGCACGGTCTTCGACAATCTCAACACCAAACATCAGGCCGCGCCCGCGGATATCGCCCACAACCGACACCCCGGACAGACGGGTCTGCAGGTAATCCATCGCATAATCGCCAAGTTCTGCCGACCGGCCGACCAACCCTTCTTCTTCGATGATTTCAATGGTGGTCAGCGCCGCGCGCGCGGTCACCGGGTTTTTTTCATGGGTATAATGGCCAATGGCAAATTCACCACAGACATCAAGACCGGCCCGCGCGATACAGGCGGCGATGGGCAGAATGCCACCACCAAGTGCTTTGCCGACGGTCACAATATCCGGCAGAATATCGTCGTGTTCAAAGGCGAACATGCGGCCGGTCTTGCCCAGACCGGTGGGAATTTCGTCCATGATCAGGAGGGCACCATGGCGGGTGCAGGACTCGCGCACCGCTTTCCAGAAGCCGGGCGGCGGCACATAGGGCACCGCCCGCATTGGCTCTGCGATTACGGCGGCGACATCGCCTTCACGTTCCAGCACGTAATCGACCATTTTGGCGCAGGCCAGACCGCAAACTTCCGGCCCGGCATGGTTGTAAGGGCAGCGGTAACAGGCAAACGGCGCCACATGCTCGCTGCCCGGCAGCAGCGGGCCGGCAATATGGCTGCGAAAGGTCGATTCCCCCCCCACACTGGCAGCGCCAAAACCGGCGCCGTGAAACGCGTCCCAGAAGGACACCGTTTTGAACCGGCCTGTGGCCGCGCGGGCGATTTTCAACGCCACTTCATTGGCGTCCGACCCACCGGTGGTGAACAGGGTCTTGCACAGATCCCCCGGGGCAATTTCTGCCAGTTTCTCCGCCAGGGCCACCGCAGGTTCATTGGTAAAGCGGCGCGGCGCAAAGGACAGATCATCCAGCTGCTTTTTGATCGCCGCCACCAGGCGCGGATGCGCATAGCCGATGTGATGCGCCGAATTGCCATGAAAATCCATCAGCCGGCGCCCGTCCAGATCTTCGATCCAGATGCCTTCCGCCCGCGCGATGGTGCTGACGCAAGGGCTTGAGAGGCTTTGATGCAGAAAAACATCGCTGTCGCGCTGCAAAAGCGGCGCCGCCCTGGGGCCAATGGATTTTTTTAGCCAGTCCTGGCGGGCGGCAGACGTGTTGGATTCGCCTTCGGTATGCACAATCGATGCGGTCATCAGGAACTTTCGGGTTTATTGCTGCCGCTGGAACGCGGCGGTTTCACTAAATCGTTGCCCTTCCTGCTGGTCTGCGTGGCCGCAGGGGCTTGACCGGGCAATCACCCGCCCGGCCCGCACGACCCTTGCCGGCAGCGAAAAACGTCGCGGCGCGATGTCTGCTCAACCGGTCAGCTATTGGCGTTCTTCCAGTGCCAAAGCCGGCGGCGTCGCTTCAGCGACCCCCATCTGCGCCAGAGTTTCCCCGGCGGCGGCAACAACCTGCCGCATGACAGCGCCATCCATCTGGCCGATACATCCGACCCGAAAACTGTCCGCGACGGTCAATTTCCCCGGGTAGATAATAAAGCCCCGCTGCTTCATCAGCGCATAAAACCGTTCAAAAGAAAAGTTGGGGTCCGCCGGGCAAAAGAACGTCACGATGATGGGCGACAACCAGCGCTGCGTCAGCAGCGTCTCAAATCCCAACTCTCTCATACCGGCCACCAGCACATCCCGGTTCTGCCCATAACGGGCACCACGCGCCGCCACGCCGCCTTCCAGCTCATGCGCGCGCAACGCTTCCAGAAATGCAGCAACCACATGAGTAGGCGGGGTAAACCGCCACTGCCCCGTCTTGTTCATATGCGCCCATTGTGCATGCACATCCAGTGACAGCGAGTTGCTGTTGCCTTCTGCGGCCTGCAATTCGCTTTTTCGGGCGATGATAAAGCCAAAGCCCGGCACCCCTTCGATGCATTTGTTGGCCGAGGACACCAGCGCCTCAAAGCGGATTTGATCCGCTTCCAGCGCAATGGCACCAAAGGCCGACATGCTGTCTATCAGCAACTTGCGGCCAGCGGCATAGGTGGCTTCTGATATCTCCGCCACAGGGTTCAGGATGCCCGAACTGGTTTCGCAATGGATCGCCACCACATGGCTGATCGCCGGATCATCCGCAAGAATCTGCGCCACCTCAAAACCCCGCGGCGGCAGGTAATCACCTTTGTCCAGCAGCACATAGTCGCGCCCGAGATACGCCAGCGTCAGCGCCGCGCGTTGCCCGTAGGCGCCATTGGCCAGCACAAGCGCTTTGCCATCGCGCGGGATGAACGAGCCCAGCATGGCTTCGACCGAAAACGTACCACTGCCCTGCATTGGCACACAGTCAAAATCCTCGGACCCCGGCCCCAGCAACGCCAGCAAACGATCGCGCATCTGCTGCGTCATGGCCCGGAATTCGGCATCCCAGCTGCCCCAGTCGCGCAGCATCGCCTGTTTTACCGGGTAGGAGGTGGTCAGCGGGCCAGGCGTCAGCAGATAGGGCTCCCCCAACCGGGGCGCTTCAATTGGTACGGATCCAGCGGTCATCTTTCATCTCCGAAAATGTGGTCTGAGAACAGCATTGCAGCACCGCTTCCCATATGTAAAATTGCAATATACAATCGAAATATAGGCTGGGCTTATAGGTTGGCTCAGGGGGGAATTCATGCGCTACAGCCAGTTAAAAGCGTTCCACCATGTCGCATTGCTTGGCGGGTTTTCACGCGCCGCCGAAGCGCTGTTTCTGACCCAGCCGGCAATTTCTGAACAGGTGCGCAAACTCGAGCAAGAACACGACGTGTTGTTGTTTTTCCGCGAGCGCAAACGCACACGGTTAACTGAGGCCGGGGAACTTCTGTTCCGGCTGACCAAACAGTTCTTTGAAATCGAACAACAAATTTCAGAATACATGTCGGAGACCAGCGCCATTACGGACGGCGCGCTGCGCATAATCGCAGATTCAGCCCATCACGTGACCGATATTCTTGGCAAGTTCCAAAAACGCTACCCGGGCGTTGTGGTCTCGCTGCGCTCCGGCAATACCGAAGAGATTCTGGAAGGGTTGCGCAGCTACAGTGCTGAGATCGGCGTGGTCGGGGGCCTGTCGCGCGGCAGGGAAATGGAAACGCTGGACCTCGGCAGCTCCGAGATTGTCGCATTTGCGGCCAAAGGGTACTTTTCCGCTGAGAAAACCAGCATCAGCCTGGCAGAACTGTCCAATTTGCCACTGATCTTCCGCGAAGTCGGGTCGAAAACCCGTCAAAAGCTTGAAGATGCGGCCAGTGCAAAAGGCGTGCCGCTGTTGGCCACTATTGTGGCCGAAGGGCGCGAAGCGGTGCGCGAGGTCGTGGCTTCAGGCGCGGGTGTCGGTTTTGTCTCGCTGGCGGAATACGGCCATGATGACCGCCTGATCAAACTGACCCTGCAGGACGTCAGCATACACATGAGCGAAACCATGGTGCATCTCGGGCAACGCCGTGATGTCAAAGTGATCCGGGCCTTCATGGACATCGCGCGCGCTTGCCAGGCTGAGACGCCTCCAGAACAGAAAAAACCCGCCAACAGATGACTGTGGCGGGCTGTTCGCGGGGCTTTCAGCAGATTAACGCGCCCGCCAGGCCTGGGTCCGGCGCAGAATACCTTTAGAGGCCAGCAGGTGAAGAATACGCGCAGCCGCGTTGGTATAAAATATCATCATTCCCATCGCCGCCGCCGGCGCAATGTCCCCGGCATCATCCATGTTCAGAACCGCAACCGAAGCCAGTGTCGTTTTGGGCGAATACAGAAACACCACCGCCGACACCGTCGTCATCGCATTCACAAACAGGTAGATCGATATATCCAGCACCGAGGGCAGGCACACCGGCACGGTGACCCGGCTGAACAGTTTTAATGTCGGCTGCTTGAGGGACGCCGACACCGATTCAAATTCCCGGTCCATCTGTTTCAGCGCCGTCACTGCGGTCAGGTGCGACACAGTATAAAAATGGGTCACCGAAACCATCACCAGAATGGCCATTGTGCCATAGATCGGATTCAGCGGATTGGCCGGATTGTTGAAGAAAAAGATATAAGCCAGCCCCAGCACCATACCCGGGATTGCCATTGGCAGCATGGCAATCATCTGGAATATGGCCCGCCCGGTCCTGAACCCGTTCGACTTTTCGACCAGATAGGCGCCAAAAAACACAATGGATGTGCCCACAACTGCGGTAAACAGCGCCATTCTGATCGAGTTGAAATAGGACCTCCAGCCGCCACCGTCCATTTTGTCGAACTGATAATTGTTCAGGCTCAGGCTCAGGTCATAAGGCCAGAATTTGATCAGCGCGGCATACTGACAGACCGCCAGAATACCGATGATAAACAGGGCAATGAGGCTGCAGAACGCAAGGAATATCCGGTCGAACTTCAGGTCGACTTGCGGCTGAAAGGGCACCGAGCGCGAGGTGAGAAGGGCCACCTGTTTGCTTTGCACCAGCCGGTCGATGGCAAAAGCAAAGATCGCCGGCACCACCAGAACCACCGAAACCACCGCACCCATTTCAAAATTCTGCTGGCCAATGACCTGTTTGTAGATATCAACCGCCAGCACGTTGAATTGTCCGCCGATGACTTTGGGCAGACCGAAATCGGTGATCACCAGGTTGAACACCACAAAAGCGGCTGAAATCAAACCATACCGCGCGCCCGGGATGGTCACGGTCCAGAAAGTACGCCAGCGGGTGGCGCGCAGCGAGGTCGCCGCTTCATAAAGCCGGGAATCTGAAATCGCCAACGCGGTGCTGATGATCAGAAACGCATGTGGAAAAGTAAAAAACACTGAGCCGATAACAATGCCGATCGGCCCATAGATACTGGCCCCGAACAGCAACTCTTTCAGCATACCCTGATTGCCAAACAGATAGACCAGCGCAATGCCGGGCAACAGCGAAGGCACCAGCAGCGGCGCCATCGCCACCAGGCGGAAAAAGCCTTTATACCGCATGCAGCTCCGGTTCAGCGCATAGGCAAACCAAAATGCGATGGAGACGGTGATCAGCGTGCTCAGCACCGATATCCAAAGCGAATTCTTGATCGAATTGAACAGCGCTGGCGTCGAGAAGTAATTGATAAAATTATCAAATCCGGTCGATTTCACCGGACGCAGCTGAACCCGGCGGAAGGTGTTAGAATCCAGCTCCAACCAGTCAATGCTGTCATTTAAGGTTGAGCCGACCAGAAAGCGTCCGCCGGCAACACTGTTGCGCACCTGGTAGCGCACCGGGCTGCGAAAACTGAAGTCAGGGAAGAGTTTTGTCACTCCCAGACGGCCGTCAGATCCGGTGTTCAGTTCACTGTCACCATAGGCGGCGCTGCGCAGGTTCAGCGCAGCGCCGTCAATAATTGCGCCACCAAAGGCACCGGTCTCGTCACTGACCTGAAACTCATATTGAGACAGCTCAAAGCGATAGGTTGAAAAGGATTTGGAGAGCATCGTGTAAAGCGGAAACGCCAGCGTCACCAGCAGGTACAGCGCGATGATAACCATGCCAGCGCGCATCATAATATCATCACGGCTCAGCTTGCCTTTGACTGTCGGCCCAGCCGGCAACACGTGTTTTCCCGGGGTCAGCGTGCTCATCCCTGCGCCTCCGGGCGTGCGAACGCCATCAGCCGGCTGTCGGGCAACTCAACCGTCATGGTCTGACCCCTTTCAAGCGCCAGCCTGCGGATGGCATTGACTGAAAAATCTGCAATCAGACCCGAAACCCCGAAACGCTCATTCCGCAGGTGACAGCGCCAGAAGGAGCCAAGGAATTCCATCTCGTCCAGAAGCACGTCAATGCAGTTTTCTTCCCCCTCCCCGGCAACATGACCGGTCTGGTGCGGGATGACATCCTCAGGACGGATCGCCGCCACCACCGCTGTGCCTGCGGCAAAGTTGTGATCCAGGCAGGCAAAGCTTTTTTCGCCCACCTGAAGCCGCCCGTCCGCAGCGACCGATGCCGCGATTTGGTTCATCTCGCCAATAAAATCTGCCACAAACAAATTAGCCGGCGCGCGATAAATTTCGGTCGGGGATCCGATCTGCTCAATCACGCCCTCATTCATCACCACGATACGGTCCGCCATCGACAGCGCTTCTTCCTGATCATGGGTCACCATCACTGTGGTCACGCCCAGCTTGCGCTGAAGCTCTTTGATCTCGTGGCGCAGATGTACCCGCACTTTAGCGTCCAGCGCTGACAGCGGTTCATCCAGCAGTAACAGACCCGGTTTGGTGGCAATTGCGCGCGCCAGAGCAATGCGTTGCTGCTGCCCGCCGGACAGCTGGGCCGGGTATTTCCTGCCCTGCTCCGGCAGGCCGACCAGCTCAAGCAATTCGGCAACGCGTGCCACTATTTCAGATTTGTTGCGACCACTGTTTTCCAGCCCGAAGGCGATGTTTTTTTCGATCGTCAGATTTGGGAACAAAGCATAGGACTGAAAGACGATGCCAAAATCCCGCTCTGAAGGCGGCAGGTTTGACACGTCCAGCCCCCCCTGTAGTACCGAGCCCCTGGTTTGCAGATCCAGCCCGGCAATTGCCCGCAGCAGCGTGGTTTTGCCACAGCCCGACGGCCCCAGAAAACAAACAAATTCGCCCTCATGTATATCAAGAGAAATGTCTTTGAGCGCCAGAAAAGCCCCGAAAGCTTTCCACAGGTTCGCGATGCTCAGATAAGGGGCGCTGGCGGGATCAGTCTCCCGCGTGTCTGTGGGAATGGATTTCAGCTGGCCGGAAGTGGATTGAATCACAAAAGTCGTCCTTACCTGTTCACGCATGCTGCGCGTCAATTTCTCGATTAAGTACCTCAGGTCTTGATTGGTAAGCAGATGCGCGAAGGGGCGTGCCCTTCGCGCAACTGGTTTACTTGGCTTCGGATTTTCCGTCGTAGCGCGACTGCCATTCTTTCAGAATGGCCGCGCGGTTGTTGGCGGCAAATTCGAAATCATTGTCAATCATCGCCTCCAGCAGACCCTCGGGGAAATATTCGACTGGTTTTGCGATCCCCGGATAAGCGACAACGGCATACCCGGTATTGTACATCTCATTGGCCGCTTTCGTGACGGTGAAATCTACCAGCGCTTTTGCGGCATCCAGATTTGCGGTTCCGGCGACAATCGCGGTCGCTTCCATGTCCCAGCCGACACCTTCAGAGGGCACTATGATTTCCAGCGGCGCGCCCGCGGCTTTGGATTTCGCACCGCGGAAAGCGAACGACACGCCGATCGGGATTTCACCCGCTGCCGCCAGTTTACAGGGCTTGGAGCCGGAATGGGTGTAGCGTGCAATGTTGGAGTGCAGCCCGTCCATAAAGTCCCAGCCGCCCTCTTCGCCAAACATCTGCAGCCAGCTCGACACATCAAGAAAGCCCGTGCCTGAGGAATTCGGGTTCGGCATGATAATCTGGCCAGCATATTGCGGATCGGTCAGGTCCTGCCAGGACGTGGGTGGCGTCAGGCCGGCTTTTTCAGCCTCGATCGTATTGTAACAGACTGCCGCAACCCAGGCGTCCATGCCAACCCATGCGGGCGGATTGTCTGCATCAACAAATTTTACATCCAGCGCTTCTACGCCCGCAGGCGCATAGGGTTCCAGCATGCCTTCCGACTTCAATAATAAGAGAGAGGTCGCCGCCAGGCCCCAGATGACATCCGCCTGGGGGTTGTCACGCTCGGCCAGCAGCTTGGCGGTGATTATGCCGGTGGAATCGCGCACCCAGTTGATTTTAATATCAGGATTGCTCTCGTTGAACGTCTCAGCGTAACGTGCCAGATCTTCCGCTTCAACGGCGGTATAGACGGTCAGTTCCGTCTGCGCCGCCACAGATGTGGCCAGCAGCGCGCCGGCAGCCAGCGATGTAAAAACCGAAGTTATTCGTCTCATGGGACTCTCCTCTGTTATTTATAATTCTTATTCCCGAGTATTGGTTACCCTCTGTAATCGTCTTGAGTGCCGGCAGAAGTCTGGCAGAGTTACAGGACAAGAAAAATCGATTAATCCTACAACATCATTACCGTCGCTTATGTGTTTTTCCGCCGCGCTCTAACCTGAGCAAGTGTTAAACAAGCACGGTTCTGCGTCAAGATATCGGCAGCGACATCCTGTTTTCATGCCAGATCAGGCTCAGATGGGAACAGGGCAGATGGTGTCAGCCTCCCGATGGGAAACCGCATTGGCGGCAGAAGGACCAGTCTGCAATGTCTGCCACCTTGTGCGCACCGGCATCCGCAGCGCTGATTTCGAGACAGCCTTCGCCACAATTGATCAGCTGTAATCCGCTTCACTATTTGGGGTGTACCGGTTTATCCGCCCGAAATAGCGTCAGCGCAGCATTAATGCAGCGCGTTTATGCCGTCAGCCTTGCGACATTGCCGCAAAGCTGACCTGGCTGGCCTTTTAGCCGCTGCATGCAGCCGGGCCTATTTCACCTGGGACAGGCCTTCATCACTGATCGTCTCAATCAATCGGGTTTCCAGCAACTGCCCGCCCCGATACAGGATCGGATAGGCCACTGAGGCAATATGACTGTTGATCTCGCGATAGGTCCGCAGAGCTTCCAGGTGGATGTTGCTGGATTCAAAGCTGATAGCCTCGCCGTCGCTCAGACGTTTCAGGTGCTTTTTGCGGCTGGAGCGTTCCATCCGCGCCATTTCGGATTTTTCCTCCAGCAGCAGCCGCGCACTTTCCAGGTCATCCGAAAGCAAAACGTTGAACCCCAGCGCCATATTCGCCAATACGCGCTCATGTATATTCACAAGCTCTTCGCGTCCCGCTTTTGAGAACTTGATATTGCCGCCGGCCTTCTTTTTGGCCAGTGGCATCATGTGTTTTACCACAAGATCCCCGGCGGTTTCCAACGCGATGGCATATTCGGTAAGTTCGCGGGCGCGTTGCTGATCAAGCTCATCCATATCTTTTGGCAGTGCCGCGACATAGTGCCGGATATCATCAAGCGCCATGTTGACATGCGTCTCATGGCCAGCGATTTCTGCCACCTGATCCTGTTGGTAACTGTGGAAATTATCCATCACCGGGATCGTCATCGTTTCAACCAGATGCGCCATACGCAACAGTTCCCGTTTGACACAGGTCAGCGCCAGGTTGGGCGTCGCCAGCGCTGCATTGTCCAATACACTGCGGTTGATTTGCTGCACGACCTCGGCACCACCCTGCGCGTCTGGCAACAAGCGGGAAACAGGCGCCAGCAAGAAACGGCAGACCGGCAATGTCAGCAGCAATATCGCGTTAAACAGCACATGAGTATTGATCAGCGCCTGCGCCTCCCCCATGCCACTCAGATATTGCAACACCGGCAATTTGTTGACGATAAACAGCGCCAGCACAGCGCCGCTGCCCCGGATCAGAAAATTCGCCAGAGGCACCCGTCGCGCTTCTGCGCCCATATTTTTGGTCAGCCACATCGGTATCAGCGAACTGCCCAGGTTGGCGCCCAGCACGAGCGAAACACCCGCAACCATCGGCAGCGCTCCAATGGACACCAGCGTCACACACATCAGAATTACCGCAACACTTGAATGCATCACCCAGGCCAGAACCGCGCCGGCAATAAAGGCGGTGATAAAATCGGTCTCAAGGAAACCGGCAATTGACGGCAGAAACGCACTGTCGCGGATCGGATCCATCGTTTCACGCAGAAAACGCAGTGAAATCAAAATGAACGCGATGCCCATGAGTATGCGCCCCGCCTGCTTTAGTTTCCGGCGGTCAGATTTTATAAACAGCCCCCCGCCGATCGCGAGCAACAGTGGCACCAGCCATTCAAGTTTGAACGACAGCACCTGGATCAGCAGAGCTGAGCCAAGGTCGGCCCCGAGTACAACAGCTATCCCGGCGCCAAACCCGATCGCGCCGGTATTGGCAAACCCCGCAACCAGAATCGCAACCGCTGCGGAACTCTGCAGAATAACCGCAAGAACAAGCCCGGTTCCCGCGGCACTGAGCGGATGGCTGGTGGTGGTGACCACCCGTTTGAACGAGGCCCCAAAGGCGCGCTCAATCCCGGTACGCACCATGCGGACCGCATAGAGCAACAGCATCGTTGCGCCCATTAACTGCACTACAAATGAGACAATCGTCATCTTCAAACTCCACTCTAGCACCCGACGTTTTGCGTCGGCAACCGGGCCACTGCCGGTCCTGAATATTCTTCATTTTGCGTCTTTTTTCCCGACGCTGACAAGCTCAACACCCCAGGCCGCGAAGCTGGCCTGAAACTCCGGCGACGGTATCTGGTCTGTGACAACCACGCCCACAAGTTCAGGCGCACAGACAACAAACGGCGCTGCCTGGCCGAATTTTTTACGGTCCGCCACGACGATCCCGCGGCGCGCGTTTTTCAGCGCCAGACCGGCGATCGCGGCCTGCCCTGTATCGCCGATTAAAAAACCGGAATGTTCGTCTACAGCATCGGCGCTGATGACCGAAAAATCGAGGCTGAACTGCTGAAGGAATGCCAGAGTCTCCGGGCCGGAGGTTCCCCACCGGGCCTGGCTCAGCTCGCCGCCGGCCAGGAACACCCGGTTGTCATTCCGCCCCGTCAGGATTTGCGCCACATTGAGGGAGTTGGTCACCACGGTCAGTTTTGAGCGTTTGATCAGAGACTGCGCCACAAAAGCGGTGGTCGCGCCCCCATCCAAAAAGAGGCATGATCCGTCAGCGATCATCTCAGCCACCGCGCTGGCAACGCGGTCTTTGCCGTCAGTTCGTTTGCCGGACCGGGCAAATCCAGCGTCATCTGCCTCTGCGCTGCGCAGGTACACACCGCCGCGCACGCGCCAGACCAGCTCCGCTTTGGCCAGAGACTTTGACGTCCGGCGCACGGTTTCTTCTGACACTTCAAGGAATTCAGCCAGATGGGCATTGCGCGCAGATCCACCCAGATGGCCGAGCGCTTCGAGAAGCTCGACCTCGCGGTGATTCGAACGGATTTGTTTTGATTTGCCCATAGCGCCACTTTCTGCCTCCCTAAAAGCAGCACTTTCCACAAGAGTCCACAAGTTTGTGGATTTTTGCGTTTTATTTGTGGTCTGCCTTCCCCGTCGCAGCGCCGCCAGCGGCATCGCGCCAGCTCAGAAAATCGCTGCGATAGGCCTGCTCCGCCCCGTGGTAAAAGACTTCAACAGAATTGCGCACGGCCCGTTCGACGTCGACATCAACGGGCACATTGTAAACAAACTGCCGGATTGCCATGTAAAATATGCTGCCGTGAAGCCCCCAGAACAATTCCAGTTCCTCTTCACCCGGGAGATCTGGCGAATGGTCCGGATCAATATGAGCGCGGAATTCAGTGGCGAAGGGCTGAACCACTTTTTCCCGGATGATCGTCAGGTAGCGGCCACTCAGATCAAACGATTTGAGCCCGGAATACATAAAGATCCTCACCCAGTCATAATCAAACACCCGTTCGGCATATTCCTGGTAGAACTGAACCATCCTCTCTTTCAACGGCCGGGAGCGATCCAGAATCAACACCTCCCAGTCCGGGTTCCACCGGCTGAGATACACATGTTCATAAACCCGTTCGATCAAAGCTTCTTTGCTGTCAAAATGCCGGTAGATAACCGCGTGGGATACCCCCATCCGCTTGGCGAGTTCGCGGGTCTGGCCTTCAAATCCACATTCGGCAAAGAAGCGCACGGCTTCAGCGACAATTTGCTTTTCCCGGTCTTCTGCCCGCATGTTTTTGCGGCGT
>NZ_QOLB01000082.1 GCF_003333265.1 Candidatus Halocynthiibacter alkanivorans
CATGTGGGCCAGACATCAGGTCGTCGTTCTGGTGTTGTTGAACCCACTTGTTCAGGGTCGAAACGCCACCCCCCAAATCCGACGCAATCCGGGGTCGCGTCAGGCCGCTGGTCGTTGCAATGCGAACCGCGTCACGCTGGAATTATTCGCTGTATCTTGGTGCCATTTCTTGTCTCCTTCATTGCGAATATCGCTCGAAAGAGACCGGAACTAAATCGGGACAAGACCATTCACCGTCGAGCAAGCCCTGTGCATAGCTGATTGCGCGGGCGAGCCCCCGTGCAATGGAAACCCCGAACTCCGCCAATAAGCTGCGCAGCATGTTGATCAGCCAGGTGCGTTGCCGGACAATGAGATCGCGGGCGCGGTGCAAGGACAAGGCTGCCTGCTGTTCAACTGATGTGATCTCGACAAAGCGCATCGTCGGGCGTGTGACGGCCTCACAAATCGCTTCAGCGTCCACCGCATCTGACTTGCTACGCTTCACATAGGGTTTGACATACATCGGTGGTATGACCCGGACCTCATGGCCCAGCTTCGTCAGCTCACGTGCCCAATGATGGCTGGTGCCGCAGGCCTCAATTCCAACAAGACATGGGTCCATACGCTCAAAGAATGCCAAAACTTGCGCACGTCTCAGTGATCGGTTAACTGCGACGTCACCCGCTTCTGTAATCCCGTGAACCTGAAAGATGTTCTTGGCCAAATCCAGGCCGACTGTTGTAACTTGCATTGGGTGGCTCCTCTCACAAGCAGTTCCTGACACCTGCATTATGGCGCATTGCGACGCTGGTTGGAGCGGCAGCTATCCACCCCACCTGCAAACCGCCCTTCGCGCCGAAACGTGCCTGGTGCAGCAATCGGACCACTGCCCTCTGATCTAACTGTCAAGAACGGCCCACACCGGCCGTTCGACCTCCCTTGCGATGCTGCGGCGCGGCTCGTCAAACAAGCCATTCGTGCGGCGCGCAGCATTCTTACGCCGTAAATTGCCACCGTACCAAAACCTTGCACCCATAATGGCGGCGTTAGCGACCTTTGCAGCCGTTTGTCATAGCGGCGGTGGCGTCGCCAAAGGAGCTAAGAGCTTTGTAAGTTTTCGTCCATGGAAACCCTCTCCAAACGCAATGCAAACGCATCTCCCGGAGACTTAGGTCCGTCGACTTGGAAAGGCGTGAAGAAAATGCTGGCCGGGTTCACCGTGGAGGATCCTGGAATTATCCTGCTGGGCCGGGAAACGATTTACCGCAACGGCGAACGTGTTGGCTGGCTGAGCTCCGGAGGATTTGGTTATACCGTCAGAAAGTCAATCGGTTATGGTTATGTGCGTCGCAGCGATGGTGTCGATCGCGCTTATGTCACCTCGGGTGAATATGAGCTTGAAGTCGCCAATACACGTGTGCCCTGCGCCGTGCATATGGCGCCGCTGGTTGACCCGAAAATGCAGCGGGTGAAATCATGATATGATGTCGCGGGATGATCTGCTGCGAACAGCCTTAAGACTGCTTCACGATTCGCGGCATCAGCCGCGGCGTGTTTGACGGAGGCGCCACAGCAATTCGGGTGATCATCAATACCTGCTAAACAAACGCCCCGTCAGCTGGCAAGCTGACGGGGCGCCTGGAATTATTCAGCATTCTCAGACTGAGCGGATTGCGCCGCCGTCAATACGGATCCGCGAGCCTGTGACATAAGAGGCGCGGGCTGAAGCCAGAAAGACCACAACATCAGCGAACTCTTCGGGCTTGCCATAACGGCCGGCGGGGATCGATGCTGCGGATTTACGCGCAACTTCATCCACATCGGTGCTGGTGCGTTTGGCCGCTGCCGCGTCCAGTTCGTCCACCCGCTGGGTGTGGATCCGGCCGGGCATGACCACGTTCACTGTCACGCCATCCGCTGCAACTTCGCTGGCCAGCGTTTTGGACCAGCCGACGACGGCCGCGCGGATGCCATTGGACAGCGCCAGGTTCGGGATCGGCTGCTCAACACCGGAAGAAGCGACCGAGATGATCCGGCCCCAACCCTGCTTTTGCATCGCAGGCAAAAGTCTGCCGCTGAGATGAAACAAGTTGGCGGCCATGGCTTCAAAATGCCGGGTCCAGTCGCTGCGCCCTGCCGCTTGCGCGGTGCCGGGGGGGGGGCCGCCACCATTGTTAACAACGATGTCGACGCCGCCGTCTGCCAGCAGCATGTCGGCCACGCGATCCACAGCCTCCACATCACTCAGATCAAGCTGCACCGGATACACGTTGTCCATGCCCTGGGCCCAGTCGCTGATTTTGTCGACACTGCGCGCGGCGGCGTAGACTTCAACGCCCTCAGCGGCCAGGCCTTTGGCGATCGCCATACCAAGGCCACGGCTGCTGCCGAGCACCAGGGCGCGTTTTCCTTTAAGTTCCAGATCCATCAGTTTAACTCCTTCAGTCGTTTTTCCTGCCGCTCAATTAAGCGGTCAACTTCTCCACGCGCGGTGGCGGACAGCGCCGCACCCGGACGCCGCAATGCTGCGCTGGCGATAATGCCACGCCGGGCCAGGGTGTATTTACGGATGCTCAGACCCAGGCCTGGCTGTTGTTCAAAGCGGGCCAGTGGCAGATAGGCGTCAAACAGATCGCGGGCACGATCCATGTCGCCCTTTGCATGCTGCTCCACCACACTGACCATCATTTCGGGATAGGCAAAACCGGTCATTGCACCATCGGCGCCGCGCTCCATCTCTTCGGGCAGATACAGGCCGCCATTGCCGCACAGGATCGAGATCCGGCGCTCAAGCATACCTTCTGCGCGCAGAGCAGAGACCTTTTCAAGCCCGGGCCAGTCTTCGTGCTTCAGGCACACGCAGCTTGCAATGCTGTTGACTATTTTAGCAATGACACCGGGCGCCATCTGCACCCCGGTGGCCAGCGGGAAATCCTGCAACACAAAGGGCGCATCGCCAATGACTTCAGACACCTGGCTGTAATAGTTGAAAATCTGATCGTCAGTGCGCAACGCGCCGGGCGGCGCGATCATCACGCCGGAAGCCCCGTCATCCATCACCATTTTGCTCAGCGTTTCCACCTGGGCGAACCCCGGCGCAGAAACACCGGCGACAACAGGAACGCGCCCGTTCACCCGCGTCAGAATCCGGCGCACAACCGCGCGCGATTCTTCAACCGTCAGTTTCGGTGCCTCGCCCATCATGCCCAGAACGGTCAGGCCGGTGGCGCCAGCATCGAGGTAAAAATCGACCATGCGGTCGCAACTTTCCATATCAATGGCGCCGTCGTCATGAAACGGTGTCACCGCGATGACGTAAACGCCTTTTGCGGCTTCTGTCAGTCTGGTCATAGTCTTCTCCTCAGTATGTCTGTTGCAGGGCAACGCGGCCGATGGCCATGGCAGTGGCGGCCTGGCAAGGCTCAACCACCGGCAAGTTAAGATGGGCTTCCAGATCGGTGCGAAACGCGGTCATGCCAGCGCAGCCCAGAATGAGTACATCGGCACCATTCTGATCCCGAAGCGCCGCGCCCACGGTTTTAAGCCGTTCAAAAGTGCGGTCCTGGTCGGCCAGATCCGCCACTCCCAGTTCAAGCGGCATATCGCCAGCGAGCCGGTCCATCACCCCCATCGCGCCGAGATAGCGCATGTGACGCGGCACTGATTTGGACAGGATCGAGACGATGCCAAAGCGCTGGCCCAGGGTCATCGCGGTCAGAACCGCGCTCTCGGCAATGCCAAGCACCGGGTGGGCGGATTGCTCGCGCAGCGCCGCCAGACCGGGGTCAGAAAAACAGGCAACGACAAAAGCGCTGGCGCTGTCTTCCAACGCGCGGCAATGGGCCAGAAGCGGCGCGACAACCCCGTCCACATGGGCCTGGGATTCGATACCTGCGGGGCCTTCCGCCAGGGTGCGGGCCTGGATCGCAACCGGGCTCGCGGCGCGCATTGGATCGACGGCACGATCAATACCATCGGTCACCACCTGGCTGCTGTTTGGGTTCACAATATAGATAGTCATAGCGACCTCACTTTATTTGCCTCTGGACTGGACCGGCTGCGCAGATTGAGTCCGGCACCTCCAAAGAGGGCTTACAGAGAGTTGCGGCCGCCGGACGATTTGATCGCCCCAGTCAAGCTGCCCGCTCCTTGCCGGTGGCGCCATTGGTATACCTTGTGTATACCATGTCAACAGTACAGAGTGATGCCTTGATCAAAAACTTGTCTGCAACACTCAGAACGGCCGGTGGATATGGCCAATGATGGCTTCACGTGCATTGGTGATATGGGTACGCATCAGTTCTTCCGCCGCCTCCGGGCCATTGGCGATGATGGCATCAATAATCCGGATATGTTCCTGACAGCCGGGCTCAAAGCGGTCCGGAATCGAGCCCTGATCAAAAATACGCGTTTTCAGTTTGAGATTTTCGATCATCTCTTTCAGCAAGTGAGAGCCGGCGATACGTGCGATTGCAATGTGCAAATCGTCGTCCAACTGGGCATGGGTTTCGGCATCCGGGCGCGGTCCGTCAAGGAATTCAATGATCCGGCCGCGCAGGGCTGAAAGCTCCTCCACACCCTTATTTGACAGGGCCGCCTGACGCGCGGCTTCGCATTCAAGCAGGCGGCGCAGGTGCAGGATCTCCATGACATCAGTCAGGGAAATACTGTTCACCATGGTAACTCCACCACCGGAACGGGTCACCAGACCTTCGCTGACAAGCTGGCCAATTGCTTCGCGTACCGGGGTGCGTGACACGCCGAGCCGCTCGGCAAAGGTTTTTTCCTGCAACCGCGTCCCTGATGGCAGCGTGCCGTCAAGAATCATGTTGCGCAGCCGCTCATAAGCGGACTGCCCCAGCGAGCGTGCGACGTCATCAATCTGGTTCATAAATCTGTTTCCCGTCGGTTGAACTGCACCTGTTTCCCTGCCGTAACACGCCTGAAACCTGCCTGCCTCCATAAACTATATACACTCCGCACCTGAGTGTATACAGTCGGTATGGTGAAGTCGAAAATTCAATCAAGGAATGTAAAATGACACAGGTTGAGACAGATCTCGTCATCCGAGGCGGCACTGTCGTGACACCCGAGGGTGCACGTGAAGTCGATGTTGCAATTGGCGGCGGTAAGATTATCGCCATTGGCGCCGGCCTGCCCGCTGCACCCAACGAGATCAACGCCCATGGTCAATACGTGCTGCCCGGCGGCGTGGACACCCATTGCCATATCGAACAGATCTCGGGCGCAGGGCTGATGAATGCCGATACGTTTGAAAGCGCCACCCGCTCGGCGGCCTATGGCGGCACCACAACGGTGGTGTCTTTTGCCGCCCAGCACCCCGGCAAACGCATGCGCGACGTGGTGGCGGACTATGCCGTGCTGGCAGAAAAAGGCGCGATGATCGACTATGCCTTTCATATGATCGTGGCCGACATCAGCGGCGACAACCTGGCGCATGACATCCCCGATCTGATCGACCAGGGCCACCGCTCAATCAAGATTTTCACCACCTACGACAAGGTGCGCCAGGACGATCACGCCATTCTTGACGTGCTGGCCACCGCCAAAGCCAGAGGCGCGCTGGTGTGTTTTCACGCCGAAAATGACGGGCTGATCCGGCACATGACCGCGCGACTGTTGAACGCCGGCAAAACCGCGCCAAAATACCACGCCCTGTCCCACCCGCGTGAAGCCGAGATCGAAGCCATCGACCGGATGTGCCGCTTTGCTGAATTCACCGGCCAACCGATCATGATCTTTCACGTCTCCACCCGCGAAGGCGCAGAGGTGGTGCGCCAGGCCCGCGCGCGCGGCGTGCCGGTCCAGGCCGAGACCTGCCCGCATTATCTGCGCATGACCGTCGACATACTGGAACAGGATGACGCGGCCCGCTTCATGTGCTCGCCGCCCCAGCGCAGCACTGATGACCAGGAAGCCCTTTGGGAAGCGATTTCTGACGGCACCATTGAATTGGTCACCTCGGACCACGCGCCCTACCGGCTGGATGAGACCGGCAAATACGCTCATGGCAAAGACGCGCCTTTCAACAAGATCGCCAACGGGATGCCAGGCCTGGAAACACGGTTGGAACTGATGTTTGACGCTATGGTCAGCGAGGGTCGCCAGGGGGTTGAAAAGTTCGCAAATCTCACCGCCACAGCACCGGCGCGTGCCTTTGGCCTGACGGGAAAGGGGCAGATCGCAGTGGGGTTTGATGCAGATATCGCAATCTGGGACCCGGAACTCAGCCGCACTTATGGTGACAATGACCTGCACGACAATGTGGGCTACAACCCGTTTTGCGGCACTACAGTCAAAGGCCTGCCGGTCACAGTACTGTCCCGCGGACAGGTGCTTGTGGACGATGGCAGGTTTTTGGGCCAGGCAGGTCACGGCAAACACATCAGCATGTCTGTCGAACGCTGAGCGACATCTGCCAGCAGATGGCGCATGCCTGACCCGCGCGATGCGCACATATCGCGCGTTACCGAGCAAGCGGGTCAGACACGCACCAGATCTGGTCAGATTGAGGCAGTCGCTGCTTTTTATCGTCAGGCAGGGTGTGTTGCACGGACCCGTGTCCCCGATTAACTCTGGTGCTTTCCTTACCGCGAGCTGACGTCGATGCCCTACAAACTCAATGATGGCCGCCGCAACAAATTTCCCAAAGCACAGTATAGTGTTACGAACTGGTCAGATTACAATGAAGATCTACGGCGGCGCGGTGATTTGGCGGTGCGGATTGCGGATGACGTTGCCCAGAATTGGGCAGCGCAGCGCCGCAAGTCACCTAGAGCTCAGGCACGTTATTCGGATCTCGCAATTGAGATATGTATGACCTTGCGTGCCGTTTTTCGCTTAGCCCTTCGGCAGACGCAGGGCTTCTAATTTACCAACTACGAAAGTCTTGTGTGGATAGCTCCTGCATAGCAAGACATTTTGAGGTGATCTGCGCATTGGTCAGAAGCCGTCTTGTGTCCGGCCTGTTTACGCGGTTCTCGACCGCTGGCCCTCCCTCTCGGGACATTGCTGCGCAATGCCCTGCCGGGCAGTGGATGGGGTCCGCAAACCAAGTCCCTTTCTGCATTGCGGGCTTTGAGGCCCGGGACTTTCGACGGGGTGTCCTGGTTGTTACGGCTGACTGTTGTGGACCTGTCCCGCTTTCGTTCCGCCCCAAGTGCTCATTTAAGCGGCGATCTTTTCAAAAGCCAAGGGGCTTTTCCAGCTCAGTGCCGAGTGTCTGCGGCGGGGATTATAGAAGCCATTGATGTACTCGAAGATGGCGATTTCAACAGACCTGCGGGTTTGCCAAGAGTACCGCCAGATCAGTTCCGCTTTGATGGTTTTGAAGAAGGTTTCCATAGCGGCGTTATCATAACAATTTCCCTTGCCGCTCATGGAGACCTTGAAGCCATACTGGCGCAGGATTTTCTGGTAATCCTGCGAGCAATATTGGCTGCCCCTATCAGAATGATGGATGCATCCTTTGGGCGGCCTGCGCAGAGCAATCGCCATATTCAGCGCCCTGATTGGCAGACCCCTTTTCATTCGGTTGCTGACAGCCCAGCCAATGACGCGCCTCGAATAGAGGTCCAGAACCACGGCCAGATAGAGTCAGCCTTCGCGCGTCCAGACATAGCTGATATCAACCACCCATTTTCGATTGGGCCGATCTGCTGAGAAATTCCGCTTCAACAGGTTTGGTGCGATGTTGAAGCTGTGATTACTATCCGTCGTGACCTTGTATTTTTGGGTTCTGATGACGGATATTCCGTTCTGGCGCATCCGTTGCCCGGCAGGCGATTTGCAAAGCAAATCCGCCGAGAGTGGACGCCCTACGCGCCGGTGGCCGACATCCAAGCCAAGCTCTTTAAGCTCTTCGGTCATTCTCGGGCGGCCATAGCTTTGCAGGCTCAGGCGATGCTGTTCCCGGATATGGGCCAGAAAAACCAGATCTTTCCGCTGTCGCTGACTGGCAGGGCGCTTGCACCAGGCCCGATAGCCGCGAGGGGTGACATCCACAATCCGGCAAAGCCGCTTTGTTGGGATGGTATTGCGGTGCTTTTCAACAAATGCGAACCTCATTTGCTTTGGTCCGCAAAGAAGATTGTTGCTTTTTTTAACAGCTCCCTCTCCTCACGAAGAAGGCGGTTTTCCCGGCGAAGGCGTTCGTTTTCCTTGGCCAGTTCCTGATCCTCTTTCGAAACAACGTCCGCGTCACGATAGGTTCTGATCCACTTGCACAGGGTGGACATACCAACCCCAAGATCGGACGACGCTTGTCGGCGGGTCAGCCCGCTGGTCAATGCGATCCGCACTGCGTCGCGTTTGAATTCTTCGGATGGTCGTAGTGCCATGGTTTATCTCCTTTGGGGTAGAATATGCTCTCAAAGGGGCGGAACAATACCGTGGCAGGTCCACCATGTCTGTCGTGCCCGTACTCTTCCTGATCTGATTACGACCAGAAAAGTAGGACCTGAGGTCTTTAGGTACCGTGCAATTGACGTACCACTTCCCTTTAGTCAGAACCAACGTTGTGGGAGGAAACTCAACCATGCCGTATGTTCCCATATATGTTCCAATATATGCGCCAACACCTTAATACACTGGGATTAAATTGTAAATGGGGTGCTGGCGGAGGAGGTGTCCGCCTACGGGACTTCCAACAAGTACCTACAAGTTACGCAACTACTTGCTTTAGCAGTAATTATAGCCTTTTCCATTCCGATGACCTCCGGCAGGACCTGACTAATCCTCGCTCACATAGGGGGAAGGATTGGGGGAAGAGAAATTTGCGAACAAGGTTGCGCTTATGAAGCATCTCACTGCTGAATTAGTCAAAACAGTCAAATCCAAAGACAGCCTGCGCCACCTTCGAATTAAATATCCGATGCGGTGAAGGTTCGGTTAGAGCCCACTAGTGTCTTGGGCCGAAGCTGTGGCGACCTTTTACCGATGGAAGAAAAAGTATGCCGGGATGTGTTTAAGGCGAGAGCGTTTGGCTCATCGTTGGCGCCGGTTTTGGCGCTGGCTGCGCTCCCGTGCGCGGCGAAAACCGGCAGCACACGCAAGAAAATGCAAAAACCCTGTCACATAATGCCTGGCAGCGGCGTCTAACTTTGTAGAGTGATGTGAAAGGAGGCCTGGATGGCCGAAAAAATTGAAGACGAAGTTGCCCGTGCTCAGGGTGGCAGCCAGGCAGCGTTGACTGAAGTGGTGCGTCAGAGCCAGGACCGGATTTACCATCTGGCGCTGCGCATGCTGGCGGACCCGGTACAGGCTGAAGACGCGACCCAGGATATCCTGATCCTGCTGGTGACAAAACTGGGTTCGTTCAGGGGCGAGAGTTCTTTTCTGACCTGGAGTTACCGTGTCGCGGTCAACCATCTGCTGTCGGCGCAAAAAATCCGTGCCCGAGATCCGGGACTGAGTTTTGATCTGTTCGGCGCCGACCTGGCCGACGGGCTGGTGGATGAAGCAGCTGCCAGTGCTGAGGATGTGGTGCTGCTGAACGAGCTGCGGGTCGGCTGTACCATGGCGATGCTGCTCTGCCTCGATATGGCACATCGTTTGGCCTATGTGCTGGGGGATGTGCTGGAATTTGACCATCGCTCCGCGGCAGAAATTTCCTCGGTTCCGCCGGCTACTCATCGCCAGCGACTGGCGCGGGCGCGGGCGCAGGTGCAGGACTTTACCGCGCAGCATTGTGGTGTGGTCTCTGCCGGGGCGCGCTGTTCCTGTCCGCGCCGTTTGCCGGCGGCACAACGTGCGGGCCGGGTGGGCACAAAGGCGGTTCTGTCGCGCGACGCGCCGGGATATCAGCAGGTCCTGAACCAGGTTGCGGGTGTTGAAAAAGACCTGCGGGCGATGAAGGCGCAGCAGGCGATGGCAGCGTTTTCAAGCCCGCGGGATTTTGCCGCCCATCTGGAAGATATCCTGAGTCCAGGGCCTGTCTGACCTCCTGAATTTGCCAAAATGAAACGCAATGACGCGGCACCGGAGCGGGGCCGCGACCAAGGCCGCTTTGTCGGTTTTTTACCAATAGCAACCCGAAGGAAGAACGAAGATATGACTCTAAAAATATCAGTTATGGCAGGGGTTTATTCCCTGGCACTCAGCGCAGGCAGCCCAATTTTTGCACAGGAGAAGACGACAATGACAGCAGACGAAATGGCGGTTCTGACCGTGGTTGAAACAATGACAGAAGCGTTTCAGGCGGGGGATATCGCCGCCGTGATGGAGAGCTATGAGGCGCGCTCGCTGGTGATGTTTGAGCCGGGTGTTCCGGTCACCGACCGGGAGCAGATCATGCAGATGTTCACCGGGTTCTCGCAGGCAAAACCAGAATTCACCTATAGCGGCCATGAGGTGGTGGTGAACGGCGACACGGCGGTTCATATCGCGCCCTGGAGCATGGTGGCGACGGGGCCGGAGGGCGTTCAGATCAGCGACAGCGGCTTGTCGGTCGCGATTTTGAGGCGTCAGAGCGGTGGCGGCTGGAAAATGGTCATTGATAACCCGCACGGGGCACGGTTGCTGGCGGCGCAATAAGCGGGCCAAAAACGGATAAAAAAACGGCGGCCGGAACAGATCTGGGTCGCCGTTTCATGGACCTGTCGCGTTTTTGTGCCGCCCCGGTGCTCGTTTGAACGCACCTTGTGTTCGAAAGCGACGGGGCTTCTCCAGCCCAAAGCTGAATGGCGACGTCGCGGATAATAATACCCGTTTAGGGTCGGAGGAAAAATCGGAACGCTTCCCCGACACCCTGACAAAAGGGGACAAAAGCACCTCAATGGTCAAAACCGCCCACGTCTGTCTGGGTGTAGGGTGGGCGACTCGGAAAATATGTCAGCCCCAGAAATGGAGACAAAATCCGTTTGACGGTCCAGCAATCAAGACGCTTCCCAGTAACCATTTGAGCATCCTGCTCCAGCTGTTCAATTGCACCAAGGTCGAGGCGTCTTGGGACATGTTGTTCGACCACACTTAAAACTTACAGCGAGGCCTTCTGAAACAAGAATTGGACCTACATCCTGCCCATCAACCCGAAGGATTCCACAGCTCCGACCATAGTTTCACTTCGCAGTACCCTGAGTACCGGGAAGACAGGCGCACGCTACTTTTTCCACCTCCACCAGTGAAGCAGTCCTCACCAGCTCTTCTAAACGTCGAGTAGCTTTCTTTCCCAGGGCGAACTCCTGCTGACAAAGCGGCTTATACGTTTCAGGGGTATTGAAGCCGACAAGCCTTGTACCTTTTCTTTCCCCGTTCATTTTGATTGTGTCACCATCTGTGATTGAGAAACCACCGGATGCAGAACCAACAAACTCCGATATCGGGGACTTGGAACCGCTGTTGTCAAACTGAGCGACTGCAAGAACAAAGACTAAGGCAAGTGCCGTTATAAGCTTTATGTCCGTCTTTCGGATTCCCATTCTTCGTCTGGCACGGTTTGACGTTTTGCTTTGGTATCTGGGACGAGGGTTTCCACCACCCCTGGGAGGCGACCAATGGCTTGGTTTTCTGATCACACCTGAACTGGCTTGGGTCTGCCGCGTGAACGGAGCAATTATCTGCCTGAGTTTTCGGATTTGCTTAGGACTCAAATGAGCTCTCACACCGTCCCTACCAAGCCTTTTCCCCATATCCTCTAAGAATTTCACCTGCCAACGGTCTAAACTTCCGCTCGTCAAAGCAGAGGCTATTCCTGCCAGAAGCGAACTGATCTCCGTCGGAGTAAAAGCCATTCCAGGGCACCCAATGGTTCTAATTTCTAGAAGAAGAGTACAGAATTTCTATCGTCGATGTTAATGCTTCAAAACTAGCTGGATACGGATGTTCTTCGGTGGGGATTGGCTTGCACTTCGCACCTACGCAGAGGAGATTAATCATGACCGAGGCCAAGATAACGGAACCCGCCGCGATAAAAGCGCCATATTTTTGAGACAGCGGATCACCAGATTCTGGCCGAGATGCTAGGTTTCCGCCGGCCAATTGATTGTGTTGTAGATAGAAAAACCGTATGGCGCCGGGGAGTATGAACGCTCTGCCGACGGAAGAACCACCGAAACGGCTACCCACTTCTGGCCAATGGTACAACTAGTTCGCTAACAGCGGCATATTGTATTCAAACCATCTCAATGAAGCGCTTCACCTCCCGTTCAATCGTGTCACAAAAGGCCGCAGCGAGGCGTGACGGCGGGCGATGTGCCGGCGTCACGACGGCGATGTTGTAGGGAAGGCGCGGTCGGAACGGGCGGAAGGTAAGGACGCCTTCATGGCCTCGGTTGAGCCGGTAACTCGCGGCGCTGATCTGATCAATGAGGGCATAGCTGGCCCCCTGTTCAACAAAGGACAGCGCCGTGACAAAAACACTGGTTTCAAACCGCACCCTAAAACGCTTGCCCGCCTCGGCAAAAACCCGCTGCGCGTTCTGAGTGGTCAAGTGTTCCTTATACAATGCCGCCATTGGCGCGTTATCAAGGTCATCAGGTGTCAGCGCGGATTTTGCTGCAAGCGGATCATCTTTGCGCAAGGCACAAACGCATTCAAGCCCGATCGGTTGAATGTTGATAGACCCATGCTGGTCCGGCATTTCGGCGATCCCCACATCGTATTGCTGCGAAGCGATCCAATCACACACTTTGATCGAGGTCCGGGTCATCAGCAGCACATTCACCTGGGGCCGGTCTCTAACAAAATCTGCCACAATCCTTGGCAACAGAAACAACGAGGCCCCCGGCAACGAAGCGATTTTCAACTGACCCCGGTCAAGATCACCGATTTCGCGCATGGTTTGAGCTGTGCGGTCGATTCGATCGAGGATTTCCTGGGTTTCCTCAAAAAAGAAATGCGCCTCTGGCGTGGGGATCAGGCGACCCTTGCGCCGCTCAAACAGATCAAACCCCAGTTCGGTTTCAAGATTGGCCAGCATGGCACTCACCGAAGGTTGAGTTCGCCCCAACACACGGGATGCCGCGCTGACCGTGCCTGAGCGCATGATCTCGCGGAATGTCTGCAACTGGCGGATGGAAAGATTTGGTATCATGGCGTAACCATATTCAAAAAAACTATTGATCCAGTGATTTTTACAATTTGCGCCTATACTTTGTCCACCCTATCTTCGCAGAACCAAATAATAATGCAGCACGAAGTTTGACGGGGAACAAAAATGACAAACTCAAAATCACGCAATACCCGGCTTGGCGATGTATCGCGCCGGGCTTTTCTGGGCACATCAGTTGCTAGTGCCGCACTGCTTGCAACGCCCTTCATAAAGCCCTCCTGGGCAAGCGAACGCAAAATCACCGTTCGCGATCCGGGTGGCCCGTTCACCGCGGGTTTCGTACAGGCATATTACGAGCCGTTCAGGGCTGAAACCGGTATCGAAGTGATCGGAATTCAGGGTGAACACGAGCCGACCGGTATGATCAAGGCGATGATCGAAGCCGGGAACTACACTTGGGACGGCGCGCTGTTATCAAAATCATCGCACCAATCGCTGGTCAATTTGGGATATCTTGAGCCTATTGCACCGCAAGGTGGGCCCGGCCCGAACCTGAGCGAAGTGCCCGAAGATCTTCGAGGAGAGTTCATTCTTGGGAATGACGTTTACGCGACTCTGATAGCGTATCGCACTGATGTTCTGGGTGACAATGGCCCCAATAGTTGGGCCGACTTCTGGGACATCGACAAAGTTCCGGGTGCGCGGGCCATGCGCAAGCACCCGTTCGACACGATGGAACAGGCGCTTTTAGCCGACGGTGTTGCACCGGCTGATCTTTACCCGCTTGATTTCGATCGTGCCTTTGCCAGTCTGGACAAGATCAAGGATTCGATTGATATTTGGTGGACCGGGGGCGCACAAACCTCGCAATTGCTGAACGCCGGCGAGGTTGACTTGCTGCCGACATGGAATGGTCGCGCACAGGTCGCTGTTGACGAAGGTGCTCCGGTTAAACTGGTCTGGGACGGTGCACTCTACACCTATGAGGGCTGGACCATCCTCAAAGGCACACCTAACGCCGATCTGATGCGTGAATTCATCGAATTCGCGGCTCAGGGCAAGCAACAGGCGCTCTTTACGCCGCATGTCGCTTATGGTCCGACCAACCCGAGTGCGTTCGAATACATCGATCCCGAACGGGCCAAAGTGCTGCCGACCAACCCAGCGTATCTGCCCAAAATGGTTGCGGTCGACACCGATTTCTGGGGTGCACATAAGGATGAAGCCGCCGAGCGATTTGAAGCCTGGTTGCTGTCCTAGAACTCGTATCATTTAGGCTGTCAGGCGGGGGATATCCCCCGCCTATTCAGTTCGTTGAACTCGCGATGTCCGGGCGAGTGCAGTCAATTGTTATCTGGACGATGAAATTCGGGAGACCACCGTGTCAGGCGAAAATATCAAACTTAAAATCCGTTCTTTGAGAAAGACTTACGGGTCAGTTGTCGCGCTGGACTCGGCCGATATCGACTTACGTGACGGTGAATTTCTCACACTCCTGGGACCCTCCGGCTCGGGAAAAAGCACCTTACTATGGGCTGTCGCCGGGCTGAATGATCCTGACAGCGGGCAAATCTGGATTGACGGGCGCGAGGCAACCCATTTGCCGCCGTTTCAGCGCGAAATCGGCATGGTGTTCCAGAACTATGCGTTGTTCCCACATATGACCATCGGTCAGAATATTGGATTCCCGCTGGAAATGCGCAAAATGAACCGAATTGACCGCGAAAAGGCGGTGATGCGTGTCCTGGATATGGTCAAGCTTGGTCATGTCGCCGCTCGTTACCCACAGGAGCTATCCGGTGGCCAGCAACAGCGTATCGCGCTGGCACGCGCCTTTGTATACGAGCCGTCGATCATTCTGATGGACGAACCTCTGGGTGCGCTGGACAAAAAACTGCGCGACCATCTGCAACTTGAAATCAAGCATCTGCACGAACAACTGGGGGTGACCATCATGTATGTCACCCACGATCAGGAAGAAGCGATGGTCATGTCCGATCGCATCTGCCTGATGAACAACGCGCGAGTCGAACAGATTGGCACACCAGAAGATTTGTATTTCCGCCCCAGTACCGTATTTGCCGCAGATTTCCTTGGTGAATCCAATCTTGTGGACGGTGTCATCCGAGAAGCGAACGGCAACGGTAGCTCGGTTGAGATCGGCGGCGCTGGCCTCACCCGGGCGCTGCCCAATCCCAACCTCGGCGTCGGTGAAAGGGTCAAACTGATGACCCGCCCCGAAGCCATCGACGTGCTCGGCACCGGTGAGAGTCGACCCAACGAAGTCAGCGGCACCCTGCGCGAGGTCATCGTTGGCGGCGGCGCCACCAAACTGTTTGTCGAGCTGCAAGGGGGCGCCACCATGCGGGTAACGCAACTGACACGCGGTGCCGCTGAACGCCTCAGCCCAGGAGCTGAACTCAGGCTTGGCTGGGAACAACACGCCGCGGTTGTACTCAAACACGCCGAGCTGGAGAGCGAACTATGAATATCGCCACACAAGATGGGTCCCGCGCCCCGTCGCGCCTGTCGCGGCTGGTAACACGCCACGGCCGCATCGCCCCGGCATTGCTGTTTCTTGCGGTGTTCTTTGTTCTGCCGGTCTCAATGTTGTTCGGGCTAAGCTTTCTTGATTCCGATGGCACACTGACACTGGAGCACTACCAGCGCCTGTGGGACAAGCCAGTGTATATGAAAGTGCTGGGGATTACCCTGAAAACTGCAGCCTGGACCACGGCGCTTTGCATACTTGGCGGCTATCCGATTGCTTATCTGTTGGCCACGGTGGCCAAGACCACGCGGGCTCGGTTGACTATTCTGGTGCTGATGCCGTTCTGGACCAGCTTTCTGGTGCGCACATTTGCCTGGATCGTACTTCTGGGCCGCAAAGGAGCGGTCAACACTTTCCTGCTGGATATCGGCGTGATTGAACAGCCAATCAAAATGATCTTTAACTTTACCGGCGTGATGATCGGCATGAGCCACGCGCTGATGCCGCTGGCAGTCCTGACAATGTTGTCAGTGATGGAGGGAATCGACGCCAATCTGTCCAAGGCGGGCTCGACAATGGGGGCACGCGGCGGGCAAACATTCTGGCGTGTATATTTTCCATTGTCGGTTCCGGGGATCGCCGCTGGCGGGATGCTGGTCTTCATCACCTCGCTGGGCTTTTTTATTACACCTGCGCTGCTCGGCGGTGCGCGGGATTCGATGATCGTGCAGACCATCATTTTTCAGATCAAGGAGATCCTGAACTGGGGATTTGCCGGTGCCATTGGCGTCCTGCTGATGGTCGCAGTGCTGATCATCTTTTTCGTCTACGACAAACTTTTGGGCCTCTCAACGCTGTCCGGCGGCGAGGCAAAGCGTGCCACCAGCCTGTCTAAGAACCCGATCGGTTATGTCGGCGCGCAGGTTGGCGGGATGTTCACTCGCGGTATGGGTACGCTTTTCGAGTGGATCGGGTTGGCCATCGAACGCATCTTTCCGCGCCGTGCTGACAAGCGACACGCCGATAGCGGACGCATCGCGATCTGGGCGGTGGGTCTGCTGATGATGGCGTTTCTAGCCCTGCCAGCGCTATTTATCATCCCAGTATCCTTTACTGAAAGCGGGTTTCTTGGCTGGCCACCGCAAGGTTTCTCACTGAAATGGTATCAGGCGCTGGCGGACACACCAGTCTGGGCCAACGCAGCGCTGCGCTCATTTACGGTCGCAATACTGGCAAGCAGTCTGGGAATGCTGCTGGGTGTACCAGCAGCATTTATGCTGGCGCGAAGCTCGTTTTCTGGCAAAGGCGCGGTGTTTGCTTTCTTGGTGTCTCCGATCATCATCCCGAATATCTTTATCGCTGTCGGCCTGTTCTTTCTTTATGCAAAGATCGGGCTGGTCGGCACCACTATAGGCCTGATCCTTGGCCACACGGTGCTGGCGATCCCTTATGTGGTGATCACTGTCTTGGCGGTGGTGAAAGGCTATGACCAGAACCTGGACATGGCAGCATTTACTTTGGGCGCAAACCGCAAACAGACGCTTTTGCGGGTAACCTTGCCAATGATCCGTTCAGGCATGATTGCCGCCTTCATGTTCGCCTTCATCATCTCGTTTGACGAGTTGACCATTGCGCTGTTCGTCACCGGCGGCGAAGTGACAACACTGCCAAAACAGATGTGGGACGATGCCCTGTTACGGGTCAGCCCCGCGTTGGCAGCCGTCGCTACGCTGCTCTTGTTGTTTATGTCAGCTTTTATCCTAGTTTCGGAAATCATCAAGCGCCGCGCGGCGAAACGGAGCTAAGCAGATGGGCATGAACACAAAGTCGACACCTCGCAAAAATGGTGGAGCGGGTCACGCGGTGGTGGTTGGCGCAGGTATCATTGGCGCCGCAACGGCTCTCAACCTTCAGCGCCGGGGTTTTGACGTTACCATTGTTGACGCCCTGCCGCCGGGCGAAGGCGCCTCATTTGGCAACGCAGGCATCGCGGCACGCTGCGCCATCGTGCCGGTGCCGGTGCCGGGAATCCTGAAAAAGTTTCCGGCAATGTTGATGGACCCAATGGGGCCGTTGTCGATTGATTTCCTCCATGTGGCCCGCAATGCCAAGTGGTTCATTGACTATCTGCGCCATGGCCGGGCTTCCGAGGTCGAGCGGATCGCGGGCGAGCTGTTTAAGCTGACTGACGGCTCGATTGACGAGCATCTGGAATTGGCCCGCGATACAGGCGGCGAGCCTTGGGTGACCGAGCGCGACTATCTCTATATTTACCCCAAGCGAAGCGATTTTGAGGCAGAGGCCTTCGCCTGGGATATCCGCCGCCGCCACGGGATCGAGTATTTCGAAGTGGGCGCGGCGGAACTGCGTGAAATGGAGCCCGATTTGGCCCCCGGTTTCACTTTCGCCGTGCGGCTACCGCAACATGGTTTTGCGCTTGACCCTGCCAAATTGGTGAAAGGACTGGTGGAAACCTTCCAGAAACGCGGAGGGCGGCTTTTGCAGGCAAAAGCGCACGCATTCGAGATCGGCGCCGAGGGCGCACATGCCCTGATCACCGAGGCAGGCACAGTCCCTTTTGACCGGCTGGTAATTGCCGCAGGCGCATGGTCGGCGACGCTGGCCGGACAGCTTGGCACACGGATTCCGCTGATGAGCGAACGGGGCTATCATATCCAGTTCCCCAACCCTGGTATTCGCCAGAACCACCCAATGATGGTCACATCGGGAAAGTATGTCGCCACGCCTATGACAGGTGGGCTGCGCCTTGCCGGGATGGTCGAGTTCAAGCCGATGAATGCTCCGCCTGATCCGCGACTGACGGACCGGCTGAAACGCCACGCGCGCTTGCTGTTCCCAGCGGCTGAGCTCGACGATGCCGAGACCTGGATGGGCCATCGCCCGTCCTTGCCTGACAGCCTGCCAGTGATCGGCGCGGTGCCAGGCCATCCCAATGTCTTTTTGGCCTTCGGGCACCAGCATATCGGATTGAGTACCGGACCGCGCACGGGGCGTCTCGTTGCTCAGCTCGTCGCCGGAGAACAGATGAATGAAGACCTCACCGCATTCCGGGCCGACCGGTTTTGAATCGGCGCATGCGCATCGGGCGATACGTGCGCCAGGAGCGCCTGGAAGCGATGATAATTGCAGGCTCGGAACTCGAGGGCAACGAAAACAAGGATTAGAAAGCTGAAGGGTGCGAAATAGCTTGCATCCAGGCGGGCCTGCAATGTTGATTGGCTGAGTGAACGCGCGGCGGCACAGTATTTTGGTAATGATCGCAAGACACCGGTGCGCCTGATATGGCCCCGTTTTCTGGCATCATCGATGATAATCGTCAACAACGACAAACCCAAGACCAAGAAACAACTTTATATGGCACAACAGATTTCCACTTGGTCGCGGGCGCTCCCGCTTTGCCCGCTCTGTTAAAGGTGGAGCAATCTGTTCTGAGAGAGCTACCAATGGCAGCTTTCGAACGCTGCGATGTGGCAACTTGGACTCACGTGAAAGGCGGTTATGGACAGGAAGCACCAGTTGGACTGAACCGGGTGAAGGTCGGTAATGTCTGGCACACCGGCCGTTGGTGCTGGTTGCAGCGAATGGCGGCTCTCCGCCTTTCTCGTCGAAATGTGCTTGGTGCAGCAATCGGACCACTTCCCTCTACGATAACTGTCAAGAACGGCCCATTCCTTGCTTGCAACGCGCGCGATGTCATCCCGACGACCAGCAACTTGCGGAGGTACCTGTCGCCCATTTTCGTGATCTTTCCGAGCTTCTCTTTGCCACCGCTAGATTTGTTGAGCGGGGTCAAGCCCAGCCAGGCAGCAAGATCCCGGCCAGTTCTAAACTGGTGCCCGTCGCCAATTGTCGCGACCATGGCTGACGCTGTAATTGGTCCGACACCCGGTATACGCGTGAGGCGGCGGCAGTCTGCGTCAAGCAAGGCATGTTGACCGCGCGCCAGGCGTCTCCAAATGCCGGTAGCCCACCACTGTAACGTCGACAATCGAGCGCATGCCCAGCAGCGATGACGGCGGCGAATATTCTC
The DNA here is from genome assembly GCF_003333265.1 of Candidatus Halocynthiibacter alkanivorans. Taxonomy (GTDB): domain Bacteria; phylum Pseudomonadota; class Alphaproteobacteria; order Rhodobacterales; family Rhodobacteraceae; genus Halocyntiibacter_A; species Halocyntiibacter_A alkanivorans. Next base: position 19,534 of record NZ_QOLB01000082.1, read on the forward strand.
ACCGTTGGCATAGCAGACGCCGACATACCGGTCGTAGGTTCGTTCAGCTGTTAGCTCGCAATCGATACTTTTCCGGCTCAAGCAGCCGACCATCCACCGTCTAGCTATTTCGCCCTGAGCCGTTCCTAGTTCCAGTGCATCACACCTTGCAGACTCACGGGCGTGCCACTGACAACGACTGTGTCCGCGTCGCGGACTTGTTCCACCGTATCTTGCCTATCAAGTTGCTTCTGCTGTCAGAAACCTTCTTGCAGGCAGTTGATTAGAAAACGATGGCTTGTTCCTCTGACTGGAAGCCGTCGGCCCTCAACCGCCCCAAAACTTCCATGGCGATGACGCATTGTTTATCGGTGGGCATTTTAATCGGGATTGAGGCACACGTATCAAGAATTCCAGTCTCTTTGGGGGACAATTTCCGATGTTCCATCCCCCAAGACTTAGCTTCACGCCAAAAATTTGCACCGCACTCTAAAACGGACGTCTGCGCCTGAATACCAGCCGTCATTTCCATATCTTTTCGCGCGAATACTACTACAGTTTTTGCTTCTTCGGGATCAATCAAGCAACGCATGAAAGACGGTCTGTAGGTCAAGGATCGTTTTTTGAGAATTTCCCAACATGCCTGTTTCTTGGCCCACTCGCTCATGTTCCGAATGCCCTCGGGAGGGCTGGTGATAACGTCATGTGCCTCAGCTGCCGCTATGACAAGGGCGTCTTCCAACGCTTGAGGAACCGACTGTGCCCGCCAAACCGCATCCAGATCAACGTTTTTCTCCATTTCAGTGGCATCGTGCGAAATTTTTGCCATAGTATAAGTCACGATATTTGCCCGGTAGCCACCTTCATACCAAGGCTGTGTTGGTACCAACTTCTCAAGTGCCCGGAAAATAATGGATTTTGCAATTATACGTTTGAACCAAACCTCTCCAAATTGTATTTCGGATTTGGTCCACTTGGCGCCTACAGCCTTTGCAAATGCAGCGAAATTTTTCTGAGCGCCGAGGCTGACAATTTCTGGTTGGCCTGCCCATGAGTTCTCGAACTTTGCCAGATCCGTTTTGGTAAAAAACTGTTTACGCGGATATTCGAGATCAAATTTCTTGCGCTCTGCAACAGTTCTGCTGCCTCGTGCATCCGCATACTGACCGCGCGCGCGTTCATAGAACCATTTGCTTTCCCGATATGCGTCTGATCCGGCAGGCGCAAGAATACGCCTCGAAAACCCTTCCATGCGAATGTGGAACGGGTGGTTCGAGAAGAAATCGGCAGCATTTACTTTATTTTGACTGTTTGCGTATTCGGATATTTTCGGAACGGTTTCTTCAGCCTGATCAGGGGGAATGATGCTCAGTTTCATCTGCACAAATACTTCGTCTAGGAGGGCTTTCGGTTTGTTGGGTCGTTGCCTGCGTGCAGCATGAATCGACGCAGTGGTTTGCCCTCCATTCACGATCTGAAGGTTGCTCGCAGAAATTAGGACCGGGCCGGAAGTGGTTTCCCTGATTTCTATGGAATTGGCAGTCACTGTGATCCCGTTGTTGTAAGCGAAAAACATTTCCGGATGCTCTTCGAGTGTTTCACGAATTTTCTGGTTCACCTTGCCGCGTGCTTGCAGGAAACTTCGCACGTTGGCTTCCAACAGCCTGGTTCCCCATTTTTCGTATATTTCACCCAATTGCGTGCCCGGGATGACAGCAACATAGCTTTCTAATGCGGCATCGCCTCCTGAAGCTCGCAAAACCGGGATTGCTCCACCGAAGTCATTCTCAAAGTCAATCTCCAGATCTTCACGCGCCTGGCCCGACTCCACATATTTTTGGATGCGTTTGAGATCCCAGACAGTGTAGGTCACTGGTTTACTGTCGATGGTTCCGGCCGGTATCCCATCTACTTTCATCCGATTGTCTGCATTCGTCAGGATGATGATTTTTATTTTTGTGGTGCTGTTCCAAGTCGTTGCGATCAGATCGGCCAGGCCGAACCCGGCGCTTGTTTCTTCCATGCGTTCTCGAAACTCGGGTTGGCGTGCATGTTGTAGAAATTCGACAAGGCGATTGAAACGAGGTTTGATTTCCGCAGACTTAATTTGGCGGGGTTCGTCTGTCACGTCAAAGTCGCAAAGAACAAGGCTCAGGACGCCAGAAGCATCACGTGGGTCTCCTCCGTAACCATCTACTTGCATAGCGACACCCTTCGCGCCTCGACCCTCAAAATAAGCGCGGTCAGCGCCTTCGAGCTCGCCCGCCTCTGTAAGAATATCGCCCATCTTCTCGAAAAATGCTTCGACGATGATGAGACCCAGCGCGTCTGCATCGCCTTGGACATCCGCAATCAACTCTCTATGAAACTCTTTCAAATCGGACATTGTCTACTCCGCCGCCAGTTTTTCTTCGAAATCGTTTTCGGCCATGATGAAGGGCTGGCAAGCTTCAAGCGACACTGAAAATTTTACATTCATCACGCCATTCGGCACTGGCACCGACAGTCTTGGAAATTCCGCCTCAACAAGGAAGGTATTGATTTTCCCGACGCTCCAGCGCCTGTCCGAATAATCTTGGTCCCAGTCGAATCCCACGGCTGCCAGTGCGTTTTCCCACATTTGATAAGCGTCAAGGTCTCCTGCCTTAAATAACTCGTCGATCAATTTCACATGATCCTTCAAGGTCTGCCCATCTGGGCGAACGGCTGCGTCGATTTCGTAGACTCTTAAGAACACATCAGCACCGTCCACATCAGCAAGCTGATCCTCTGAAGAGATTTGCACATATGGTCGAGCGGCCCCTCGTCTGGCCTTGACCTCGACGCACACTTGGAAAAGTTCAAAATCCTTTGCCGCGCCTTCAGGCCCTTTCCAAGATTCTATTGCCCCACGAAGACCAATTTTGTTGCACAGAAGGCCAAGCACCTGGAGCTCCCCAACCAGGCCACGTTGTTCCTCAATGCTCAGACGATCCGACGAACCACCACGCAATAGATGGTGCCAACGAAGTGTCCGGCGTATGCAACGATTGAGTGTATCCGGCGTATCCACACCTTCTTCGCCCGCGAGAACGACATCCCGGCAGAGAGTGGCAAACAACTCGATCTGCTCCACATCCCTGAGTGAAATCACTAGCGCCGGAGAAGCACCGATATTTCCGTAGCGAATATCAAGGCTTCGGATTTTTGGCAAAGGGTAGGCGGCTTTTGTATCTGGCCCAATATCAAGCACCAGTGCGGGAGCATCGTTTTCCACAACAGCCCAGAAGAAATCGCGTTTACCATTTTTATTGACACGGCGGGCCTGATCAAAACTCAAATCTTCCCAAGGAATAACGCTATTCGTCATCATAAGTTCCCTCGTCTTCGTCATCATCATCGTCGCCAAACATTTCACGAAGTTTCGTGGTGTTCATGATGTATTCCACCCTTTCATCCGGGCGCGCTGATCTTGGGAAGCTTATGCCCCATGCAACCACGGGTTCATCAGGAAGAACGCCTGGTTCAATTTTGTCCTCTTCCCCCTTTGGTGCCCGAACCTTCAAAAGGTAGAGAAGGAACAGAGGCCGATGACGGACCGACCGGTAGATACCATCCGGAAAGTTTACCTTGTCTTCAGCGCCAAAATTTGATTTTGCAAGGAAATCGGCTTCTGCAGTGCATGCCATATTTGCCGACAAGCCGATTTTCTCGATCCCCCTAGATGCTACTCGCGATCTGCTGCCGCTAATGGCCAGCACGCTGTGCTTGAGCTCTTCCGTGCCCACTGAACGATCAGCTGGGCCGAGTATCCAGCCGAGCGAATTATCTAGGCGCTCTGTGTCGTTTTCTTTGACACTGATGACGAAAACATCCCAAGAAGACAGCTCATCTTCTGCGCGTGCTTCGATATACTGTCTTATCGGTCTCGTATCAGTTCTGATACTGTCCCTGTCATTTTGAAATTTAAGGAGAAGGTCATCGATGATCTCGACCGGGACGTCCCGAAGCAGGTAACCACCTTTTCCGTGCTCGGCGGTTTCCTGTGTGAAGCCACGCTGATCCAGGCTTCCGAGAAAATTTCGGGCAGCCATCCTGTTGCGGTCGAGAACCTCGTCGCGATTCGTCAGTTTTGTTGTCTCGACAAAGCCATTGGAAAGTCCGATTCGGACGTGTTTCTCTCCTGACCCCATCTTGTTGCGCGCGGTAACGAGAAGCGCACTCGGATGGCTTCTGACTGCCAGCCCGAACATCTCGGGGGTGGCTTTAGCCCTTTCCATACGCTTGAGTTCTTCATGAAGTTCATTGGTAGCTTCGGCTATATGCGAATACCATCCCACCGCCTGATAGGGCATCCAGATGCGACAGAGATCCTCGTAACCTCCTCGATAACCGAACCAGCGCCCCATCTGCATCAGTGTGTCATACATGAGTGAATTGCGCAGGAAGTAGGAGACCGTCAATCCCTCAAGCGTCAACCCACGAGACAGAGAGAACCCACCCACAATAATTACTGTCAAACCGCGCTCTCCAGCTTCGTCATAATCGAGGCCATTGTTGCGGCTGTTTACTTCGACGACCTTGGCTGCTGCCAAGGTGTCCAATAGGCCGTTTTGGATACTCGCCCATTCTGGCCAAGATTCAGCATACTCCTGTTCCCAAACGTCGTGTAGCGCCGATATTTCTGGTTCACGTAGTCCGTCTGCTCCAAGAGAGCCGTAGACCCGGACGGCATTTGTAATCGTTTCGAGAGCCTCGTGCAGTCGATTTCGAATTATCCCCTGAACCCCCGTAAAACGGCTTGAATTGACTAGCATGGAAGCATTTTGATGGGATTGGCCACGTAGATTGCGGATTGTTCGCGCAACGATGAACGCTCTGAGCGCCTGCACCATACTTACAGGAAGAACGTCTACCTGCAGGTCGATCCTGTGCTTGATCGGCAGAACGTCTTCATTGTCAGTAATATAGCGGAGAAACGTCGGTTCACCTTCCTCCGGAATGCCGTCGAGGAAAACTTTGGTCGGGCCGAAATAATTTTTCGGGGCATCGAGGCCGATGATGAAGTTGCGCGGGAATAAGTCCTCCTTGAGAAGGTCGTCATCCTGATCGGGGTCGATGAAAATGTTTGCAAACGGCGTAGCCGTGTAACCAACGTAGCAACTTCGGCGAAACACACTCAGGAGATCCCGAATTTGACTGTTGATCTTTGAAACTTCGTCCTTACCGTATTTCACGTTGATGGAAGCATTGTCGGCCTCATCGTCGATCAGAAGCATAGGCTGGTCTATCATTTGCGCCGCCCCACCAGCGCTATATTCACGAAGCCATTCGATCAAGTTCTTCAGAGTGTGAGTGTTCTTCTTGATGACCAGAACAACCGGAACGGAATAGGATGCAATCTGACTCGTATTTGAGGTTGCAGTCGCCTTGTTGAAGTCCTTGATTGTGTTCGTAAGGCTTACCGGGACGCCGCGGTCATCATAAAGCCCGACGCCAATCTTCTTCGGTTTGTTCCTGGTTGCCACCATCGCAAGGCGACCGGTATCTCTGCCAATGAAGCCTTCATCAATTCTGGCTTGGGTTTGGTTTCTGAGGTTGTTATGAATTCCGGCAATCACCACAATCAGACGGTATCCGGCATCAGCAGCCTTACAGATCAGCCCCGTATAGTTCGCCGTCTTCCCGCTTTGGACGTGGCCTACCACCATACCACGTCGGTACCATGATGCTGGATCCTGCGGATTGCCAAGGCGGCCGAGGATGCGATCCGTCACTTCATCGGTCCCGGTAATTACATCCGGGGGCAACTTGTTAGATACGAGAAGCTTTTTGTAGCGATCCCAATAGTAGGGCTTGATGGTTGATTTGGCATCATTGAGCCAAGGCTTAAAATCGGCGTCATCAACAATTGCACCCAGGCCCATGCTTACGCCAATCCGCTCTTCGATATCGCGCGCCAGCAGCTCGACTTGCTCGTCTGTCACAAATTTGAAAAGGGCATCACGAAGCGCGGTGATGAGTTCACGAATACCTTCCGGTGTCCGTTTTCCATCCTCGGCCAAACCCTGTGAGACCATATTGTCCAGTGTTCCAATCTGATTGCCCACTATTTGTCCTCTTCATTCAATAGTTCATCCAGAAGCCTCTCCGCTTCGTCCCAATTTGACCTGAACATCTCCATCCCCTTCAGAATCGCCTTGATCCCATCTGCGTGGACCCCCTGCTTAAGAAAATGTGGAATAAGCGATCGGATTGCCTGCTCAATCACTTCCAATTCGGCCGTATCGGCCTTGACGCTTTCTGCGTTGCCAAGCATGTCGGCATGCAATGCTTCGATTGGCAGGCTTGCGCCCAAGAGAGAGACGCAGTTCCGAAAGCCGGATTTCAGACTGCCGGGAAGACTATCTGCGAAATCGGAAAGCGCAGGATGGCCCGAATTTGGGCGATACACTATCGCGCCATCTTTCAGAACTCGGTTCCACAATGGAGCGCGTGTTTCGTCCGTCAGTTTCTGACCACGCTTTCGGTATGTCTTTTTCGATGTTTGGACGAACCGCTCGATGACACGTTTCAAACGTTCCCGAACCGGGGGAGGCAGCTGGGCAGACGCCTTCTTCACATCAATCTTCCAGTAGGCATCCATCGTGTTGGGAATATCGACGCGGATCCTGCTCAGCTTTGTCAGTTCAGTTTGCTTTGCCAGTCCCATCCAGCCGCCATTTATAATGAGCCTGTTGCCACGATACACATAAAACCCCTGGGATTTCAGATGGCCCTCTGCGCCGCCAATCTCCTCCCACGCTTCTCTCGACATCGCTTTGTGGTGAGGAAGGGTGAAACTTCTGATCCTGACATCCCCTCCCGAAAGCCGCAGCGTCTCCTCGGGATCCGGCTGACAAGCCGGATGATTTGACGCGAACGGATCAATCGGGCTCAGCAAGCGACCGTTCAGAAAAAGCTTTAAGCGAGGCGGGCCCTTTTCCATGAACCGGTGAAAAACTAGGCGGAGATGCCTTTCGGCATCAGCAAAAGCGGCATTGATATGCTCGGCGCGTTTGTTGGCGTCATGTTGTATCCCTCCTGAAAGGCGGTCCAGATTTTCCCATACTACTAGTGTTCCGTCACCTTCCAGCCGATCGATCCAGGGAATTGCGGACAGGTCGGAGTAGAGAATGATCTGCCACTGGTTCGTATCCGCGACCAGTTCAAGATCCCAAGTCGCGGCAGAAACCTTACCGGCCCTCCGTGTAACGACAGTCAGTCTCTTACACTGTGAAAAGCTCGCACTCTTCAGACCTAATCCAAAACGACCAAGGTCATCGCTATCTCGTTTTTCCCTCGGGTTCCGGCTACCGAGACGCATAGCCTCGATGAGCGTCTCCTCAGACATTCCTTCACCGTCATCAAGTATGCCGATGGCTGGGTCTTCACCCAATGTTTCCACGAAGATCTGGACAGACTTCGCCCCGGCGGTAACGGAATTATCGATGATGTCCGACAACGCAGTATCGAGTGAATAGCCAATGTCTCGCAGGCTTTCCACAAGCGAGGCTGCATGAGGAGTAACATCTGTAGTGTTCTCGGTCTCCGCTGCGGTATAGCTTGTCATCGGGAAAAACCTATTGGACTAAATGAAATCAATCAGGTGAAGCAAAATCATCAAACACGATCACGCCAATAATAAGGCGCAGCTGCTAGGGTCAATGTAGTCATCCGGAATGGAACAGCTAGTCCTTTTTGTGCGTTGGATATGTATTGAGGGAAATATAGGTGCGCCTCGCTGAAAAAAGAAAACTTCGCAGTGTAATCGGCGGAGCAATACTCGGCTACGGACAGCTAAGATGCTACAATAACTGACAACATTATCATTGGCAGGCTGATAGGAATCGCGTTCCATTTGCGGAATGTCGGTTAAATCCCCCTGAATATCTTACGTTTCAGGCAGCAAAATATTCCAATGTCGACGCAGATTTTTTAGCCGACGGGCTCAGATGAGAGGATCGGTCGACAGTGCTGCCACTTCATATCAACAAATTGGGTGTGCAAAACGCAGGTGTTCATGCGCAGAAACCATCCCTTGCAAATCTTCCTTGCTGCCATATTTCCCAGCCATCGAAACGGGATACACCGGCACAACAAACAGTCTCTCCCGAGACAATTCAAGCATAGGTGAAGTCATACCTCTGCGATCTCCACCGTGGGCCGCGCTCCGCCGAGATCCTGGAACGCCAACTGACGACATGAGAAAACCAGGATTTGTTGATCCTGCGCCACACGTGTAAGCGCCGTAAACATTTTGATGATCCGGTCGTCATCCGAATAGACCAGCGCATCGTCCAGGATGATTGGCATGTGCCGTCCCTGGCGCGCAAAAAGACGCGCAAAGGCCAAGCGCGTCAAGATGGCGATCTGTTCCTTGGTGCCGCCTGACAGATCTTCCAACGTCTCTTCGGCCTGATCCCGCATCAGCCCGGTCGGCAGCAGGCTTTCGCTGTCAAAACTTAGCACGGCATCACGGTGCAGGATGGAAAGGAGCGGCTTGAGTTCCTCTTGAACCGGTCCAAAATATGTATCCCGCGCGGCGTCCCGCTCGGTGTCCAATGCGGCTTGCAATCGGGTCAAAGCGGCGGCTTGTCGCGCAAAGCGGGCCTCGGTTGCCCCGGCCGCCTCGAGTTGCCCCTCCAGCTCATCACGGTGCTCTTCGATGCCATTTCCGGCCAACGTCCGAATTTCAGATGAAAGCGCAGCCAAACGTTCGCCAACCTGCACGCGCTCCTGGCGCGCCGCAGTCACCGTGTCTTCCGCACGCTTCAATTCGGCTGCTACGGTGTCCGGATCAGGGGCTGCCGCGATCATAGCCTGCAAATCTGCCTCGGTTTTGGCTAACGCCCCTTGCTCTTGAGCCTGAATGCGCAATCGCTCTGCACGACGATGGGCCCGTGTGTCTTCTGGGCCCGCATCCGCGTTGGCCCGCTCAAGCGTGTGCTCCGCCGTGTCTGCCGCGGCTTGGAGTTTGACGGTTGTTTCGCGGGAAGAGGCATATTCCGCGTCGGTACCGTTAAGACGCCGCTGTGTTCCTTCTTCAGTCTCTTCCGCTTGCATAAGATGCGCTTCCAAATCGGCGATGGCGGGCAGTTCTTCATTATGTGCGCCGGTTGCGGCCAAATCCGCATCCGCTTTTGCCGTGCGCAGCGCCGCAATGCCGTTGGGTGCAAGCGTGTCCAAAACTGCCTGCGCCAGATCCGCTTTTGTTTCGGCCTCTACTCTGGTGGTCGCCAATCTGCGGGCCTCTTGGAGAGACGCCGCCCCCGCATGAGACAAGATGTCCTTAAGCGCGCTTTCTCCCGTCGCCAGGCGGGTTTTGCCTTCCTCTCCTGCGGCTTGCGCATGGATGGTCATTCTGCCGATTCCCGGAAGATCGAGAAAGGTCTCCCCGTCAAGGGCGAGGGGCTGTCCGGCAGGCACAATCGCGCCGTTCCGGGTGACGCGAGCCGCGCCATCGTATGTCATGCTCAGGGTCGTGGCCTGCGCTTCGACGACGGCGTTCAGTTTGGAAACCTCTCCCTGGGCCGCCTCGGCACGCCGAAGCCAATCAGGCGTTGCGCCTGACGCTTTGGTTATCGCACGCGCGGCATCGCGTTCGCCCAATACGGTCTCAGCTTTGGTGATCTGGCGTTTCAACTGCGCGGCCTCTTCCTGTGATTTGCGTGCCACAATTTGACGGCGCACCACATCAAGCTGTTTGCGAGTCTCGGAGACGGCCTCAGTCTCACGTTTGTGCAAGATTTGCACTGCCTCCAGAGCCGCCTTCAAACTGTGTGCCTCAAGCATGGCGTCATCCGCCGCAGCAGAGCTGGTCTTTGCCTGCTTTTCTGCCGCTTGCAGCGTGTCGATCGCTTTCAAAATGGCATCTAACTCCGACTGGGCACTTGTGGCTTTCAGCTCCGCCAAATCGCGCTTTTGTCGCGCGCCCGTGACGGCCCCGACATGCGCACGTGCTTCTTCCATCGCGGCTTTTGCCGCTGTGAATGCCTCGTCCCGCCGCGCCTTGGCATCGGCATTATCGAGACGTTTCAAAGACGCCTCTGATTGTTTGCGATCGTTCAGGGCCTTTTCGAGTGTTTGGACCTGCGTGGTCACGCTCGCCAATTCGGTTTCAAGCGCAACAACCTCATCTGAGGCAGCTTTCCATGCCCCTGCTTTACGACCTGTCCTGGTCGTAATCTCGCTGAGGTTGTCGGCGACACGACGCATCACGCGGTCCATGCGCCGACCACCGGTCATCGCATCGATTTCACCTGCCACGGACGACAGAAGATCGCGACGGGTTTCCTTCAGTTGTGTTTTCTCTTTTGCGCTATCGGGTTCCAGCCCAACAAGCCCCTGGCGCACCCACAAAAGCCCCGCGGGTCCGTCATTGGCGGTGCCAAGCAGAGCAGAAATCCAACGCTCAGCTTCGTCGTCTTGCGCGACAGTGGCGCCATCCGACAGTCGCGTAATTTTTGCAGATTTACGCGACAAAAACCGCTTTTCAACACGAAACGCACCTTGATCGGTTTGTACATCCGCCGCGACCTCAACCGCGCCCCCAGCATAGGGCTGGAGCGATTTCACCGGTTTGGCAGAAGAACTGTATTTTTCAAAAAACAGCGCGTGGATCGCGTCGAAAAAGGTCGATTTTCCGAACTCATTTGCCTCGGAGACGACGGTAATCCCACTGCCAATCCCGGTGATCGAGGCACGTTTTCCAGTGAATTTGCGAACATTCGTCAAGTGGAGGGCCAAGAGTTTCATTCACGCCTCCAATGCAAAGGAAAACAGATGAGAAAGCGCTGATTGGGCCGTCGCACGCGCCACTGGCGACAAACTGTTGTCCGCGGCCTCTTGTGCCAGAGCCTCAGCCGCAGCCCGTAACGCGCCTTGCTGATCAATTGCATCAAGATCTGCCGTATCATGCACCAGTCCCAATTCGCCCAGATCCGCCCTGTGCCACAAAAAGTCCGGCGTAACTTTGGCAATCTCTTGCTCAAGCGCGACGCGATCCAAGGGGCCTGCACGGCCTGTGACAATCAGATCAAACAAGGTTAACGCGCGCTCGGGCAAAGGAGGCAAAACGGCCTCATGTGCTGTATTTCTGTTATCGTCACCCGCCAGATCCAGCGTGACCCGTTGCCAATTGATGGTGCCCGTTGGCAGCGACGTCACCCTCGCGGGCGCGGTTTTCCCCGCAATCTCGACCAGCAGTGCAGAGGGTGTCTGGGCATGTTTGAACCCATCAGCTTCAGGCGCGCCCGAATACCAGGTAACCGGCCCGATTTGCAGTTGCCCATGCCAATCACCCAAGCCCAGATAGTGCAGCCCCGCACGCCGGGCCCGATCCGGCGCAATGACAGAGGAGGCGCCCTCTTCGCTGCTGTCGAAATCCGTGACGGACCCGTGCGCCAGCCCAATGCGCAGTGTCTCCGCCGTGGCGGCACTGTTGTACCAATCGGTTAGATCACGGCCCGGATGGCGCTCGGCGGGGGGCGCGGGCAGCAGGGTTGCCTGCGCGTTCAGAGCAAAGGGTTCGGGCGTCAATTGCAGGGCCACATTCGCCGGAGCGTCTTGTGCCACCTGTCGCCAAAGTTCTGTGGCGTTTGCGTGGTCATGGTTTCCTGGCATTAAAACCCATGTCACGTGGTCGGCCGCCCGCATCATATTCAGCGCTTGTCTGATGACCGATGGCGCAGGCGTCATTTGGTCAAAGGTATCGCCCGCGAGCAGAACATGACTGGCTGCATGGCTTCGCGCCAGGGACGCTAATCGTGGCAGGACATCCGCCCGGGCCTGCCTGAGACGGACGCGCACGTCTTCGGGGAAGCGACCAAAGGGTTTTCCTAAGTGCAAATCGGAGGAATGAATGAATTTCATCACTGGTAGTGAATTCCCACTAAGAAAATTTTGCGCGGTCGAAAATATCGATTCAGTTTCAGGCCGAAAAGGTGATTGTAGAAAAGACTGATACCAGTGAACTTTACTAAATGACGGGAGTCTAGCGAATCCACTGAAGCTCGGCACAGCGCTCAACTGAACCTTCGAACGAAATTCGTCAATGTCGGCTCTCTATTAGTTTCTGGAACCATTCAGCGCTTGCAGAGAATGACAGCTTCTCTAACTGGGTGTTTGGGTCAAGTTCGTTTTCCCTGTTTCTTTTGGGTCATAGTCGCTCAACCGGGTCACGCTTCTCTTCGCAGTCTGTTTGATGTTTTGATGGCACCGCTGTTCTCCTCGAATTCGTAGTTTGTCGTTGAGCGGCGATTGCAATTTGCAACGGCTCCGTTGCCATCGCGAGGATCTCAGCCGGCAGAACGGCAGGGATAATCGCGATGACAATGCTTGGTTCCGACAAAGCGCAAAGACCTTTAGTCAATCCGGCGCACCAAAATATGGTTGCCCTCACCGCGTTTGGTTTCAAAGGTTTTCAGTGTGGCGATCAGATTACTGAGTTTTCCTGTACCATAGCTACGAGTGTCAAAATCGGGGTTGGCAGCGGTGATGTACTGGCCGATCTGGCCCAGTTTGAACCATTCATCGTCTTGATTGATTGCGTCCATCGCGCGATTTACAAGCTTTGTAGGGTTCTCCAATTGAGCAGGGGCTTGGCTTGCATCCTCGTCCTTTTGTGGCTTCGATTTCGCCTTGATTGGCTCGGAGATCAGGTTTTCGACATAGATGAACCGCTTACAGGCCTTTACGAAAGCAGCCGGAGTTTTTCGCATCCCCATTCCGAACACGTCCAGCCCCTGTTCGCGGATACGGCTAGCCAATCGGGTGAAATCACTGTCGGACGAAATAAGTACAAAGCCGTCGAACCGACCGGTATGCAAAATATCCATCGCATCAATCACCAATGCGATATCGGATGCGTTCTTACCAGAGGTATTGGCGAACTGTTGGTGCGGCACGATGGCCAGCGCTGCCAGCTTGTCTTTGGTCCAGCCTTGCGGGCCACCCCCAGAGAAATCGCCATAGATGCGGCGGATGCTGGATTCGCCTAATGAGGCGATCTCCTCGAACATTGCTTCGGCGTGTTTAGCCGAGATGTTGTCGGCGTCAATCAGGACCGCCAGAAGTGGGGGGGTGGATGAATTTTTCATGTCGCTGAACAATCCGTAAGATGGTTTTTGGGAGCCAGTATCTTTTGATCTAAGTTCTAATCCGTCTCATCTGGTTTGTGTGATTATGCGACGAATTTGCCTTGCTGCAAGGGCTTAGCTTCGAGTACTTGCGTTCGGCCCTTTCTCGTGATTTCGAATCTATGGGCGCGAAACCCTTGGTTTGTGTTCTGGACGAAATGCCCTTGGACCGTTTTATAGGCTGACAAATCCCACACGGAAAAAGGCATAATAGGGCTCATAGGCCGCAAAGTCAGAGCCCTACCTCTCTTAGATGCAGCGAACGGTAGCTAGCTCCGCTTCCGAGACATCGGCGCCAAGCTCAGCGAAAGTCAGCAATCCGCCCATTGTGTCGAAATGTGCGTGGTGCAGCAATCCGACCACCTCCCGCTCCCATCACGGTCACGAACGGCCCAAACCTCCCACTATTCCCCTACTGAATAAACGGTTACAGGATTCACGACCAAATCAAAGGTATTGTCGACTTCGTAATTTGTCAGAAGAAATCTATTTCCCCTTAATACCCAGGCTCCCGCGCTGTGTGCGCCCCCCATACCACGGCCCATTGCATAGCTCGTTATCGTCCTAGTATCCGGATCAAATCCCGAATTGAACAAAATATAAGTCACTCCAATTCCCATCACTGATGGAGGTGTAGTTTCCCTGGACAGCCACGGGCTTGGAAAAGAAACCGGTCGCAGTTCTCCGTCCGATTGCTCAATCATCCACACCGACAGAAAATTATATGCTCCATGGGAGCATTCCAAGTGAATCAGAGTGGATTTCCCTTCTGCCTGTACGCCTTGTTGAACCGGCGACTGAATAGCCCAAGTTAGTGTGTTTTCATGGGTAAACCCCACCTCAGCCCAAACACAGGTATCTTCGGGAAAGAACGTGAGCGCGGCCTGTTCAATCCGCTGGTAATCAACAACGTCTTCTGAAGACCATGCGGCAGCGCCCGGAAAGAGAATAAAAATGCCAAGCTGGCAATAAAGTCGGACTGCCCCCGAAGTAATACTTTTCACGCCAATCACCTCCCGAAGAGACTTTGCTGAACTGCTTTTGCAAAAATGTGTTTTCGAAAATTTGAAAAATAGAAAATCGAACCCTTAAGCGCGTTCTTTCACCTGCCATTGGTGCACCTGCTCCGGCACCCATGTTGCGTCTCGCGAGGTTTTATGTCCAGCCCCGACTGCGGTGAAATGAAGTTTCGCCAACCCAAACACACCCCCTACACCTTGCCCCTCCCATATCAAAAACACTTGGCCCACAGATTGCCGCTTCTCGCCAGGCCGCACTGCGCAGTGCCCTGGACGAACTGCGCGGGCTGATCGCGCGGAGAGCCGATGGTTCGCACCTGCAATAGGGTCGGAGGAAAAACCGGAACGCTTCCCCGACACCCTGACAAAAGGGGACAAAAGCACCTCAATGGTCAAAAACCGCCCACGTCTGTCTGGGTGTAGGGTGGGCGACTCGGAAAATATGTCAGCCCCAGAAATGGAGACAAAATCCGTTTGACGGTCCAGCAATCAAGACGCTTCCCAGTAACCATTTGAGCATCCTGCTCTAACTACCATGCCCTTAATGCCGCCGGGCGAAGGTGCAAACCCGTTTTTGTATGACAAAATTGTGAATCTTCATGCCGTCCAAGGCCGGGTTGGCCTTGGATTGAGCGGTATTTGAGCCAAAGGGCAGGTTGCCGATTGCCAAATCGAACACGCCATCAGAGAAGTTTGCTTTCTCGAACGGCACGCCAGCCGTGATCGTCGCCTCCGGATAGAGGTGCTTGGCGATAAGGCCGATGATGGTGTCCATTTCAGCAGCGTGCCACTCGGACGACGCGGCCATGTCGGCGGGCTGCAAGCCAATGAAATTGCCAGTGCCAACTGTGGGCTCCAGCACGCGGCCGCCTTTGAACCCAAAGGAGAGCATCACGCGCCACATCGGTTCAACAACGCCCTTGGCGATGTAGTGGGCATTGCGCACGGAATCGTCAGCGGCCCATATTCGTCGGTGGTCAGCAATTCCTTCAGTTCTGCCTGGGTGCAGCCATACTGATCTGTGGCGCCATCTTTCTTTACGTCAAAGGTGATCTTGAGACCGCCCCAGCCGACATAGAGCGCTAGGGTTGCCTGTTCTTCCGGGGTGGCGAAACGGTTTTCGACCTCCAGCGTCTTAACCAGACGGATCGCGGCCATGTTGGCTTTGACCTTTGCGCCTGGCGTTCCTTTGCCCAGCACGAGTTCATCGGTGTTTGTGAAGTTGCCGGGGTTGTCCCCTGCCCGCTCAGAAGCCGCGTCTTCGCGGTTCCCTGCGGGGTATCTGGCTAGGCTGCGAGTTCCGGAGGTGCATCATCTGGGCTATGTCTTTGCCAGCGGCGCCAAGGCGCTGCGTCCCGCTGATGAAAAACGGCTTGGCTTTCTCGTAGCTGTCTTTGTCGAAGGTCAGCCCACTGGACAGTTTCGAGCCGTCATTACCAAACAGAGCGCTCAAACCACGCGCAATTTCCGCAAGCGCTTCCGATGTATTGGATGCAGCGGACTTTGCCGCCTCCCCTGCTGTCCTGCTGTCTTGTTGGCTTTCTGGCGCGTCGGTCGCGCGCTCGCCCGCTGTCTTGTTGTCTTGTTGGCTTGTTGTCTCGATATATCCAACAGGCGCTTTTAGAACCATTGCGTTTCTTACTTCCACCCAGGCCGTTGTCTCGTCCAGCCCCACCTGTTTCATCGCGTCCATTTCCGCCAGCGCCAGCAGGGCCACGGCTTCCGCCTGCGCCCGCTTCTGCTCCGGTGTCATCGCTTTCGCTGCCTTCCGGTGCTACTGGCCCCAATGGTCCAGTACGGTCGCTACGATCTGGTCCTTGTTCACTGTCGGCTCCATCATTCTGCTTCTTAGACAATTTAGGATCTTGTTGGCCGTCTTTCAGGTCAATTTTACACGCCTGAGCGCATGTTATCGCAGTTGCGCGAGCCCGCCAACGCTTAGCGGCTCGCTCACGTACTTGCGCAATATCGTAGTTTTGCCAACATGTACTAGAACACAACTGAGGAGGGGAATTACTTATAGTTGGGCAAGCTGTTTTAAATGTTATTCTCACGGCCGGGCATCATCTTGGTCGGTTTTGCCAGTAACACTGGTCACGCGCCGCGACTGATGTCACCACTCTGAGTCGGGCCCTACTTGAAGATTCACAAGAACGACGACTGAGATGCCGAGGCCATTACAGAAGCTGCGCCCCGGCCGACGATGCACTTCGTGTCCGCCTACGCAATTTTCAACAAGTACCACAAGCTACGCAAACACTTGTTTTAGCAGTAATTCTAGTCTTTCCAATTCCCATGACTTCCTGCAATATCTGAGAAGTCCCCGATCACACAGGGGGAGTGACTGGGAGGAAGAGATGGCTGCTAGCGACGTACTGCCGAAGAAGCATCTCACTGCTGCATTTGTCAAAACAGTTAAAACCCCAGGGAAGTATCACGACCGTTTCGGAACTGGCCTTTACCTCAGAGTTGAACCAAACCAGTCGCGGTTTTGGGTTCAACGTATCACAATACGCGGAAAAAGACGCGAATTGGGGCTTGGCAGCCCACCTACCGTGCCGCTGTCTGACGCTAGAGATGCCGCACTCGAAAATAAGCGCTTTTCGAGAGACGGCGGAGATCCATTGCAGGCAAAAAGGCAAACTAAAGCCGTGCTGACATTCGAAGAGGCCGCGCGCAAGGTCCATGAAATTCACAAACCAACCTGGCGCAACAAAAAACATGCTGCACAGTTTATCAGCACGATGCAGACGTATTGCTTTCCATTGATTGGAGCCCAAAGGGTTTCGGAGATAAATTCTGCGGACGTACTGAAAGTCCTCACACCCATTTGGACAGAAAAACCTGAGACAGCTCGTCGTGTCCGACAGCGTATAGGAACAATCTTGAAATGGGCGATTGCCCAGGGATGGCGCCAGGACAACCCCGCCGAGACGGTCACTCAGGCACTACCGAAGCATGAGCGCATTCAAGCACACAGAAAAGCCCTGCCCTATGCTGAAGTAGGAAAATGTATTGAGGCATCGCGAGCGTCACGAGCGGGCAAGACAACTATACTTGCGCTGGAATTCCTTATCCTAACTGCGAGTAGGTCCGGTGAAACACGTAACGCGCGCTGGGCGGATTTTGACCTCCACGGTGCAACCGATGTAGCGTCCGCACTCAGCGCAACCTGGGTTATACCTGCAGAGCGCATGAAGGCAAAAAAGGCACATAAAGTACCGCTCTCCAATCGAGCCCTGGAAATATTGAAGGAAGCCGAACAATTCGACGACAAATCCGGATTGGTATTTCCTGGAATTCGGTATGGCAAAACACTTTCCGATATGACGCTTTCTAAATTGGTCAAATCTCTCGGCTTTGACGCTGATGTACATGGCTTTCGTACTTCTTTCCGAACATGGGCGCAGGAACAAACCGACTATTCTCGCGAAGTTGCGGAGGCTGCATTGGCTCATTCGATAAAGGACAAATCAGAAGCGGCGTACGCGCGCTCCGACTTATTTGAAAAGAGGCGCAAATTAATGAGCGATTGGGCCGAATTCCTGCGCCCGCAAAACACGAATATGGAGTGAATAATGGACCACCGTCCGGAAGAAGAATGGCGCTTACTTGCGAAGGATCGGGACTGGGAGGGTCTGTACGAGCTCACCCACCGTGGAGACTTATCCTTATCGGACTTATTAAAACTACGGGATCTGGTTGACCCGGTGGTTCCCGAAATAATTGGCGAAATCGGTTTGCGAAAGGATATCAGAAAAATTGAACTGGACGAAATCCCGCAACCAGAAGCGTCAGATTTCTCCAACGGTAAAGCCGCTCAAATACGCTACGAGAACACAAAATGGGCCACGGTACTATACCATCAGGTTTCCGGCCTGATCCAATCTGAGCGCGAACAACAAGCTGTGGGTAAAGAACCAGATTTCGTTGCAGATATTGAAACGAGCGCCCTCGATCGACTTAAGGCAAACAATACAAACCTGGAAGACAAAGTGGAAAGGGGCTCTCCCGACTGGCATGCCCAACAGGCTATCAAGTATGTCCAAAACGTGAGATTTGCCCATGCTGGTATCCATGAACCAGGAATTGAAGCTGAACTCATTGAAGAGTACAGTGGCCATTTCTACGGAGGCTTGGAGTTAGGTTTTGCGCTGGTTCGCCACTGTCTGACGTCAGCGCTTATGGGGCCAAATAGCGGTATTTGATAAGAGAGTGTTGTTGGCTCATCGTAACCACCAGGGAGTGGGACATGAGACAGACAACTGGAACGGGGCGGAGGTCGTCCGAAA
>NZ_QOLB01000150.1 GCF_003333265.1 Candidatus Halocynthiibacter alkanivorans
GCTGCTGAAGGGCCGCGGCACCACCTGAGCGTCCGCGTGGCTTAACTGAGTCCGCGCCCCTTCAGCAGCGCCTCGACACCGGGCATTGCGCCGCGAAACGCCATCCAGGCTTCCGCCGCATCCTGTGACCCGCCAGCCGACAGGATGTGTTTCTCCAGCTTCGCTGCCATGTCCGCATCGAACGCCCCGCCCGCCTCTTCAAAAGCGGCAAAGGCATCGGCGTCCATCACTTCTGACCACATGTAGGAATAATAGCCCGACGCATAGCCGTCGCCGGAGAACACATGCGCGAAATGCGGCGTGGCGTGGCGCATGCCAATCGCCCGGGGCATGCCTATACCGGCAAGCACCTCTACCTGTTGCGCCATCGGGTCAGCCGGAGCCGCGCCGCGGTGAAACGCCAGATCCACCAGCGCCGAGGCGATATACTCTACGGTATTAAATCCGGCATCATAGGTCTGCGCCGCCAGCAGCCGCTTTAACATATCCGCAGGCATTACCTCCCCGGTCTCGGCGTGGGTGGCGTATTTTGCCAGCACTTCCGGCACCTCGAGCCAATGCTCAAAGAGCTGGCTGGGCAGTTCGACAAAATCGCGTGCCACCGAGGTACCGGAAATGCTTTCATAGGTCACATCCGACAGCATCTGGTGCAGCGCGTGGCCAAACTCGTGAAACAGCGTGCGCGCGTCATCATAGGACAGCAGCGCCGGCGAGCCTTCCGCCGGTTTGGCGAAATTGCAGACATTGACCACGATGGGGCGGATATCACCGGCCAGTTTTTGCTGGCTGCGCATGGCTGAACACCAGGCGCCGGAGCGTTTGGAGCTGCGCGCGAAATAGTCGCCAAGGAACACCGCCAGATGTTTGCCATCCCGTGTCACCTCCCAGCCGCGCACATCGTCATGATACAGCGCCTGATCCAGGGGGGCGAATTCCAGCCCGAACAGCCGGCTGGCGCAGTCAAAAGCGGCTTCAATCATGCGCTCCAGCTGCAGATAGGGTTTCAGCTCCGCCTCATCGAGGTCATGTTCCGCTTTGCGCCGTTTCTCCGAATAATAACGCCAGTCCCAGGGCTCCAGATCGCCGTTGATGCCATCGTCCTGCATCATGCGCTCCAGCACCTCAGCGTCCGCATCGGCCGCCGCCCGTGCCGGTTCCCAGACCCGCATCAGCAGCTCGTGCACTTTATCCGGTGTTTTGGCCATTTCGGTTTCAAGTTTGTAGTCGGCAAAACTGGCATAACCGAGCAGCGCGGCGCGTTCCTGACGCAGGGCCAGCACTTCTGCCGCAATGGCACGGTTGTCAGTGTCGCCGCCATTGGCACCACGCGCGCCCCAGGCCGCCCAGGCGGATTGGCGCAGGTCACGGCGCTGTGAAAACTGCAGGAATGGCACGATCAGCGAGCGCGACAGCGTCACCACCGGGCCCGCAGCGCCTTTTTCCGCGCCGGCAGCGCGCGCCGTGGTGATGACAAATTCGGGCAGCCCGGCAAGATCCTCCTCAGACAGTTCCATAAACCAGGAGCGTTCATCCGCCAGCAGGTTCTGGGTGAAGTCGGTGGAGAGCACCGCGAGGCGTTCCTTGACCTCAGCCATGCGGTCGCGTGCGTCGCCGGTCAGATTGGCCCCGGCACGCACAAACCCCCGATGGCAGAGATACAGCACCCGCATTTGCTCGTCCGTCAGTCGGAGACTGTCGCGCGCCTGCCACAACGTTTTGACCCGCGCGAACAAAGCGGTATTTTGCGAGACTTCCGACGAATAGGCGGCGAGTTTTGGCGAGAATTCCCGCTGCAGTTTTTCGCGCATCTCCGTGCTGTCGGCGCCGGCCAGGTTGTAAAACAGCGACAGGATCCGGTCGAGTTCCGCATCTGCGCCTTCCAGCGCCTCAATCGTATTGGCGAAGGTCGCTGCCGCTTCATTGCTGGCAATCGCGGCGATGGCGGCGCGCGACGTGACCAGCGCCGCGTCAAAGGCGGGGGCAAAGTGGTCATCCGTTATCTGCGCAAATGGCGGCAGTTCAAACGGGGTCGCCCAGGCGGACAAAAGCGGGTTGGTCATAAAATCTCCTTGGCGCGCCTTGCGGGCCAGATCTGGACGGGTGGGTAGGACAGGACCCGCAGAGGGGCGGTCCGGTAAAGTCAAAATCATTCAGCCGCCACAAACCGGACAGTCTGTGCGCGGCTTGGCATTGATAATTCGGGTGTCGGCATAAAGCGCATCATAGATCATCAGACGTGAACGCAGGGTTTCCCCGGCGCCGGTGATCGCTTTGACCGCCTCCAGCGCCATCATCGCGCCGATCACACCAGGAAGCGGGCCAATCACCCCGGCTTCGGCGCAGCTCGGCACCAGATCTGCGGCCGGCGCTTTGGGGAACACACATTGATAACAGGGGGTGCCAGCGGCAGCGTCATAAAGACTGATCTGGCCTTCCCACTGGGTCAGCGCCGCCGCAATCAGCGGCTTTCCGGCGGCAACTGCCAGCCGGTTCACCAGATAGCGGGTGTCAAAATTATCGCAGCCGTCGAGCACAATATCGTAGTCATCCAGGATCTCGGCACAGCTCTCGTTCAGCCGCCGGTGATAGGGGCGCACGGTGATATGGGGGTTTTGCGCCAGCATCGCCACCTCGGCCGAAAACACCTTGGGCATGCCGATGCGCGCGTCGGTGTGAATGACCTGGCGCTGCAGGTTGGAATTGTCCACCACATCATCATCGATGACGCCGATGGTGCCCACACCGGCGGCGGCGAGATACTGCAGCGCCGGCGCCCCAAGCCCGCCGGCCCCGACCACCAGGACGCGGGCGTTTTTCAGCTTTTTCTGCCCCGGTCCACCGACCTCGCGCAGCATGATATGGCGAGCGTAGCGGTCCAGCTCAGTGGTGGAAAAGGTGCCGGTCTGCGCAGACGCATGGGCAGGTCTGGCGCGGGATTTCAGCCAGGTCAGCCCCTGGCGGTAACTGAGTACAATCGCAGCAAAGCCCCCCAGAAGCAGCCATTCGCCCGGCGCCACACCGATGGTGGCGGCAAGCGGGTTGCCGGCCGGCAGCACAAACAGCGCCAGCGCAATGGCCCCATAGAGCAGCGCAATCATCGCCCAGCGCACAGAGCGCGGCGCTTTCATCAGCGCGCCAAAGCTCCAGAGCGCCACGGATACCATCAGAAACCAGATCATCAGCTGCGCCCTGTTGAGCCAAAGCCACCGCTGCCACGGCGGGTGTCAGACAGGCTGTCGCGCAGGGCCATCTGCGCCTGCACCACCGGCGCCACCACCATCTGGGCAATGCGGTCTGCATGGTTCACAGTAAAGGGCTCTGCGCCCAGGTTGATCAGGATCACGCCAAGCGGGCCACGGTAATCGCTGTCGATGGTGCCCGGCGTATTGGGCAGGCTGATGCCATGTTTCAGCGCCAGACCAGAGCGCGGCCGGATCTGCACTTCAAAGCCAGGCGGAATTTCCATGCGCAGGCCGGTGGGGATCAAGGCACGACCCATCGGGGCCAGGCTGATACCACTGGCGCGTTGTTCCGGGGCCAGGTTGGCGCGCAGGTCGGCACCGGCGGCCCCCGGAGTTTCATAACCCGGCAGGCCCAACGCGGTGTCGGCACCCGGCAGCCATTCAAAAGCGATCACCGGCCCCATCAGACCAGCACCGTCTTTGGATCCGCAAGTTCCGCAGCGATACGGAGGGCCAGTTTTTGTGCCACCGCATCTTTCTTCATGCGCGGCCAGGTCTCATACCCATCGGCACTCAGCAGGGTGACGGCGTTTTCACTGCCCCCCATAATGCCAGTTTCCGGCGACACATCATTGGCCAGCATCCAGTCGCAACCTTTGCGCGCGCGTTTGGCAGTGGCATTGGCAATCACATCGTCCGTTTCGGCAGCAAAGCCGACCACCAGGCCGGGCCGGGCCGCAGCCAGATGCGAGACCTCAGAGAGGATGTCGGGATTCTCGGCAAATTCCAGCACCGGCAGCTTGCCCTTGCCGTCCTTTTTGATTTTGGAGTCTGAAGCCGAAACGACGCGCCAGTCCGCCACCGCAGCGGCAAAGACCGCCGCGTCCGCCGGCAGCGCATCCATCACCGCAGCGTGCATCTGAGCGGCGGTTTCGACCTGCACGATCTGCGCGCCGTCCGGCAGTGCTGCGACCACCGGGCCGGTGACAAACGTCACCTTCGCACCCAGCGCCAGCAAGGCGCGCGCAATGGCGCTGCCCTGGGCGCCGGAGGACCGGTTGGCGATATAGCGCACCGGGTCAATCGGCTCATGGGTCGGCCCGGAGGTGATCAGGATATGTTTGCCTTTCAATGGTCCCGTCGCCAGGGCAGTGCGCACAGCGGCAACAATCGCCATCGGTTCCGCCATACGGCCGGGGCCAAATTCACCACAGGCCATCTGGCCCTCGTCCGGCCCCACAAACAGAATGCCGTCGCCTGTCAAAGTGGCCACATTTCGCTGTGTTGCCGCGTGCTGCCACATGCGCACATTCATCGCCGGCGCCAGCAGGACCTTTTTGTCGGTGGCCAGCAACAGGGTCGAAGCCAGGTCATTGGCGAGACCCTGGGCCATTTTGGCCATCAGATCCGCTGTGGCCGGCGCCACCACCACCAGATCCGCGGCGCGGGACAGTTCGATATGGCCCATTTCGGCCTCATCATTCAGGTCAAACAAGTCGCGGTAGACTTTTTGCGCCGCAAGTGCAGAGACCGAGAGCGGGGTGACAAACTGCTCGCCGGCACTTGTCAGCACCGGCGTCACCTGTGCGCCGTCTTCGCGCAGGCGCCGGATCAGGTCCAGCGCTTTGAATGCCGCGATACCGCCGCCGATAATAAGAAGAATTCGCTTGCCTGCCAGCATCTGTCGCCCGCCTGTTCATTGCTCCCCTCATATCTAAGACGGCTGAGACACAGGGGCAAGTGTGGGGGGAGGTGGAACCGCACAGACGGTTGGAGCCCTAGGGTGCTCAGAAGGTCAGAGAGCCAGCCAGGTAAAAGGACCGGAGCAGCAAAGGCGCTGGGGCAACGGACAAACAGCCAGGGGCAGAAGACCCATTTTTGGGGGGAGGGCGCGACCAGATCAGCTGTGATGCAGAAGTCGCACGGTCCGCCCTGCGCCCCGGGGGCCGCAGCGACGGGCTGGCGTGGCATTAATAAGCCTGTGTTGCTGAGCCCGTGTTGCAGGGCCTTTTTGCTGGTGCGGTATTGCCGGGAGCAGGATTACAGCAGCAGGGCCAGCACCTCTTCACCGTGACGTTCCAGATGCTTGCGCATTTTACCAAGCGCCGCGGCTTCGAGCTGACGGATACGTTCTTTGGACAGGTGCAGCTCGCGACCGAGGCTTTCCAGCGTGCGGGGGCTGTCATGCAGTTTACGCTCACGGATGATAAAATTTTCACGCTCCGACAACACCTCCATTGCCTGCAGCAACCAGCGGCGCAACGCGCGGGTATCATGATCGCTTTCAACCTGATCTGAGCCCTGGCTGTTTTCGTCGGCCAGGGTGTCGATCCATTCGCGGCCCTCATCCGCCGCGCTCTGCGTGGCGTTCAGTGAAAAGTCGGACCCCGCCAGCCGCCCGGACATCATTTCAACATCGCGTAAAGGCACTCCGACCTCCGAAGCGATCCGGTGGCGCAGCTGATGTCCGTCAAGCTCCTCGCCGCAGGCAAAAGCATCGCGCTCGACCTGGGCCTGCACCCTGCGCATATTGAAAAACAGCGATTTCTGCGCCGAAGTAGAGCCGGTGCGCACCATCGACCAGTTGCGCATGACATAGTCCTGGATCGAAGCTTTCACCCACCACATGGCGTAGGTGGAAAATCGCACCCCCCGGTCAGGGTCAAATTTGTCGGCGGCTTTCATCAGCCCCAGGCTGGCCTCCTGGATCAGATCATTCATCGGCGCGCCATAGCGTTTGAATTTGGCGGCCATCGAAATGGCCAGCCGCATATAGGCAGTGATCAGGCGGTGCAGCGCCACTTCATCGCGCTGGTCCCGCCAGGCCAGAGCCAGGTCATGTTCGGTTTCGGCGTCCAGATATTCCGCCTGCATTGCCTGGCGTGAAAATCTCTGGTCATTGATGTGATCAAGTGCCATATTTTTCCTCCCAAGTGCATCTGCGCGTGCGACCTCTTTCTGCGGCACGCAGTTTCTCTGATACGCAATTCTACCGCATCTGACTGACCGGAGGTGTCACAACCATGTTCCCCCCCCTTACGCTCGTGCTTGGCGGTGCTTCCTCCGGAAAATCGGACGCAGCAGAAAAGCTAATTGTTCTCAGTGACCTGCCCCGGGTGTACATTGCCACGGCACAGGCATTTGATGACGAAATGCGGGCCAAAATCGCCGATCACAAAGTCGCGCGGGGCCCGGACTGGCGCACAATTGAGGCACCTCTGGACGTTGTCGCTGCGTTGGATCACGCCGGTGATCACGAGATCGTGCTGCTGGATTGCGCCACTTTGTGGCTTACAAACCAGATACTGGCGGACAGGGATATCCGCACTGAGAGCGCCGCTTTGCTGGCCGCTCTGACCCGTTGCGCCGCCCCGGTTGTGGTGGTTTCAAACGAGGTCGGTCAGGGTATTGTACCAGAAAATGCGCTGGCGCGCATGTTTCGTGCAGAACAAGGACGCCTGAACCGTCTTTTGGCAGCGCAGGCGGACCGGGTGGCCGGGGTGATGGCCGGCCTGCCCTTCGTGTTGAAAGGTGAATTTCCGGAGGACATATTTTGACAAACTTCTGGTGGGTGCGCCATGGCCCGACCCATGCCACCGTGATGGCGGGCTGGTCTGATATTGCGGCCGACTTGTCAGACACAGCGGCGCTGGAGCGGCTTTCCGACTATCTGCCGACCACCGCGCTGGTGGTCTCGTCCGACCTGGTGCGCTGCACCGCCACCGCAGATGCGATTGCTGGCGCGCGTCAGCGGCTGCCGGCGGATCCGGGCCTGCGCGAGCTGAATTTCGGCGACTGGGAGATGCGCAACTGGGCCGATATTGACGCCGAAGACCCGGAGGCGATTCGCGCCTACTGGAGCAATCCCGGTGACAGCCGCCCCCCGAATGGCGAAAGCTGGAACGAGGCCGCGGCGCGGGTCTCGGCGGCGGCCGACCGTTTGCTGGCGAAACACGCCGGCGCGGATCTGGTGGTGGTGGCGCATTTTGGCGCCATCCTGACCCAGCTGCAGCGGGCGCTGCAACTGCCGTTGGCCGAGGTGTTTTCCCACAAGATCGGCAACCTGTCGGTCACCCGGCTGAGTTTTGATCAGCGCTGGATCGCCCATGAAATCGATCACAATCCGTGATATAACTCATGCCAAACATTCATTTTTGTGATGGACTTCATACTGTTAACAAGGGGGCATTCAACAGGAGACCCCTATGTCATACGATCTTTATATCGGCGATGAAAGTTTTTCCAGCTGGTCGCTGCGCGGCTGGCTGATGTTTGAAAAGTTCGCCATCCCCTACACTCTGCACCGGATCGGGCTGTATTCCGGCACCTTTACCGAAGATATGGCGGCGCTGGCGCCTGCGCGCTTTGTGCCGGTGATCCGCACGCCCGATGGTCAGGTGATCGGTGAGACCCTCGCCATTGCCGAAACCCTGGCCGAAGCCCACCCGGAACAGGCGATGTGGCCAAGTGACCCGGCAGCCCGCGCCCGTGCCCGCTGGCTGGCAGCGGAGATGTGTTGCGGCTTCATGGCGCTGCGCGGGCAGTGCAATATGCAGCTGCGGGTTCAGTATCCAGGTTTTGACGCGTCAGATGCAACGCTTTCGGATCTGAAACGGCTGGAACATATCTGGGCTGCAGCACGCGCTGACTTCCCCTCAGACGGGCCCTGGTTGTTTGGGGACTATTCGCTGGCGGACGCCTTTTTTGCCCCGGTTGCGGCGCGTATTGCAGGGTATGACCTGCCGGTTTCAGATGCCACCCGCACTTATGTGGACCTGCACCTGGCGGACCCGGCCTTTCTGGCCTGGCGTGCGGAGGGCATGAAGGTAACCTACGACCCTTCGCCCTATCCGCTGGATATTCCGTCAGTGGCCTGGCCCACCGGCGGTTAATCTTTCGGTAATCTGTTCGTGCCAGGGTTGGTAACCTTTCCTTAACCAATCTTCGGGCGGACAATGGTTGCACGCAGCTACACCGTCGCCTTTGAAGGCGTCACCGCAAAGCCGGTGGAAGTGCAATGTGCGCTCTCTGCCGGCCTGCCCGCCTTTTCCATTGTCGGCCTGCCGGACAAGGCGGTCAGTGAAGCACGCGACCGGGTGCGCGCGGCGCTCGCCGAGCTGTCCATCGCGCTGCCCAGCAAAAAAATCACCATCAACCTGTCGCCCGCGGACATGCCCAAAGAGGGCTCGCATTACGACCTGCCCATCGCGCTGACCCTGTTGGCGGCAATGGAGATCGTGCCGCCGGATGCGGCAGAACGGGTGATGTCGCTGGGCGAGTTGTCGCTGGATGGCACGCTGATACCGGTCACCGGCGCCCTGCCCGCAGCAATGGCCGCCGCTGAGGGGAATTACAGCCTTGTCTGCCCGGCGTCCTGTGGTGCAGAAGCGGCCTGGGTTGGGGCGGCTGAAGTGTTGGCAGCGACAAATCTGCATCGGGTGTTGCAGCATTTCACGGGTCAGAAACCGCTGCCGGCGGCGGTGCCAGGTGAGATTCGTGCCGCCGGATTCAGCCGCGACATGGCCGATGTCAAAGGCCAGGAACGCGCCAAACGGGCGCTGGAGATCGCTGCCGCCGGCCGCCACCACCTGTTTATGTCGGGGCCGCCCGGATCGGGCAAATCCATGCTGGCAGCGCGGCTGCCATCGATCCTGCCACCGCTGAGTGCGGCGGAAGCGCTGGAAACTTCGATGATCCATTCGCTGGCCGGATTGCTGGATGCCCAGGGCATTGCCCGCGACCGGCCGTTTCGCGAACCCCATCACACCGCGTCGAGGGCAGCGATCGTCGGCGGCAGCAAAAGTGCGCGCCCGGGGGAAATATCGCTGGCCCATAACGGGGTGTTGTTCATGGATGAATTCCCTGAATTCTCCCGCCCGGTTCTGGAAACCCTGCGCCAGCCGATTGAAACCGGCGAAGTGGTGGTCTCGCGCGCCAATGCCCATTGCCGCTATCCCTGCCGCTTTTTGCTGATCGCCGCCGCCAACCCCTGCAAATGTGGTCAGATGTCGGATCCGGACCGCGCCTGCGGCCGCGCGCCTCAGTGTGGCCAGGACTATCTGGGCCGGATATCGGGTCCGCTGATGGACCGGTTTGATCTGCGCATCGAAGTGCCACCGGTGGCGTATTGTGATCTCGACCTGCCGCCCAGCGCCGACGGATCAGAACAGATCGCCGCGCGGGTTGCAGCCGCACGCGACATTCAGGCGGCGCGCTTTGAGGGCAGCGGGTTGCGGGTCAATGCGGACGCCGAGGGCCAGGTACTGGAACAGATCGCCACGCCCGATGCGGAAGGCCAGGCTTTGCTGATCCGGGTCTCTGAACGGATGAACCTGTCGGCGCGCGGCTATCACCGGGTGATGCGGGTGGCGCGCACCATTGCTGATCTGGATGGCTCAGACACGGTGCGCCAGCCTCATATCGCTGAGGCGGTAAGCTTTCGCATCGTAGCGGCGTCCCGGATGAAATCCGCAGTCTGAGTGATCGCCTGGCGCGCTTCAGGCAACAGGCCAATAAACAACTGCCAGACATGGGGCAGCGCCTCCCAGGTCTGCAACTCCACCGGCGCACTTTGCAGCCGCAGGGTCTGTTCCATGCCATAGGCATCGTCCAGCAGGATTTCACCGTCAGCCACCTGGATCAGCACCGGCGGGCAGGCAGGGAACAGCCCAAACATCGGCGAGACACGCGGGTCGGTTGCCTCTGCCCCATCAAGATAAAGCGCGTGGGGTTGCAAAGGACCATTGGCGGGCAGCACCTGTTCGCTTTGCGCGTTGCTCAGGTAGCTGTCGCCGGCAAGGGTCAGGTCGGTCCAGGGCGACCAGGCAAAACAGGCCGCCGGCGGAGTGCCCCTGCGGCAGAGATGGCCGAGCAGCGCCAGCGCCAGGCCGCCACCGGCACTGTCACCGCCCAGCACGATCTGGCTGGCGGCATACCCACGTGCAATCAGCCCCTGCCAGGCCGCCAAAGCATCGTCAAACGCGGCGGGAAACGGTTCTTCGGGCGCCAGACGGTAAGCTGGTGCAAACACCGCCATCCTGGTCGCCCGCGACAGCGCGCCAAGCAGCTTGCGGTGGGTCTGTGGCGATCCGGCGATATAACCGCCTCCATGAAAGTAAAGGATTACCTGCCCCGGCGTGGCGCGGGACGCGATCCACAACCCGTCGATGCCGCCGTATTGCGCGTGAAGATCGGTGACCATCGGCACGTGTACCGGGTTGGACGCAATCAATTTATCAGTGAGGCGCCGCGCTTTTATCGGATCGCGAAGACGCGACAGCCGCGCTTTGACAGTCAGGCGCAGCCAGGGCGCCAGCAGGGTGGATCGAACACTCATATCAGTCCTTTCGCGGCCGTAATTGCCAGGCAAGGTCAAAGGTGAACAGGACGGGCGCAACAGGACCCGGGTCTTAAAATGTTATCATATTCTGCCAGACAAAATAGCCTGGCAGGATGTTTTGGTGTTCAGGCCGCGCTCAGCGCGCCCGGCGGCCCTCGATCGCCTGCCAGATTTTTTCGGCGATGTTGGTGCCGTCAAACCGCTCCAGCTCCTGAATGCCGGTGGGTGAGGTGACGTTGATCTCGGTCAGATAATCGCCGATCACATCAATGCCGACAAAGATCTGGCCTTTTTCGCGCAGAAGCGGGCCGATGCGGGCGCAGATCTCCAGATCCCGCTCGGTCAGGCCGATTTTTTCCGGCCGCCCGCCGACGTGCATGTTGGAACGGACCTCGCCCTTTTTCGGCACCCGGTTGATGGCGCCGACCGGCTCACCGTCGACCAGGATCACCCGTTTGTCGCCATTGGACACATCGGGCAGGAATTTCTGCGCGATCAGCGGTTCGTTGTTGATGCCGGTGAACAGCTCGTGCAGCGAGCCCAGATTGCGGTCATCCGGCCCGAGCCGGAACACCCCGGCGCCGCCATTGCCATAAAGCGGTTTCAGAATGATATCGTGGTGTTTTTCCTTAAACGCTTTCAACGTTTCCAGGTCGCGGGCAACCGTGGTGGGCGGCGTCAGGTCCGGGAAGTCCAGCACCAGCAGTTTTTCCGGGTAATTGCGCACCCAGAACGGGTCATTCACCACCAGCGTGCCCGGGGACAGCCGGTCGAGCAGATGGGTCGAGGTGATATAGCCCATGTCAAACGGTGGATCCTGTCGCAGCCAGACCACGTCAAATTCGGCCAGGTCGACCTCAGTTTTGTCGCCCAAGGTAAAGTGATCCCCCTGCACCCGACGCACGGTCAACGGCCAGCCGCGCGCGGTGACACGGCCTTCCTGATATGCCAGCTGATCCGGCGTGTAATAAAACAGCGAATGCCCCCGGGCCTGCGCTTCTTCGGCGATGCGGAAGCTGCTGTCGGCGTTGATGTCGACCGGACCGATCGGGTCCATCTGGATAGCGATTTTCAATGGCGCAGGTATAGACACAGGTTCTGGCTCCCAAATTCAGTTGCCTCATACATGGCAGGGCGCTGAGCCAGGTTCAATGGCGCGGGTTACAGGAAAGCGTTTTCGATGATGTCTATCTGCCCCTGCCCGTCCACCAGCGCGGCATCAATTCTTGTCTCTGTCAGCTGACCCAGCGGCCGGGTCGCCAGAAACGCGCTTGCACTGTCCAGAATGCGTGCCATCTGCGCCGGGCGCAGCGCGGCGGCAGCCTGAGCATGGCTGGCGGCGGATTTGATCTCGACAAAGATGACCGTGTCGCCTTGCAGCAGGATCAGATCAATCTCCCCCCCCGGCCCGCGCCAGCGCCGCTGCAGCACCTGCGCACCGTGACGCTCGTAAAGCCGTGCAACCTGGTCTTCTGCGGCAAGGCCGGACAGATACGCCCGTTTGCCCTTGTCGCTGTTGCCCGGGCGCACCGCCATGTTCAGTCCCCTTTTGAGAGCGCCAGCGCCGCCTGGTAGACCTGACGCTTGGGCAGACCGAGCCGCAACGCCACCGCAGCAGCGGCATCCTTCACCGACATCTCTTCCAGCGCCCCCGCCAGGGCGCTGTCCATATCCTCAACACTGGGCTCACTGCGGTCCCGGTCCACCAGCAGCACAATCTCGCCCTTTAACGAGCGTTCTTTTAATGTCTCTGCCAGCTCAGACAGGGTGCCGCGCATCACTTCTTCGAATTTTTTGGTCAGCTCGCGACACAGGGCCACCTGACGGTCCGGGCCAAAAACCTCGGACAGCTCTCCGACAAAGCGCGCAATACGTTTGGGCGATTCGTAAAAGGCCAGCGTCGCCGGGATCTCTTTCATCTCCAGCAGGAACGTATGGCGCGCGCCTTTGGCTGAGGGCGCAAAACCGGCAAACATAAAGCGGTCGGTGGGCAGGCCGGCAATGGACAGCGCCGTGATCACTGCCGAGGGCCCCGGCGCGGAGGTGACCGCAATGCCAGTGTCCAGCGCCTCTTTGGCAAGCGCAAAACCCGGATCTGCCACCAGAGGCGTACCAGCCTCAGACGCATAGGCCACCGATTTGCCGGCGCGCATGAACCCAAGCAGGCGCGGGCGCACCGAGGCACCGTTGTGATCATGGTAGGCAATCACATGGCGATCGCCCAGCGGAACGCCGTGAATGTCCATCAACCGCTTCAGCGTGCGGGTGTCCTCGGCCGCCAGCACATCGGCTGAGGCCAGCACATCCAGCGCGCGCAGGGTGATGTCACGGGCGGTGCCGATCGGGGTGGCGACAAAGTGCAACCCGGCGTCCAATGGCTTGATCTGATAGCTCAATGCAAACTCCTGTCCTTTGCGCCGTTTACTAAACCAGCGCGAGCGAATAGTCTCGCGCAGACTGCGATTGCCATTCCCCGAGTGAGGTTAAGTGTTCATGTTTGTTGTTTTTGCCGGCCTGCACAAGGCGGCGTTGCGGATTGCCTTGCTCTTTACAGCGCTGTTGCTGTCGGCCTGTGTCGACGGTGGCACCGGATCCGGACCCAGAATCAACACCGCCGCACCTGTGCAGGTGGCGCTGCTGGTGCCCGCCGCCTCGCAACAGCCCGGCGACCAGATCATGGCGCAAAACCTGGAAAATGCCGCCCGGCTGGCCATCGCGGATCTGCAGGACGTGCAGATTGACCTGCGGGTCTATGCCACCGACGGCAATCCCGCCCAGGCTGCCGAAATGGCCCGGCTGGCGGTGAATGACGGCGCCAAAATCCTGCTGGGGCCGCTTTACGGTCAGTCGGCAAGTGCTGCCGGCGCGGCGGTGGCCAACCGCAATGTGAATGTGCTGGCGTTTTCCAACAATACCGCCGTCGCCGGCGGCAATATTTTCGTTCTGGGTCAGACCTTTGAAAACACTGCCGACCGGCTGGTGGCCTATGCGCAATCCCAGGGCAAAGGCAGTATCGCCGTGGTCTATGGCCGGACAGCCTCTGAGGAATTCGGTCGTGATGCCATCACCGGTGCCATCGCCCGCAAAGGGGCGATCCTCGCCGCCAGCAATGGCTTTGAGATGTCCCAGCAGGGCGTGATCGACGCGGTGCCGCTGATCACAGAATCGGTCGCCCTCACCGGTGCGCAATCGGTGTTTTTTACCTCTGACAACGCCGGCGCCATGGTTCTGCTGCAGCAATTGCTGCCGGAAAAAGGCCTCGGCCCGGACACCACCCAGTATATCGGCCTGACCCGGCTGGACATTCCCGCCTCTTCGCTTGAGCTGCGCGGTTTGCAGGGCAGCTGGTTTGCCATTCCCGACCAGGGCATGAGCAACGGTTTTTCCACCCGGTACACCGCCGCCTATGGTCAGCCGCCGCATGTGCGTGCCGGTCTGGCCTATGACGGTATTGCCGCCATAGGCGCGCTGATCCAGGCTGGCGACAGCAATGCGCTGAATGCCCGCGGCCTGACCCGACCCGAAGGTTTTGCCGGCGTCAGCGGCATCTTCCGCTTGTTTAATGACGGCACCAACGAACGTGGCCTTTCCATCGCAACCATTCAAGACAGTCAGGTACTTGAGATTGACCCTGCCCCAAGAGCCTTTGGCGGACCCGGTTTCTGAGACCGGCCAAGCCCACACGGGTGTGCGCCCAGACGCCAGACCCGACGCCCCGACTGATCTGATCTGCGCGGCTGGTGAGATTTTTGACCGCGCCGCGATTGAAGCGGAGATTGCGCAGGCCGTGGCCGGCGCCAAAGACGCGGCCGCCATCCGCAAAGCAGTGGTGCAAAGCCTGAGCGAAGCCAACAAATCCGGGCGCAAGACCATCGCCGCCGGGATTAAAGCGGCTCCGTTTGAAGCCCATGCCGCCCAGCGCGCCTACGCCTGGCTCACCGATCGTCTGGTCATCACCACGCTGCAGATCACCCTGAAGCACTTGCATCCGCGCTATACGCCGACCGAAGGCGAACGCATCGCGGTGATGGCTGTGGGCGGTTACGGGCGCGCTGAAATGGCGCCTTCCTCGGACGTCGATCTGCTGTTTCTAATCCCGTACAAAATGACGGCCTGGGCCGAGAGTGTGGTGGAATCCATGCTCTACATCCTGTGGGATCTGCACCTGAAAGTCGGTCACGCCACCCGCTCGGTGCGCGAATGTCTGCGCCTGGGACGCGAAGACTACACCATCCGCACCGCTTTGCTTGAACATCGGTACCTTGGTGGCGACCGGCCGCTGGCCGATGAGTTGGGCCAGCGGTTGCGCACAGAATTGTTCAAATCTACCGCCTCAGATTTTGTCGAAGCCAAACTGCTGGAACGCGACGAACGGCACAAAAAACAGGGCGGCCAGCGCTATATGGTCGAGCCCAACGTAAAAGAAGGCAAAGGTGGGTTGCGCGATCTGCAATCCATGTTCTGGATCGCCAAATATGTGCATGACGTGCGCCGCAGTGGCGAACTGCTTACGCTCGGCATGTTCACCGACACCGAATACAGCACCTTCCTGAAATCCGAAGCCTTTCTGATGGCGGTGCGCAATCAGCTGCATCTGCTCAGCCGGCGCGCAGTGGATCAGCTGACGTTTGACCTGCAGGTCGATGTGGCGGCAAAGCTGGGATATGTCGATGAGGGTGGCCGGCGCGCGGTGGAACACTTCATGCAGGATTATTTCC
Organism: Candidatus Halocynthiibacter alkanivorans; assembly: GCF_003333265.1. Classification (GTDB taxonomy): domain Bacteria; phylum Pseudomonadota; class Alphaproteobacteria; order Rhodobacterales; family Rhodobacteraceae; genus Halocyntiibacter_A; species Halocyntiibacter_A alkanivorans. Next base: position 15,240 of record NZ_QOLB01000150.1, read on the forward strand.
TCTATGCCACCCGTGTGGGCGAACTGACCCGGGTCTTTCTGACCGCGCTGGAAGCCCGTCATGTGAAACAGGCCCCCAGCCTGCAACGCTTCCTGCGCCGGCGAAAACGGGTGAAAAAAGGCTATTCGATGCAGCACAACCGGCTCAACGTTGCCGATGCTGATGTTTTCCTTTCCGACAAACTCAACCTGCTGCGCATTTTTGAAGAAGCCCTGCGCACCGGATATCTGATCCATCCCGACGCCATGCGGCTGGTGGCGCTGAACCGGGACCTGATTGATGACGACATGCGCCGCAATCCCGAAGCGGTGCGCATTTTCATTGATCTGATGCTAAAACACGGCAATCCGGAACGCGGTCTGCGGCGGATGAATGAACTGGGCGTGCTCAGCAGTTTCATGCCCGAATTCAAACCGATCGTGGCGATGATGCAGTTCAATATGTATCATCATTACACCGTCGATGAGCACACCATTCAGTGCATTTCAACGCTGGCTCAGATCGAACGTGAAGAGCTGATCGAAGAGCTGCCGCTGGTCTCGGGCATCCTGAAGGACGGGGTGAACCGCAAAGTGCTGTATGTGGCGCTGTTGTTACATGACATCGGCAAGGGCCGCAGCGAAGATCACTCGATTCTGGGCGCCAAAATCGCCCGCATTGTCGCGCCGCGTCTGGGGCTGAAACCCGATGAGGCCGAGACAGTGGAATGGCTGGTGCGCACCCATCTGTTGATGTCAGATGTGGCGCAGAAACGCGATATCGCCGATCCGCGCACGGTGCGCGACTTTGCCAAAACGGTCAAATCACGCAAGCGGCTTGATCTGCTGACGGTGCTGACGGTCTGCGACATCCGCGGCGTAGGCCCCGGCACCTGGAACAACTGGAAAGCGGTTTTGCTGCGCAACCTGTATTCCCAGACGGCTGACGCTCTGGAACACGGGCTGGAAGAGGTCAACCGCGTGGCGCGCGAAAGCGAAGCCAAGGGCGCGCTGCGCCAGAGACTGGCGCACTGGAGCGCCCCGGCGTTGCGTGCCGAGTTGCGCCGCCATTACGGCCCCTATTGGCAGGGCATGCCGTTTGCGGCGCTGGAAGTGTTTGCCGGGCTGCTGCATGGTATCTCAGATGATGAAATCCGCATTGACCTGATGCCGGACACGGACCGCGACGCCACCCGCGCTTGTTTTGCGCTGGTCGACCACCCGGGAATTTTTTCGCGCCTCGCCGGCGCACTGGCACTGGTGGGCGCGAATGTGGTGGACGCGCGCACCTATACCTCGCGCGACGGCTATGCCACCGCAGTGTTCTGGATCCAGGACGCCGATGGCGCGCCTTATGAAAAACGCCGGCTGCCGCGTCTGCGCAGCATGATTGGCAAGACCCTGAAGGGCGAAGTGGTGCCGCGCGATGCCTTCAGGTCGCGCGACAAAATCAAAAAGCGCGAAAGCAAATTCCGCCACGCCACCACTATCAGCTTTGATAATGGCGGCTCTGACATCTACACCATGATCGAAGTGGACACCCGCGACCGGCCGGGGCTGCTTTACGATCTGACCCGCACCCTGGCGGCGGCCAATATCTCAATCGCCTCCGCCCAGATCGCCACCTATGGCGCTCAGGTGGTGGATACGTTTTACGTCAAGGATATGGTGGGGCTGAAACTGCATTCCGAAAGCAAACTGCAACTGCTGGAGCAGAAACTGCGCGACGCCATCGAGGCCGGCGCAAAACGGGCAAAATCTACATGAAACCCATCCGACTGATGTCCGGTCTGCTGACCGTGGGCGGCTGGACCATGGCCTCGCGCGTGCTGGGCTTTCTGCGCGATGCGATGATCCTGGGCTTTCTGGGCACCGGGCCGCTTTATGAAGCCTATGTGGTCGCGTTCCGCCTGCCCAATATGTTCCGCCGGTTTTTTGCCGAAGGTGCCTTTAACATGGCTTTTGTGCCGATGTTTGCCAAACGGGTGGAAGGCGGCGAGGATCCGCTTGGTTTTGCCCGCGAAGCATTCTCCGGCCTGGCCAGCGTGCTGATCCTGCTGACGCTGCTGGCGCAGCTGGCGATGCCCTGGCTGATCTACGGGCTGGCCTCGGGGTTTGCCGGGGATGCACAGTTTGATCTGGCGGTCGGGTTTGGCCGCATTGCCTTCCCCTATATCCTGTTCATCTCGCTGGCGGCACTGCTGTCCGGTGTGCTCAACGCCACCGGGCGCTTTGCGGCGGCAGCGGCGGCGCCGGTGCTGCTCAACATCATTCTGGTCGCCTTTATGGCTGTCGCCTGGTGGCGCGGCGGTGACGTGGCCCAGGCGCTGATCTGGGGCATCCCGCTGGCCGGCATCGCCCAACTGGCGCTGGTATGGCGGGCGGCGCAAAACGCCGGCTTCCCGCTGTTGCCCAAACGGCCGCATTTTACCCCTGATATGAAACGGCTCTGCGTGGTGGCGTTGCCGGCGGCGATGGCCGGAGGCGTGGTGCAGATCAACCTGCTGGTGGGCCAACAGGTCGCGAGCTACTTTGACCGTGCAGTGGGCTGGCTCTATGCCGCTGACCGGCTGTATCAGCTGCCGCTGGGCGTGGTGGGCATCGCGGTGGGCATTGTGTTGCTGCCGGACCTGGCGCGGCGGCTGAAGGCGGGTGATCATGACGGCGCCCGCAGCGCCTTTAACCGCGCCGGGGAAATTTCGCTGGCGCTGACCATCCCGGCAGCGGTGGCGCTGGTGGTGATTCCGCTGCCGCTGGTCTCGGTGATGTTTGAACGCGGTGCAACCACGGCGGCGGACAGCGCTGCAATTGCGCAGGCTGTGGCAATCTACGGTCTCGGCCTGCCGTCTTTTGTGCTGCAAAAAGTGCTGCAACCGGTGTTTTATGCGCGGGAAGATACAAAGTCACCGTTTCGCTATGCGCTGGTGTCGATGCTGGTGAATGCTGTGGTGGCGCTGGCGCTGGCACCGGTGATGGGCTGGCTGGCCCCGGCGATCGCCACCACGCTTGCCGGCTGGGTCATGGTGGCGCTGCTGATCTTTGGCGCCAGACGATTTGGCGACGACGCGCGTTTTGATCCGCGTTTCCGCTCGCGGCTCTGGCGCATCTGCGCCGCCTCGGCCGGCATGGGCGTTGTCATCTGGGGCGCCAACCTGATGCTGGCGCCTTATTTGGCGATGAGCGGCTGGCGCTTTGTGGCGCTGCTGATCCTCGTCTCCATTGGCGCCATCAGTTATTTCGGGCTGGCCCATGTCACCCGCGCCTTGCGCCTGTCCGAGGTGAAGGCGCCATGCGGCGCGGCTAGCGCGCCCAATCCTCGTGCGCGAACCACAAGGGCGCCCTCCCGCCCCTTTGCCCCTCAGCAAACTGAGGGCAGCAAAGCCTTGGGCCGCGCCTCGCTACGCTCGGCAAAAGCCGCGTTGCATCAAGACCTAACAGCGGGCGCACAGCCTGACAGCCACGCTGGCAGGCTGCCTCCTTTGGACAAGCTCTGGCCCGGGCCAGGGATTGGGGGTGGCGGGTGGTGCGCACCTTCCGCCTGCGCTGACCTAACGGCGGCGCATTTTCTGCAACAGCCGCTGCGCCCCGCCCGGCACCAGCACGAACGACAGCGCAAATCCGGTGGCAAACCCGGCCAGATCGGCGACCCAGTCTTTGCTGCCGCCAAACACCAGGCCAAAAAACAACTGCAGCCCCATCAGCATCGCGATCAGCCGGAACGCCATCATCGGGTTGCTGCCTGAAACGCTCAGCCCGACCCAGAGCATGAAACTATACGCGCCGATCAGACCGTAAGCCGGTGTCATACCACCAAAAAGCGGGAAATCCGTGTCCAGCACCAGACCATAGGCCAGCGCCCCGACCACAGAGGACGCCACCCAGATCACGACAACCGCGAATGTGCCAAACGCTTCGCCCACCATTTTGCCCAGCGCCAGCAGGAAGACGATGGAAAACGCCGCCGACATCAGCGACACATGGACAAAGGCATAACTCAGGAACCGCAGCATATGTTCCACCGGATACTGGCCGCTGCTGCGCATCCATTCAAAAGCCCGGTCCGAAAACGCATAGCTCTGCAGCGCCTGTAAGCGCCAGCCCACGCCCTGCGCGCCACCGATAATCCCGGCGTCCGCCGCCTGCAGCACCAATTCAATACCGGCGATCAGCAGCGCCATTGCCACCACAAATGGCGGCATCGAATTAAAAGGTGACGCGTTGTAATCCTGGTTCATCAGATATCCTTTAAAGCACATTCCTTGACGGGCATTGTCCCCACCGATATGCGAACAGGACGCAAAAATCCAGATGGAGCATGACATATGACGGAAGCGGCCCATACCCCGCGCGTCTTTTCGGGCATCAAACCCTCGGGCGGCCTGACACTTGGCAATTATCTTGGCGCAATTAAGCGCTGGGTAGATATGCAGGACCAGGGCATGGAGACGCTGTATTGCGTTGTTGACATGCATGCGATCACCGTCTGGCAAGACCCGGCGGCTCTGACCCACGCCACCCGCGAAGTGGCGGCGGCGTTTATTGCCTCGGGCATTGATCCGGCCAAATCCATCCTGTTCAACCAGTCGATGGTCTCCGGCCATGCGGAACTGGGCTGGATTTTCAACTGTGTCGCCCGGGTCGGCTGGATGAACCGCATGACCCAGTTCAAGGACAAAGCCGGTAAAAGCGCCGAAAAAGCCTCGCTCGGGCTCTATGCTTACCCGTCCCTGATGGCCGCAGATATTCTGCTCTATCACGCCACCCATGTGCCGGTGGGCGAAGACCAGAAGCAACATGTGGAACTGACCCGCGACATCGCTGCCAAGTTTAACCATGACTATAAATGCGACAATTTCTTTCCGGCGCCGGAGCCGGTGATCGAAGGCCCGGCCACGCGGGTGATGAACCTGCGCGACGGCAGCAAGAAGATGTCCAAGTCGGGTGCCAGCGACATGGAGCGCATCAACATGACCGATGATGCCGACACCATCGCCAAAAAGTTCAAAAAAGCGCGCACCGACCCGGACGGGTTGCCTGATACTCTGGAAGGTCTGCAAGGCCGTGCCGAGGCGCGCAACCTGGTCGACATTTATGCCGGCCTTTCCAACCAGTCGCCCGAAGCGGTGATTGCGGAATATGCTGGCGCGGGCTGGGGCCGCTTCAAACCGGCACTGGCCGATCTGGCGGTGGACAAACTTGCGCCAATCTCAACCGAAATGAAACGTCTGATGGACGACCCGGCCGAGATTGACCGGGTGCTGCGCCACGGCGCCGATCAGGCCCGCGCCATCGCCGAGCCGATCCTGGCCCGGACCCGCGAGATCGTCGGTTTTGTAAGCTAAGCGCAAATTCGCACAATCAGGGCGCGATTTTACCAAATTGCGCCCTGAACGCAGCATCCCCATGTATCATCCGACACAGCAACAGGATCGAGACATGACCCCAGAGACATCAGCCACCCCGGTCAGCACCGGCACAACAGCCATCGCCACCGCCGGCCCCCGCGTCGGCCATGTGCACCTGCGGGTGGCGGATCTCGAGCGCGCCATCGCTTTTTACCGCGACCTGCTCGGCTTTGAACTGCAACAGCGCTCCGGCGATGCAGCCGCTTTTCTGGGCGCGGATGGCTATCACCACCATATCGGGTTGAACACCTGGCAAAGCTTTGGTGCCACGCCTCCGCCACCCGGCCACACCGGCTTGTATCATTCCGCGTTTCTGTACCCGGATCGCGCCGCCCTCGCACAGGTGCTGCGCCGGCTGACTGCGGCCGGCATCCCGATCCAGGGCAGTGCGGATCACGGTGTCAGCGAAGCGATCTACCTCAGCGATCCGGACGGCAACGGGGTTGAGATTTACCGCGACCGGCCACGAGAAGACTGGCCACGGGCCCAGGACGGTGCGCTACAGATGACCAGCGCGCGCTTTGATCTGGACGCGTTGCTGGCAGCGCACCCGTAGCCGCAGCGGATCGTCGCCGTGCTTTCTGTGCTTTCCTGTGCTTTCCTGTCCCTGCCTGCCCCCGTGCTCACCCATGTGACTGCTCCTGTGCCGGCCCATGGGCTTGCCCGCCAAGCCCCGCTGCGCCAACGCATCGGGCGCCGCGTTCTCCGGCCGGTCCCAGGCCTGAGGCCGGGCGCTCTAGCGTGTATTCCACCTGGTGGCTTTCCGCTTTACCTGCGCAAAGCCGCGACCTAGGGTGCGGCCGGTCAAACGGGAGATTTTACGATGGCAACCGGCACAAATATCCGCACCTGGTTTAACGGCAGCTGGCACGAGGGCGACATCCCGGTGATGCGCGCCGCCGATCACGGCGCCTGGCTGGGCAGCACGGTATTTGACGGCGCCCGGTTTTTTGAAGGCGTCACCCCGGATCTCGACGCCCACTGCGCCCGCATCAACCGCTCGGCGGAGGCGCTGATGATCACCCCGACTATGAGCGCGCAGGACATGAGTGACATCACCCGCGAAGGTCTGGCGCTGTATGGCCCGGATGCCGCCGTGTATGTGCGACCAATGTACTGGGCGCTGGATGGCGGCGACCTGGGGGTGAATCCCAAAGCCGGCTCAACCGGATTTGCGCTTTGCCTGGAAGAAATCCCGATGCCCGCCGCAACAGCCGCCACCACGCTGACCACCACCCGGTTCCGCCGCCCGGTGCTGGAAAGTTCGGTGGTCGATGCCAAGGCCGGCTGTCTTTACCCCAACAACGCGCGCATGCTGGTCGAAGCCCGCAACAAAGGCTTTGGCAATGCTCTGGCGCAGGATGCGCTGGGAAATGTCGCCGAAACCGCCACTGCCAACGTGTTCATGGCGCGGGACGGGGTGGTATTTACCCCCATCGCCAACGGTACATTCCTGTCCGGCATCACCCGCGCCCGCCACATCGCCAACTTCCGTGCGGATGGGGTTGAAGTGGTGGAAACCGTGCTGACGCTGGATGATTTCCGCAGCGCTGACGAAGTGTTCCTGTCGGGCAATTTTGCCAAAGTTACCTCGGTCTCTGCCTTTGATGACCGCCAGTACGAGAACGGCCCGCTGACACGGCGCGCACGCGAGCTGTACTGGGACTGGGCCCTTTCCGCAAAATAATCATCGTATTGCCAGAGCGGCGCCGCTGCGCCATCATGCCCAAAACCACAATCCGGAGGCGCTATGCGCAAGTTTCTAGTGATCCTTGATGACAGTCGCGAATGTCTGAATGCGATGCGGTTTGCCGCGATGCGCGCCTCCAGCACCGGCGGCGGCGTTCAGATCCTGTCGGTGATCCCACCTGATGAGTTCAACCACTGGATCGGCGTGGCGGATCTGATGCGCGAAGAAGCCCGGGAACGCATTGAAGTGCATTTCGAGGTTTTCGCCAAATGGATGCGTGACCGCCAGAACGTGGACCCCGAACTGGTGATCCGTGAAGGTGAGGCGGTGAATGAAATCCTGTCTCAGGTGACCGATGATCCCGAGGTCGGCGTGCTGGTTCTGGGCGCGGGAATCGGCAAATCCGGCCCCGGCCCACTGGTCACCCAGATGAGCAAATCTGCAGGGTCCCTGCCGATTCCGATGACCATTGTTCCCGGAGATATGACCAAAGAGCGGCTGGAAAGCATCACCTGAGCCGGCCGGCGGCACCGGTTTAGAACTGTTCTAAACCTTGACTTGCGCCAGCCAAAGGGTCATATCCGACTCAAGAGCTAAGGAAAGAGCATGCTATGTTTATCCAGACCGAATCCACACCGAACCCCGCGACGCTGAAATTCCTGCCGGGTCAGGCCGTGCTTGAGACCGGCACTGCCGATTTCCCCTCGCCTGAAGGCGCGGAAGTCTCGCCGCTTGCGCAGCGCATTTTTGCGGTATCCGGCGTGGCTGCAGTGTTCTTTGGCACCGATTTTGTCACCGTCACCAAGTCTGATGCGGTGGAATGGGACCATATCAAACCGGCGATTCTCGGCGCGATCATGGAGCATTTCCAGTCCGGTCAGCCAGTGATGTCGGGTGAAAATGACACCGCTTCGGGCCACGCAGAACACACCGGGCCGGACAGCGAAATCGTCGACCAGATCAAAGAGCTGCTGGACACCCGTGTGCGTCCCGCTGTGGCTCAGGATGGCGGCGATATCACCTTCCACGGTTTTGACCGCGGTATCGTTTACCTGCATATGCAGGGTGCCTGCGCTGGTTGTCCCTCCTCAACACTGACGCTGAAAATGGGCATCGAAAACCTGCTGCGCCACTACATCCCGGAAGTGCTTGAGGTGCGCCCTGTTGCCGTCTGAGACACTCATTCTGGCCTTTGACACCTCGGCCGCGCATTGCGCGGCCGCTTTGCTGTCCGGCGATACCATTCTGACCAGCCGCCGCGAAGAGATGTCGCGCGGTCAGGCCGAACGCATTCTGCCGCTCTGTGAAGAAATTCTGACCGAAAACAAGCTGAGTTGGGCCGATCTCGCGGCGATCGGCGTTGGCATTGGTCCGGGCAATTTCACCGGCATTCGAATTTCTGTTGCGGCAGCGCGCGGGCTGGCGCTGGGGCTTGGCGTGCCGGCCATCGGCGTCTCCACCCTGGCCGCTCAGGTGCTGGGTGCGGCCAGGCCGGTGATTTCGGTGGTCGATGCAAGGCGCGGCGCTGTCTTTTGCCAGAAGTTTGACGATACCGGCGCTGCCGGAGCGCCGCAGATGTCCACGCAAGAGGCGGTTGAGGCTGCAGGCACCGCCTGGGTGGACCATGGCACCCGCCCGCTGGCCGAGGCCATCGCCCAGCTTGCTGCGGCTGAGTTTGCCACCCGGCCCGAAGAGGGTTTTGCCCGCCCGGCGCCGCTTTATATCCGTGCCGCTGATGCCGCCCCGCCACGTGATCCGGCCCCGCTCATTCTGGACCAGGACCCGAACCAGCACACCGATCAGGCGCCGGATCAGGACGCCTCTGTATGACACCGGCGCAAATGGCGGCACTGCATGCGCTTTGTTTCACCAGCCCCCGGCCCTGGAGCCTGACGGAGTTCAGCGATCTGAGCTCAGCGCGCGGCGTGTTTGTGGTCAGCGCGGCGGGTCAGGGTTTTGCCATGGGCCGCGCCATCGCCGGCGAGGCCGAGCTTCTGACACTTGCCGTGCATCCCGACGCAAGACGCCAGGGCTTTGGCGCGCAATTGCTGGCCGCCTATGAGACCGAAGCACTTGCCCACCAGGCGACTGAATCGTTTCTGGAGGTATCGGCGGACAATGTCGCGGCGCTTTCACTTTATGAGAGTGCCGGCTACTGCGAATCCGGGCGCCGCAAAGGTTACTACCGCCACCCCGACGGGCACAAAACAGATGCGCTGGTGATGGCGAAACACCTGATGGCACTCTGAGTCGCACCTGACCCCGCGTCAAACAGATAAATCCCCGCATTTCCTCGACCGGAAAACGACCATCTGGTAAAAAACTGTTGACCCCTCTGGGTCGCTACCTTTTTAATTGCGGATGATCTCAGACGATCTGTCAGTCATACCGGGCGGCACCCTGAGAGTGCCCCCTGAGAACACATACCGGGAGAATACTATGACAATGATGCGGAAAATCCTTGGCGCGACAGCCGCACTGGCGATCAGCGCCACTGCCGTTCTTGCCGAACCAGCCATCATTTTTGACCTTGGCGGCAAGTTCGACAAGTCTTTCAACGAAGCCGCCTTTTCCGGCGCAGAACGCTGGGCCGAAGAGACCGGCGGCTCTTACAAAGACGTAGAACTGCAGTCCGACGCCCAGCGTGAAGCGGCGCTGCGCGGCTTTGCCGATCGTGGGTACAACCCGATTGTGATGGCCGGTTTCTCTTTTGCGACTGCGCTGAACACCGTTGCCGCCGATTACCCGGACACAAAATTTGTCCTGATCGACATGGTTGTAGATCAGCCAAACGTGAAATCCGTGGTTTTTGCCGAACATGAAGGCTCCTACCTGGTGGGTGTTCTCGCCGCCATGGCCTCCAAATCAGGCACTGTCTCCTTCATCGGTGGCATGGACATCCCGCTGATTTCGAAATTCGCCTGTGGGTATGCCCAGGGTGTGAAAGACACCAAAGGCGACGCCACTGTGATCGTCAACATGACCGGCACCACGCCTTCGGCCTGGAATGACCCGGTAAAAGGTGGCGAACTGACACGGGCGCAGATGAGCCAGGGCTCTGACGTTGTATTTGCTGCTGCAGGCGGCACCGGTCTGGGTGTGCTGCAAACCGCTGCGGATCAGGGCATCCTGTCGATCGGCGTGGACAGCAACCAAAACTACCTGCAGCCAGGCTCGGTCCTGACTTCAATGGTGAAGCGGGTCGACAACGCTGTCTATGAGGCCTTCTCGGCCGGCGAAAATGTCATGCCTGGCTTCTCGGCGATGGGGCTGGACAACGACGGTGTCGGCTACACGGTTGACGAGTTCAACAAATCCCTGATCACCGACGAAATGATGGCCGCGGTTGAAGACGCCAAAGCCAAGATCATTTCCGGTGAAATCATGGTTCACGACTATATGTCCGATGAATCCTGCCCCTCCTTCTAAGGCAGCATTCATATGGAATTGACCCATAAATCGGGGCGGCAGGAAACTGCCGCCCACGATCTTCCCCCCGCCATTGAGCTGCGCGGCATCTCCAAGGCTTTCGGGCCGGTGCAGGCGAACAAGGACATCAACTTTTCGGTCGCCAAAGGCACGATCCACGGCATTATCGGCGAGAATGGTGCCGGCAAGTCGACGCTGATGTCGATCCTCTACGGCTTTTACAAAGCCGACGCCGGGGAAGTGCTGATCAATGGTCAGACCACGTTGATTCCCGACAGTCAGGCCGCGATCAGCGCCGGCATCGGCATGGTGTTCCAGCACTTTAAACTGGTTGAGAATTTTACTGTGCTCGAGAACGTGATTCTTGGCGCCGAAGATGGGGCCATGCTGCGCCCCTCGCTGGCCAAAGCGCGCAAAGAGCTGACGCGGCTGGCAAAAGAATATGAGCTGAACGTCAACCCCGACACTTTGGTCGAAGAGCTGTCGGTGGGTCATAAACAGCGCGTTGAGATCCTGAAAGCGCTGTACCGCCACGCCGACATCCTGATCCTGGACGAGCCGACCGGTGTGCTGACCCCAGCCGAGGCGGACCATCTGTTCCGCATCTTTGACGGGCTGAAGAAACAGGGCAAAACCATCATCCTGATCACCCATAAACTGCGTGAGATCATGGATATCACCGATACGGTATCGGTGATGCGCCGCGGCGAGATGACCGCCACCGTGAAAACGTCGGAGACCAGCCCGGAACATCTGGCCGAACTGATGGTCGGGCGGAAAGTCTTGCTGGAAGTCAGTAAAACGCCCGCCAGGCCCGGCGCATCTGTGCTTGAGGTCGAAAACCTGCGGGTGGTGGATGAAGACAAAGTCGAGCGCCTCAAAGGTGTGTCACTGCAACTGCGCGCCGGTGAAATCCTCGGCATTGCAGGCGTTGCCGGCAATGGCCAGAGCGAATTGCTGGAAGTGCTGGCCGGCATGCAGACCGCCACGGGTTCGGTGCGGCTGAACGGCCAGGAACTGGACCTGACCGGGGCAAAATCAGACGCCCGCACCCGGCGCAAAAAGGGCATCGCCCATGTGCCGGAAGACCGCCATGATGAAGGGTTGATCCTGGAATTTTCAGCCTGGGAAAACATCGCGTTCGGCTATGAGGACGATCCCGCCTACAACAAAGGCATGCTGATGGACAACGCCGCGCTGCGGGCGGAAACCCATGCCAAAATGGAGCGTTTTGATGTGCGCCCGCCGCACCCGCGGCTGGAGGCCAAGAACTTCTCCGGCGGCAATCAGCAGAAAATCGTGCTGGCGCGCGAGATCGAACGCAACCCGGATCTGCTGCTGATCGGCCAGCCCACCCGCGGTGTCGACATCGGTGCCATTGAATTCATTCACCAGCGAATCGTTGAGCTGCGTGACCAGGGCAAAGCCATCCTGCTTGTCTCGGTCGAGCTGGACGAAATCATGTCGCTGTCGGACCGGATCGCGGTGATGTTTGACGGTCAGATCATGGGCGAACGCCGCCCGGAAGAGACCGACGAAAAAGAACTGGGCCTGTTGATGGCCGGTATTAACAGGAAGGCAAACTGATGCAAAAGATGCCAAAATGGGCTGATGTTGCGCTGATACCGCTGATCAATATCCTGATTGCCTTTACCTTGTCGGGCCTCATCATCTGGGCCATTGGCGGCGATCCGTTCCGGGCGTTGAAAACGATGGTGACCGGCAGTTTCGGCTCTACCAACGGCTGGGGCTATACGCTGTATTACACCACCAACTTCATCTTTACCGGTCTGGCCGTGGCCACCGCCTATCAGGCGCGGCTGTTCAACATCGGCGGCGAAGGTCAGGCGATGCTGGGCGGGCTTGGTGTCGCGCTGGTGGCCCTGTCGATTGACTGGCCACACTGGGCGATTGCATTGCCTGCCGCCGCCATCGGCGGCGCTGCTTTTGGTGCGTTCTGGGCCGTTATCCCGGCCTATCTGCAGGCCAAACGCGGCAGCCATATCGTCATTACCACCATCATGTTCAACTTTATCGCCTCCGCACTTGTGGGCTATCTGCTGCTGAATTTCCTCAAGGTTCCGGGCAATATGTCCACTGAATCGGCCGGTTTTCCCGCCGGCACCAACCTGCCGACCTTCAGCGATATGCTGGCGCCCTTTGGCATTACCTTTGCCAAAAACGCCCCGGCCAACATCAGCTTCCTGGTGGCGCTGGCCTGCGCCTTTGGCTATTGGCTGCTGATCTGGCACACCAAACTTGGGTATCAGATCCGCGCCTTTGGCCAGTCTGAGACCGGCGCGATCTACGCCGGCATCAACCCGGTGCGTATCGTGGTGATCACCATGGTGATTTCCGGCGCGCTCGCCGGCATGATGGCGCTGAACAATGTGATGGGCGAAGCCGAGCGGCTGATTGACAACGCGGTCGAAGGCGCCGGCTTTATCGGCATCGCCGTGGCGCTGATGGGGCGCAACCACCCGGTGGGTATCGTGCTGGCGGCGCTGCTGTTTGGCTTCCTGTTTCAGGGCGGCTCCGAACTGTCCTTGTGGGAAGGCATCCCACGCGAGCTGGTGGTGGTGATCCAGGGTCTGGTGATCCTGCTGACCGGCGCGCTGGACAATATGGTGCGTGGCCCGGTTGAGCGGCTGTTTCTGATGCTGCACAAGGGAGAGGCGTAATGGATTTCCTGACCCTGATCCAGATTCTCGATTCCACCGTACGTCTGGCGACACCATTGCTGCTGGCCTGTCTGGCCGGGCTCTACTCCGAACGCGCCGGCGTGGTGGATATCGGGCTGGAAGGCAAGATGCTGGTCGCGGCGTTTCTCGCAGGTGCGGTCTCTTATGTCACCGGCTCTGTCTGGCTTGGCATGCTGGCGGCGATTGCCGGCTCTACGGCGCTGTCGATGATCCACGGCCTTGCCTCGATCACTTTCCGCGGCGACCAGCTGATTTCCGGCGTGGCGCTGAACTTTCTCGCCGCCGGTCTGACGGTGGTGGTCGGTCAGGCCTGGTTTGGTCTTGGCGGCCGTACCCCGTCGCTGTCCAACGGCGGCCGGTTTGAACCGATCACCCTGCCCTTTGCCGATGCGGTGGCGGATGTGCCGGTGCTGGGACCGATCTATGAGGAACTGATTTCCGGCCATACGCTTCTGGTCTATGTGGCGTTTGCGCTGGTGCCGCTGACCTGGTGGGTGCTGTACCGCACCCGGTTTGGTCTGCGTCTGCGTGCAGTGGGCGAAAACCCCTCCGCGGTGGATACGGCTGGTATTTCGGTGGTGCGCCTGCGCTTTACCGCGCTGGTGATTGCCGGCGTGCTCTGTGGCCTGGCCGGCGCCTACCTGGCCACGCTCGCCGCCGGTTTTGTCAAAGACATGACCGCGGGCCGTGGGTACATCGCGCTGGCGGCGTTGATCTTTGCCAAATGGCGTCCCTGGTACGCGCTCAGCGCCACCCTGCTGTTTGGTCTGCTGGAGGCGATCGGCAACCGCTATCAGAGCATCGAGATCGGCGCTTTTGAGATCCCGGTGCAGTTCATGCAGGCGCTGCCCTATATCCTGACCGTGGTGATCCTGGCCGGTTTTGTCGGCAAAGCGATCCCGCCGCGCGCCGGCGGCAGCCCCTACGTCAAGGAACGATAAGAACAAGGGCCGTTGCCACCAGGCGGCGGCCCTTAAACCATCGCTGGGTCCGCGGATCGTGCAGCTCTCCATTGACCGGCTCAGCTGTTACAAAAGGTTTTTGCCCGGCACCGCCGGGCCGCGGCTGACCTTCCCCCCGGAAAGGCGCTTCACTCCTCCCCAAGATCAGGCACCGCCCTGTTTCCATATCACTGTTTCAGACTTTGAGCCTGCCAACACGAATTGCGGGCACGTCTTAATTTATTGCGGCCCGGGTTTGACACAGAGCCCCAAATCAGGGCATGTCTGATCAAAGATCATCCATAATCCCGGACCGACAAATGCAAGTTTATCTTCCGATTGCCGAAGTGTCGGTCAATGTCTTCCTGCTTTTAGGGCTGGGCGGCATTGTGGGTGTGTTATCAGGCATTTTTGGTGTCGGCGGTGGCTTCCTGATCACCCCTTTATTGTTTTTTATCGGCATCCCACCGGCGGTGGCGGTCTCCACCTCCGCCAACCAGATCGTGGCCTCTTCTGTCTCGGCGGTGCTGGCGCATCTGAAGCGCAAAACGGTTGATCTGAAAATGGGCGTGGTGCTGCTGATCGGCGGCAATGTCGGTGCCCTGTTCGGTGTGCAGGTTTTTGCCCTGATGCGAGAACTGGGTCAGGTCGATCTGCTGGTCAACCTGTCCTATGTGCTGTTTCTCGGCGTGATCGGCGCGCTGATGTTTGTTGAAAGCCTGCGCGCTTTGCTGCGGTCCGGCAAAGGCGTGCGTCCCAAACGCAAAAAACACTACTGGGTGCACAATCTGCCGTTCAAGGTAAAGTTCCGCACCTCCGGCCTTTATATTTCTGCCATTCCGCCGCTGCTTGTGGGAATGGCGGTTGGGGTGCTGTCGGCGATCATGGGCGTCGGCGGTGGTTTTATCATGGTGCCGGCGATGATCTATATTCTGGGCATGCCCACCAAAGTGGTGGTCGGCACTTCCCTGTTTCAGATCATCTTTGTTGCCGCCTTTACCACATTGATGCATGCGATCACCAACCAGACCGTGGATATCATTCTGGCGCTGTTCCTGTTGATCGGTGGCGTAATTGGCGCCCAGATCGGATCCCGCGTCGGCGTCCGCCTGAAGGCCGAACAGTTGCGCATTCTGTTGGCCATTATCGTGCTGGGCGTCTGTTTCAAAATTGCGCTGGATCTGCTGCTGCAGCCCTCGGAATTGTTCTCTATCACTCTGGGGACAGGCTGATGCGTGTACTGCTTGCCATAGCCCTGCTGATCTCCAGCCTGATGCCCCTGCAGGCCCAGGAACAGGTCGTGGCCGGCATCAGCCAGGATCAGATCTCGATCACCACTGATTTTGACGGCTCTGAACTGCTTATTTTCGGGGCGGTGAAACGCGAAACCGCCATCCAGCAGGATGCGCCACTTGAAGTTATTGTCACCCTGTCCGGCCCCTCCGGCCCGCTGAACGTGCGGCAGAAATCAAGGCGGTTCGGCATCTGGATCAATACCGGCAACGCGCGCATGGACGCCGCCCCCAGTTTTTATGCGGTCAACACAACCGCGCCTCTGGATGAGATCCTGTCGGTGAAAGCCAATCAGATCGCCCGCATCAAAGTCAACAATGCCATCCTGGCCATCGGCGCTTTTGGCCGTGTGGCCAACCCGGGCCAATACCGCGAAGCGTTGATCCGGATCCGGGAAAATGACGACCTCTACCAGTTGAACGAAGGCGCGGTAAAGTTCTCTGAACAGACGCTGTTCCAGACCAGGGTGACACTGCCGGCCAATCTGACCGAAGGCGATTTTGAAACGCGGATTTTCCTGCTGCGGGGTGGGGAAATTGTCGCCAGCTATCAGGACACGCTGGATGTGCGCAAAGTCGGGCTGGGTCGCTGGTTATACAACCTGTCGAAAACGAATTCCCCCGCCTATGGCGTGCTGGCGCTGATCATCGCGGTGATTGCCGGCTGGATGGCTTCGGCGGTGTTTGGATATTTCCGCCGCTAAGACATTTCGAATAACCGTCACCTGATACCGGATCTCACCCGCCCGGCCCTGTGGACCGGGTTGGGGCGTCCTGCCGCATGGCCGGGCGTATTCGCCGTTACCCCGTGACGGATGCAGCCCTCAGCCGTGGATTACAGCAACAAAGGCAAACGCTTCCGCGTCAGTTCAAAACGTTTTAACCGCGGCCGATCAAGGGCATGTTGGTCGCCATCAGTGTCATAAACTGCACATTTGCCGACAACGGCAGCGCCGCCATATGTACAATCGCCTCCGCCGCGTGTTTCAGCTCCATCGTATGGGGCACCGGCGCCTCCGGGTTGGCAAGCTGCGCGCGATGGATCAGATCTTCAAGCAGTTCGGTGCGCGCATTGCCCAGATCGATCTGACCACAGGCAATGTCAAACGGGCGCCCGTCCAGCGACAGCGCTTTGGTCAAGCCGGTGATGGCGTGTTTGGTGGCGGTATAACAGACCATGTTTTCCCGCGGCGCCTGGGCTGAGACCGAACCGTTGTTGATGATGCGCCCGCCCTGGGGTTGCTGGTGCCGCATCTGGCGAAAAGCCAGCCGGGCGCAGGCAAACATCCCGGTCAGATTCACGTCCACCACATGGCGCCACTCGTCCATCGACACTTCATCAAACGGTTTGATCGGGCCTGACATGCCGGCGTTGTTGAACAGCACATCCAGGTGGCCGGTATGGGCGATGAAACGGTCAAACGCAGCTTCCAGCGCCGCGTCATCGGTCACATCAGCCACCAGCACATGGGCGTTGTCATGCCCCCCGGCGATCGCAGCCAGGGTCTCTTCCCGGCGCGCCAGCAGCCCCACCTGCCAGCCCGCGTCAAGAAACGCCAACGCGGTGGCTTTGCCAATGCCGGAACTTGCGCCAGTGATGATGATGCTTTTTCCAGAGGCGCCTGTGCCCCTGTCACCGGCGCTCATGCCGTCTGTGCTCGATTCATCTGAACTCATGGGTCCTGGACCTCCATTTTCAGCTGCAATCCGGCGGGCTTCTGCTTCAGATCGGCCACCGACAGCTGCGACGAGGGCCTTGCCAGCCGGTTTTTCACCACCCAGTGCAGCCGGGTTTCCGCCCGCGTAATCGCCACATAAGCCAGCCGTTTCCACAGCGGGATGCCCGCCTCCATACGCCCGGCACGACTGGCGGCATAGAGATCGGGCGCAAAGACCTGAACGTCGGACCATTGTGAGCCCTGAGATTTGTGAATGGTCACCGCCGCCCCGTGCAGAAAGGCCGCACCCATCCGGGCGGCAAAGGGGATAAAGGGTTCGTCCTGATCCGGCAGTTCGATTTTCACAATCGAGGCCGCGGAGACCTGCGGTTCCTCGGCCCCCATCACATGCAGGCGCGAAAACCCGGGTTTGCGCCCGGGTCCGAGATAGACCACCTGGGCGCCTTTGATCAGCCCGCGCGCTTCCAGATCCAGCCGTTTCTTGCGGTGTTTGGCGGGCAGCTCAATGCCATCGCAGATCAGCGGTTCGCCCGGCAGCAGCGCATCGGCCGGCGCACCATAGGCGGCCCGGAACGCGTTGATCAGCCGGATGCGGGTGGCGTTGCGCCAGACCAGCACCGGCGAGCGCGCCATCAGTTCTGATTGCACGCGTTCCGCCCAGATCACCCGGTCATCCCGCGCCGCAGCCTCGCGGATCATCTGTTCAAAATCGTAAAAGGTCAGGCTTTCATCGGCCAGCGCGTGGGCCAGATCCAGGATCGGACTGTCTTCAGCCTGGCGGTGAATGCGGTGCAGGATCAGTTTGCGGTCTTCTTCCATGGTGTCAAACACCATAGAGCCGGACTGGTTCACAGGTGCCAGCTGGGCCGGATCGCCGAACAGCACCAGGGTCGGGAAGATTTCCTTCAGATCCTCGAATTGTTTTTTGTCCAGCATCGAGCTTTCATCGACAAAACCGATGTCCAGCGGATCATCACGCCGCTTCCAGCCGGTGATAAAATCGGAGCCCCGCAGGCCGGCGCTTGCCAGCGCGCCGGGAATGGATTTGTTGAGCTGAAAAAACGCAAACGCCCGGTCCAGCGCTTCGTCCGAAAGACCGTCGATCTCGGGACGTTCGCCATTTTCGGCCAGCCATTCGGCGATCTTTTCATATTCCGGATCATAGACCGGCGTGTACAGAATGCGGTGAATGGTGGTCGCCGGCACGCCCCGGTTGCGCAAGACGCTGGCGGCTTTGTTGGTCGGGGCCAGGATCGCCAGGCTGCGCCGGTTCGCTTTGCGCTTGCTCTCATAGTCGCCCGAGACGATTGCCACGCCCGCCTCTTCGGCGGCGTGATACAATTTGGCCAGTAACAATGTCTTACCGGAGCCCGCCTTGCCGATCACAGCAAGCGCGTCATTGCTGACGTCCGATTGCGGGATCAGCAACTCATCGCCCAGGTTTACACCGGTGCTTTCAAGCAACGCGGCTACACGGTCAAAGGCTTCAGCCTGGTCGTCGGAAAAGGTAATATCTGGCAGGGTCATAGCCGGACATTACAGCCGGGTTGCGCCCGGCACCAGTGGCATTCAGGGGTGTTAACCTGCTTTGCATTCCGCGTGCAGTTTCACCACATTTTCCGTCACAAAAGTATCGCGCATCAGTTTGTTTTGTTTTTTGTCGATCTCACGCCGCGCCAGCGTCAGACAGTCGTCCAGCTGGTTTGCAGTTGTGAGTAACCCATCCTGGCGGGCCACCGTTTTCAGGTCGTCCAGTACATCAATCAGCCAGTCATGCCGCATAAAAGTCTCCTGCCTCAACTATGTCTGCCGGCTGGGGGCCCACACCCCGTCCGATCTTCTGACATATTTTCATCCTCACAGGGACATTTCCAAATCCTCTTGCATATTGCAATTATTAACGCTGAAACTAAACGATTATTCAGATGTGTTGCATTTTGTGAAATGCGGCGCTCAAAAATTAGGCACCCGGAAATCCCACAGGCAAAAAAGCCCCCCGGGAGTACCGGAGGGCAGTGAGGAAGAACGTGGGCAGGACCGCCGCTGCTCAGGGGGCAGCGGCATCCAAAGCGTCTTCCAGGGTCCGCAATCCGGCGGTGGGGACCTGGACCAGAACCGCCATATTTCCGGGCCGGTGTTCATTGTTCAGCATTTTCATATGTGCCTTCGGGATCTGCTCCCAGGAAAACACTTCCGACATGCTGGGATCAAGCCGGCGTTCGACCATAAGTTTATTGGCCGCCGCGGCTTGTTTCAGATGGGCAAAATGGCTGCCCTGAACCCGTTTCTGGTGCATCCAGAGATACCGTGCGTCCAGCGTCAGGTTAAAACCCGATGTGCCGGCGCAGATCACCACCATACCGCCCTTTTTCACCACGAAGGTCGAGACCGGAAAGGTCGCCTCGCCCGGGTGTTCAAACACCATATCCACGTTGATGCCTTTGCCGGTGATGTTCCAGATCGCTTTGCCGAATTTGCGCACCTCGCCAAACCAGGCCTTGTATTCATCGGTGTTCACCGTCGGCATCTGACCCCAGCAATTATAGTCGCGCCGGTTCAGAACGCCCTTGGCCCCAAGCCCCATCACATAGTCGCGTTTGGCCTCATCAGAGATCACCCCGATCGCGTTGCCACCCGCCGCATTGATCAGCTGAATGGCAAAGGAGCCCAGCCCGCCGGAGGCACCCCAAACCAGAACATTCTGACCCGGTTTAAGATCGTGAGGTTGATGCCCGAACAACATACGATAGGCGGTGGCGAGCGTCAGCGTGTAACAGGCGCTTTCTTCCCAGGTCAGATGGCGCGGCCGTGGCAACAGTTGCTGCGCCTGCACCCGGGTGAACTGGGCAAAAGAGCCGTCCGGCGTTTCATAACCCCAGATCCGCTGAGTCGGGGAGAACATCGGATCACCGCCGTTGCATTCCTCATCGTCGCCGTCGTCCTGGTTACAATGCACGACAACCTCGTCGCCCACTTTCCAGTTTTTCACCTTGCGGCCCACTTTCCACACGATGCCGGACGCGTCTGAACCGGCAATGTGATAGGGCTGTTTGTGCACGTCAAACACTGAAATCGGCTCGCCGAGCGCAGCCCAGACACCGTTGTAATTGACCCCCGCCGCCATCACCAGAACCAGCACCTCATAGCTGTCAATCTCGGGCGTCTCAACCACCTCAACCTGCATCGCGCTGTCGGGTTTACCATGGCGGTCGCGCCGGATCGCCCAGGAATACATCTGAGCCGGCACATAGCCCATCGGCGGCATTTCACCAATTTCGTATAAGTCCTTTTCAGGCGCGTCATAATGTGCGCCACCCTGAGCGTGATCGAGTGCCATGTTCTGACCTTTCCCTGTCCCTAGCTGCAATGCAGAATTACAGCCCGTTTCGTTATTGATTTAGTATTCGTCGCGTAACTTTGCAACCAAAATAACATTAGTTTTGTAATTTAATGACCTTCTGGATTCATGAAGGCATCCACCCAAATTTTAATTTATTAAATATCAATGTGTTACTATACCAACCGACGTGACCATCGTTACCAGACAGAGAAACCCATTTCCGCTGCGCTGCGGCGAATTGACAGGGGCATAATCTTTCGCGCATAACTATAGTCAGGAAATATAGTTACTCAGAGAATCTGTGAGGCCCCGATGACCGAAACCGGAAAAGACCGCCCCTGGCTGTTTCGCACCTACGCAGGTCACTCGACGGCCAGCGCCTCCAATGCACTCTACCGCGCCAATATGGCCCGTGGCCAGACCGGGCTTTCGGTGGCCTTCGATCTGCCGACCCAGACCGGTTACGACAGTGACCATGATCTCGCGCGTGGCGAAGTCGGCAAAGTCGGTGTGCCGATCGGCCATCTGGGCGATATGCGGGCGCTCTTTGCCGACATTCCAATGGAACAGATGAACACTTCGATGACGATCAACGCCACCGCCCCCTGGTTGCTGGCGCTGTATATCGCCGCCGCACAGGAACAGGGCGCTGATGTCTCCAGGCTGCAAGGCACGGTGCAGAATGACATCATCAAGGAATACCTGTCGCGCGGCACCTATATCTGCCCGCCCGAACCGTCGCTGCGCCTGATCACCGATGTTGCGGCCTATACCCGCGAACATCTGCCGAAATGGAACCCGATGAATGTCTGCTCCTACCACCTGCAGGAGGCTGGCGCGACACCGGAGCAGGAACTGGCCTATGCGCTGGCCACCGCCACTGCAGTGCTGGATGATCTGCAGAGCAAAGTGGCGCCGGAGCATTTCCCCGCCATGGTCGGGCGCATTTCGTTTTTTGTGAACGCCGGCATCCGCTTTATCACTGAGCTGTGTAAAATGCGCGCCTTTGTCGAGCTGTGGGACGAAATCACCCGCACTCGTTATGGCATTGAAGACCCCAAATTCCGCCGTTTCCGTTATGGGGTTCAGGTGAATTCCCTTGGGCTGACCGAGCAGCAACCGGAAAACAACGTCTACCGTATTCTGATCGAAATGCTGGCCGTGACCCTGTCCAAAAACGCCCGCGCCCGGGCAGTGCAGCTGCCGGCCTGGAACGAAGCCCTCGGTCTGCCGCGCCCGTTTGATCAGCAATGGTCACTGCGCATGCAACAGATCCTCGCTTATGAGACCGATCTGCTGGAATATGAGGATCTGTTCGATGAAAACCCGGCAATCACCCGCAAAGTCGGGGCGCTGAAAGAAGGCGCCCGGGCCGAACTGGCGCAGATCGACGCCATGGGTGGTGCCGTCAACGCCATTGAGCACATGAAATCACGGCTGGTGGAAGCCAATGCCGACCGCATCTCCGGCATTGAGAGCGGCGCCACCACCGTGGTCGGCGTCAACCGTTGGGTGGAAGCTGAAGCCAGCCCGCTGACCACCGGAGATGGCAGCATCATGGTGGCGGACAAAGGTGCCGAAGCCGATCAGATCGCCCGGCTGAACGCCTGGCGACACGCGCGCGATGAGACCGCAGTGGCGGCGGCACTCAAAGATCTTCGCGCGGCCGCTGCGTCAGGGGCGAATATCATGCCGGCCTCGGTTCAGGCGGCCAGCGCCGGGGTGACCACCGGCGAGTGGGGCGATGTGATCCGCGCGGCGTTTGGCCAGTACCGCGCCCCCACCGGTGTCTCGAAAAACCCGTCAAACCGCACCGAGGGGCTGGAAGAGATCCGCGAGGCTGTGGCTGCAGTCTCCGGCCGGCTGGGACGCCGGTTGTCGCTTCTGGTGGGCAAACCGGGGCTCGACGGCCATTCCAACGGTGCCGAACAGATCGCCGCACGGGCGCGCGATTGCGGCATGGAAATCTCTTATGAGGGCATCCGCCTGACCCCGGGCGATATCGTCAGCGCAGCCAAAGACCGCCGCCCGCATGTGTTAGGGCTGTCAATCCTGTCAGGGTCGCACCTGCCGCTGGTGGGCGAGCTGATGGGCCTGTTGCGCGACGAAGGTCTGGGTGATCTGCCGGTGGTGGTGGGCGGCATCATCCCGGACGCGGATGCAACACAGCTGCGCGATATGGGGGTGGCGCGGATCTACAGCCCGAAAGATTTCGAGCTGAACCGCATTATGGCCGATATTGTTTCCCTCGCCGATCCCGGTGGCACCGCAGCTGCCCCCGCCG
>NZ_QOLB01000163.1 GCF_003333265.1 Candidatus Halocynthiibacter alkanivorans
AGTGTCGGAAATCTCTCCAAGCGCAGCTTTCATTTCATCGAACGAGGGGGACGGGTCGTCGAATTGGGCGTTGTAGAATGGCCAAAGCGCCGACAACACGCCGCGTTCAATTTGGGTGAATTTTTCCGGGGTATCGCCACCAAGCTCCACTATAAGCCAATCCCAGTCTAGGTTAGCTTCTCTTCGTGCCATATCCGCGCCATCGTGGGTGTGATCCCACCCCCATCCAGGCTTTACTTTACGTGGCATGGCAGCTCCGAAAATTTAAAATGGTCTCTGGGTGGGCCGCCCTGTAACCTAATCTTACATAGAGCGGGCTTGGCCCTTAGGTAACGTACCGTGCACGACGCTGGGCACCAGTCCTTACGTAACAGCTCGTAACAGGTGTGATGGAACGGGCGCACCAACCAGGGCATCCAGTCGTGCCGCGTTTTCTTCTGCCGCCCGCCTTACGGGATCATCGGCCAAATGCGCGTAACGCATGGTGGTCTGGATCTGGCTGTGCCCCAAGAGCCGCCCAACCATTTGAATGGGCATGCCCGATGAGACCGCATTCGACGCATAGGTATGGCGCAGGTCGTGAATGCGGACCCCGGTCAGCCCCGACCGTTCACGAATGCGCCGCCACGGGTGTTGCAGGTCGGTAGCGTGTTTCCCCGGCACCTTGCCCGCGATTACATAAGGGTTGCCCGGAAGCCGGGGCAGGGCGCTGAGAACCGCCCTTGCCGCCTTTGGCAGCGGAATGCGCCGTGCGCCCGTCTTGGTGTCTGGCAGTTCCATTCCGTCGCCGGTGATGAACTGCCACTGCAGGGTTTGGATTTCTCCAGGGCGGCACCCGGTCAGCAGCAACAGGCGGAACGCGGCCACCGCATATAGCGTTTCTGATCCGTCTTGTTCAACTTCAGTCAAAACTTGTCCCAGTTGCTGCAATTCGACTTGGCTCAGATAGCGTTCCCGTTTTACTTCGCGGTATTTGGGAACATGCCGGCACGGGTTGGACCCGTCCGGGCGCAGCCCCCAGATTTCCGCCAGATTGAACATTTTGGACAACACACCCAGCGTCCGGTTTGCTTGATAGGGTTTGTGGCGGAACTTGTGGTGCAGTTCGGCGACGTCGCGCCGTTCCACATCGACGGTTTTGAAACTGCCGATGGCGGGATTGATAAACAAATCAATGGCGAGGCGATACTCGCCCTCCCGCCGTGGAAGCATAGTGGAAGCATAGTGGAAGCAACAGCGGCCATTTTGAGCTGTGGTGATTTGCCAACCGGCGAAGACAGGCTGCTACCCTGCCAGTTTCGAATCTCAAACCGGTTGCGCGGTTGTTTGGAGACGAGGCGTATTTCAAAACGCCAGACTAGCCCGAAGTGGAAAATACCGAACTTCCCGCAACGTAGAGATTTTTCTTGCTGTGAATGCGGTAATCGCTGTCGACAACTCCTTCGCCCGGTGCTGACGACATCCGTGTCGTGCACATGTGATGCCAGGTCCAGCGAACTTTTTCGGACAGTGTCTCGTTTTCAAGTTCGAGCATAGTTCTTCCGAACCCGTTTGCGGCCGCTTCGTCTACAAAGGTTGACGCCGCCCAGCGGATCGTCCTGAAATCAATTTCGCTGAGACGCCAGTCCAGTTTCAGTCGCTGCATTCCCAATTTGTCGGTCTCGCCACTCAGGCTGACGCGACTGTCCGGATTGGGTGCGGGAGCAAGAGACATTTCATACGCGACTTTCGAGACCGGAGATCTGCCATACCAGAGTCTTTGCGCGGCATAAGCGCTGATGGACTCAACTTCCGCCATGATATTCATCAGGTGAGCACCAGGATCAGCCGGCGCTTTCCCGCGGGCAATTTCTTTGACGATTTTCTTTAAGGACCTGCCTCCTGAGTTATTAAGAGCGGCAGCCCTGCTCATCAGCCGCACGGAACAGGGCACCAGTTCGAAAAGCTTTTGCGCAGCAGGGCTAAGTTCATGCCAAACGGCGGATTCCGTGGTTTCAGTCATATCCCTGCGTTGATAGAGAGACAGATCCACGGCAGGGTCATTTGGGATCAGGTGGCCGGGTTCCAGATTAATGTGATCTGCAAAAAACCTCCCCACAAGGTCGTTCTGGTTTCCCAGGCCATTGGGGCGGACCGAAGTTGAAGACAATAAGAGACGGACATTCTCAAGCCCACCTGCAGCGATCACCACCATCTTTTCATCCACTGAAAAGCGGCGACCAGACAGCGTAATTACCCGCACGCCACGCGCGCTTTCACCAGTGTCGTCGACTTCAATCTCTACGACATTTGAGTTCAGAACAACGTCGATGTTCCTGGAACTTTTCAACGGCTTGTGAAACTGTTCACCCATTCGAACCGGCCGTATCACCAGTTCGATTTGATCGAAATGTTCGGAGTAATAGTTGAGACAAGGCGAGCCGTAGTGGGCCTCTAGGCCCTCAGCGGTCCAGCCATAGGCGGCGTTCCAACCTCCTTCACTCGGCAGGTCCAAAAACGCGCGGGCACGCTCATAATACGGCGCCATGTTCTGGCGCGTGATCGGCCTGCCATTATGGGGAATCCACAGCCGCTGCTCGAATGAGTTGTTCGATAAAGGCAGGCAATACCCGCCCCAGTGGTTGGTGGATCCACCGAAATAAAAAAGCCGGCATGAATCCAGTTCGGCATAATCACGTCAGATGATCTCCCCGCTATACAACGCCTGGGACTCGTCCTCATATTCCAGCCCGCCGCCTTCGAGCAAGCATATCCGGCGAACACGTTCGGATGCGAATTCTTGCGCGAGCGCGATTCCTGCGGCGCCGGCACCGACGATACAAATTTCATACGAGAGATCAGCAAGAATTTGGCCTGCAAGAGCGTCAAAAAACATACGAATTACCGTCCGGAATAAATCCGAAAAAATGCAATTCAGTCCTTTGGCAATTACCGCTTTGTTGGTGCGGCTCCGCGGTCGACCCGGAGCCATATTAAATTCATTGCGGGAGTGGCTCCATCAGGGCCCATGTTGGATGACTGTTCTCTTTGAGACCAGAGGGACCTGCCAGACGAATGCAAAGCAAGTCCGGGTTCCCACGCTCTCAGATCCCGGGCGAAACAGCGCGGCGGTGTTTCAGAGGGGCCGTCGTCGGGCACGACACCCTGCAACTATCAGCGCTGCCCCGAAAGCCTGAGCAACCTGGCACCCGCTGACGTCTGCACAGGTCGCGGGCATATAATCCTGCTTGAACGCGAAAAGGCGAAGAGGTGAACGTTGAAACTACGGCGCTCGTAGCATGCTGAATTCGCGCCTTAACTGACTCCGGATGAATGATTTCTCCCCGATGCCAGGCCGCCTTCAGTCTCAAACGATCTGATGACGGACACAGTGCCTTTCGGGAGAATATTTGGGAGGGAGTTGTAGGCGTTTGGGAGGCGCGCCGCCGGGATTAACCGGCGGCCGCAAAGTCAGGTGTCAGGATTCAGAAGTTGTCGATTTCGATTTCCTCGATGGCGACAACATTGCCGGCGGCGTCTTTCAGCACGGCGGCCACGTCGTTTGAAGCGGCGGCACCGTTAAAGTGCACAAAGACGTTGCTGTTGGCGCCGGCGTTGACCGAAGTGGTGCCGAGCGTGTCACCCAGCGCGCCGCCGACCAGCTCAACGATTTCAACGGTGCCGGCGGTCTCAGAACGCACCAGCTCAAGTTCGATACGGCTGTTGCTGTCCTGGTTGTAGCTGTCGAGGAAGATGTGGTTGACGCCGGAGCCAGCAGAGGCGGAAGCCACGGTTGCTACGAGAACGGAAGCGGCGAGGGCGGATTTGAGTGCGATGTTTTTCATGTCATTGTCTTTCGGGAGAGGAATTGGGAGGGGATCAGGGAGGTATTTTGGGAGGTCTTTGGGAGGCGCGGCGCCGGGGTTAACCGGCGGCCGCAAAGTCAGGTGTCAGGGTTCAGAAGTTGTCGATTTCGATTTCCTCGATGGCGACAACGTTGCCGGCGGCGTCTTTCAGCACGGCCGCCACGTCGTTTGAAGCCGCAGCACCGTTAAAGTGCACAAAGACGTTGCTGTTGGCGCCGGCGT
>NZ_QOLB01000107.1 GCF_003333265.1 Candidatus Halocynthiibacter alkanivorans
ACGCTGCCCCCAGACACACTGCCCCCCGAACGCGCCGGCGCTCCTGATATTCAGCCTGCCCGACACCGGCTTCCTACAGGCTAATGGAAAGGCAAACTGGAACGCGGGCGCCACTGTGATCAGCAGAAATGCGGCAGATATGGCCCGCGCCGGTCGCGAGTACTACTGCATTCACAACCGTGCTCACTGCCGACGCCTGCAGCTCCAATAAAAATCGCCTGTATTTCAGGCGGCGCCTTGGACTGCGCTCGCAGCGCCCAGGCGTCCCGCCTCAGTCCAGATTGACCAGGTAGTTCATCACCGCCGGGCGCACCGTCTGTTCGCCATTGCTTGAGGCCTCATCAATCACCTGTTTCAGCGCCCCGAGGTCCACCCGGCGCATCAGACTTTTGACCGGCCCGATCGAGGCCGGGCGCATCGACATTTTGCGCAGCCCCATGGCGGCAAAACACACCGCTTCCACCGGACGACCGGCGTCTTCGCCACAGAAAGACAGCGACGTGCCCGAGACATTACAGCGCGCGACAATCTGCGCCAGAAAACTGAGGAAAGAGACGTTCAGCGTATCATAGCGCCGGCGCACCCGCTCGTTTTCCCGGTCGGCGGCGAAAAAGAACTGTTTCAGATCATTGCCGCCGATGGAGACAAAATCGGTCATGTCAAAGAACTGCTGTGGCGCAAAGGCCAGACTTGGCGTTTCCAGCATGGCGCCAATCTCAAGCGTTTCCGGCAAAACATGCCCGAGCCTGCGCTCGTTTTCAATCTCCGCCAGCAGGCGCCGGCGCGCCTCGCGGAATTCGTCAAACTGCGCCACAAAGGGGAACATCACCGTCAGAGGCCGTCCGGCCGCGGCCCGGATCAGCGCCTGCAGCTGCATGCGCATAATGCCCGGTTTATCGAGCCCGACCCGGATCGCCCGCCAGCCCATTGCCGGGTTGGGTTCGTCCTGGGGTTTCATATAGGGCAGCACCTTGTCCGAGCCGATGTCCAGCGTGCGGAACACCACCTGCTTGTCGCCGGCCGCATCCATCACCCGCGCATAAAGCGCCGCCAGTTCGGCCCGGCGTGGCATCTTGTTGCGGATGAGGAACTGCAGCTCGGTGCGGAACAGGCCCACCCCTTCGGCACCTGAGGTCAGCAGCGACGGCAGATCCGCCATCAGACCCGCATTCATCTGCAGCTCAATGATGGTGCCGCATCTGCTTTGCGCCGGTTTGTCGCGCAGCCCGATATAACGTTTCTGCGCCTCGGCCTGCATTGCGATCTTGTCGCGGATCGCGGCGGCGACAGAATCCCCGGGGCGCAGATGCACCACGCCCTGATCGCCGTCCACCAGCACATGGTCGCCGTTCAGCGCCTCATTGACGATGCCGTCGGCATGGATGATCAGCGGGATCGCCAGCGCCCGCGCGACAATCGCCGCATGGCTGCCGACCGAGCCCTGTTCAAGGATGATGCCACGCAGTTTACGACCATATTCCAGCAACTCACCCGGGCCGATATTGCGCGCCACCAGGATCGGATCTTCGGGCATTTCAGCGCCGGTCTCGCTGCCCTGCCCGGTGAGGATGCGCAGCAGCCGGTTGGACAGATCATCCAGATCATGCAGCCGCTCGCGCAGATAGGCGTCTGAGCGGGACAGCCGGCTGCGGGCAAGGGATTGTTCTTTTTCAACAGAGGCTTCGGCGGACAGACCGCGCGCAATATCCTCTTCCATCCGCTTCATCCAGCTGCGGGAATTGGCGAACATGCGGTAGGCTTCCAGCACTTCGCGCTGTTCCTTGTCGCCGTTCTCCGCCCGGGTCAGCATCTCATCCACTGAGATCCGTAGCGTATTTACCGCCTCCTGCAGCCGTTCCAGTTCGCGCACCGGATCATCGGCCACCGGGTTGGTCACCACCACCCGGGGTTCATGCAGGTAGATATGGCCTTCTGCGACGCCTTCCTGACCGGTGCCGCCCTTAAACACCCGCGGATGGGTGTGACGGGCGGACAGCGCTTCGCCTTCGCCCAGAAACGCGCCCAGCTCGGTCATCTCGGCCAGCACCATCGCCACCACTTCGAGACCGTAAACTTCATCGCCGGTAAAGATGCGCCCGTCTCTGGACTGCACCACCAAAACGCCAAGCGCTTCGCCCAGCCGCTGAACCGGCACGCCGAGAAAGGAGGAGAATATTTCTTCGCCAGTCTCCGGCATATACCGAAAACCGCGTTCCTGCGGTGCGTTGGGCGTATTGATCGGGTTGCGGCTGCGCGCCACCCGACCGACCAGACCTTCGCCAATGCGCATGCGGGTCTGGTGCACCGCGTCCGGGTTCAGACCTTCGGTGGCGCAGAGCTCCAGTGTTTCCGCGTCGCGGAACAGGTAGATGGAACAGACCTCGGTGCGCATCGAATCCGCGATCAGATGCGTGATGTGGTCCAGTCGTTCCTGACCCGCACTGTCTTCCGCCAGCGTATCCCGCAGGCGGCCAAGCAGTTTGCGGCTTGCCGTTTCTGTGCTCTCAGACATGATTCCCCCCTGGAGACTGAATCAGCCGTGTTTCTCCAGCTCGAAAGCATCATGCAGGGCCTGGACCGCAAGTTCTATATATTTCCGGTCGATCAGCACGGAAATTTTTATCTCTGAAGTTGCGATCACCTTCAGATTGATGCCCTCGCGCGACAGCACTTCAAACATTTTGGCGGCGACACCGGACTGGCTGCGCATGCCAATGCCCACCACCGAAACCTTGGCGACATCAGTGTCGGAAATAATTTCCTGGAAGTTCAGCTCGCCGTCCGTCTTGCTGGAGTTCATCACCGCTTCGGCGCGCGCCACCTGGTCAATCGGACAGGAGAAAGTCATGTCGGTGCGGCCGTCTTCCGAGATATTCTGCACGATCATATCGACATTGACGCCGCCTTCGGCCAGCGGGCCAAAAATCGCCGCCGCAATGCCGGGACGGTCCGCCACCGAAATCAGGGTCATTTTTGCTTCGTCGCGGCTGTAGGCGACGCCGTTAACAACATTGCTTTCCACGATATCCTCCTCGTCACAGACCAGGGTGCCTGCATTGGGGTCATATTCTTCAAAGCTGGAGAGAACCCGCAGCTTCACTTTGTAACGCATCGCCAGTTCCACCGACCGGGTCTGCAACACTTTTGCGCCCAGCGAGGCCAGCTCCAGCATCTCTTCAAAGGCGATGCGGTCGAGTTTGCGCGCCTTGTCGGAGATCCGCGGGTCGGTGGTATAAATGCCGTCCACGTCGGTATAAATATCACAGCGCTCGGCCTCAAAAGCGGCAGCAAAAGCGACGGCGGTGGTGTCGGAGCCACCGCGGCCCAGGGTGGTGATGCGGCCCTCAGGGCTGACGCCCTGGAAACCGGCAACCACGGCCACCCGCATGCCTTCGCCAAATTTGGCGTTCAGATTGTCGGTGGGGATCTCTTCGATCCGCGCCGCCGAATGGGCCGAAGTGGTCTTCAGCGGCACTTGCCAGCCCTGCCAGCTGCGGGCGGGGATGTCCATTTCCTGCAGCGTCAGCGCCATCAGCCCGGCGGTGATATTTTCACCGGAGCTGACGATGGCATCATATTCGCGCGCATCATAGAGCGGTGAGGTCTCGTCGACCCAGCCGACAAGCTCGTTGGTCTTGCCCGACATGGCCGAGACGATGACGATGACGTCAAACCCATTGGCCACTTCGCGGCCGACCCGTTTGGCGGCGCGTTTGATGCGATCAAGGGTGGCCACCGAAGTGCCACCGAATTTCATCACGAGTACTGGCATTGCGCGCACGTCTCCCTCGACTGTCGTAAATCCGGGTTTTCCTATGGGAATCCTCGCCAAAGAGCAAGGCCTGGCCCGCGATCCACGGCTGAATGTTAGCCACTGCCGCAGCCTGGCGCAATTATTGGGCGTTTTGCCGCAGCAGCCCAGGCGCGGTCCCTTATACCCATCTGA
>NZ_QOLB01000160.1 GCF_003333265.1 Candidatus Halocynthiibacter alkanivorans
CGGGCAATGAAATAAAGGATCACCCCCAGGAACGGACCCCAGAAATTCACCAGCCCGCCGCCAACCAGCACCATCATCACGATCAGGCCGGACTGATGCAGGCTCATGACATCGGGATAGGCACTTTCCTGAGCCATGGCGAACAGACCACCGGCCAGGCCGGCAAACATCGCCGACAGGGTAAAAGCCACCCATTTGAACCACCAGACCTCATAGCCGATGAACGACGCGCGGGTTTCATTCTGGCGGATCGCTTGCAGGATACGGCCAAAGGGCGAATTCACCGCGCGCCAGGTGAAAACAGTGACCACAATCACCAGCACTGCGACCAGGTAATAGAGCGCAGTATTGCCACCCAGATCGACACGGGTCAGCCCAAGGTTCAGGTCCGGACGCGGGATGTTCAGCAATCCGTCTTCCCCACCGGTGATCCCGTGAAGTTTGATCGAAGCGAACCAGAACAGCTGGCCAAAGGCGATGGTCATCAACGCGAAATAGATCCCGCGCCGGTGGGAGACAAAACTGGCCACCAGGGCACCGGCAATGCCGGCCACCAGCACCGCTGCCAGCAGCCCCCCGATCAGGCTCTCTGTGACATTGTGCTGAAACAGGCCAAAAGCATAGGCGCCAACACCAAGATAGGCGCCGTGGCCAAAGGAATGCAGCCCGGTATAGCCAAACAACAGGTTGAAACCGAGGGCGAAGATGATCCAGATACCGATCTCAATACCGATATACTGGTACAGGCCGATCGGGGCGATCCACAAAGGCAGGCTGAGCATAATAACTGCAAAGCCGATGATTTGCGGCGTGATCCACTGGCTCGAGCGCCGGGTGATGTCTGATAAGGTGCTCATGATCAGTTCTCCAGCGCGCTTTTTTTGCCAAGCAGACCACGGGTGCGGAACCCGACCACCAGGATCAGCAGGATATACATCGACATCATCGACCATGCCGGTGCATAGGCGCCGGTCAGCCCGACTGACAGGCCGACCAGTATGGCGGCAATCACCGAGCCCCAGAAGCTGCCGACACCGCCCAGAACGATGATCAGAAAGGCCGGGATGACGACATCGACGCCGACATGCGGCCGCAGACCCCAGATTGGCACCATGGTGACGCCCGCCAGACCGGCCAGACCAGCGCCGAGGCCGAATACCAACAACCGGAGCCGCGCCAGATTATATCCCAGTGCCCGCACCATTTCGCTGTCATGCGCCCCGGCTTTGATAATCGCCCCATAGGGGGTTTTTTCCAGAAACAGCCAGACCATGATGATGGCCAGCACTGAAAATCCGGCCGCAAAGAGTTTGTATTTTGAAAAGATCAGCCCGCCCAGCAGCACAGCACCGTTGATGGCCTGTGGCAATTGCAGATGTTGCTCGCCGGTGCCCCAGCCGAGACGGATCAGCTCTTCGATCACCAAAGCGGCGCCGAAGGTCAGCAACAGACCATAAAGCGGGATTTTTCCGTAGGTGCGGCGCAGGGCCAGTTCAAGCACCATTCCCGCCAGCCCGGCCAGTATGGGCGCGAGGATCAGGGCGAGGATATAGCGCGGCGTGACCGGCAGCGAGACCCACCACTCACCCAGTGCCGTTTCGCCAAACCATCCACCACCAATGATGGCGAGGGCAAAATAGGCGCCGAGGGCAAAAAGCGAACCATGCGCGAGATTGATAACCTCCATCACACCGACAATAAGTGTGAACCCGAGCGCGATGAGCGCGAAAAGCAACCCGAGAGTAAGCCCGTTAAAGAGATGTGGCACAAGCTGTGTCATTGTGTGTCCGGTGAAAATTAATTTCAGGGTTGCGCGGCCGGACGAACCAGCCGCGCAAAATGGCTTCAGGCGTCAAACGTCGGCGTATCGTCGTAAGATTCCAGCTGACAGGCTTCAGAAGCACCCGTGTCGCGGACATCATCAGGCGATACACTGTTCAGGATTTCAAACATATCGTCCTTATCGTCAGACCCGGTTTTCGCAGTTGCCAGATAGATCGACTGCTGCACCTGGTGGGTCTCGGGATCGATCCAGGCGTCATGATGCTGCATGCGTTCGCCGGCCGGCATTTTGTGGCCTTCCAGCTCCTTGATCACCGCGATGTTATTCGTGGTACCTGCGCGCTCGATGGCCTCCAGCATGTTCTTCATTGCCATGTAGCCATTGTAGAATACATTGCCCGGAACGCGCATCCGCGTGTCGGGATACATTGCCTGATAGCGCGCAACGAAGTCGTCAACACCCGGCAGGTCGAGTTTATAGTACCATGTGGTGCCAAAGACGCCGAACAGGTTGTCGAGCGGCAGGCCATAGACATCAGGCCAATCCTGCTGATTGTTGATCCAGGCAGGGCTGTTGCCCATGCCAAGCTGAGCCACTTGCTGCCGCAGGGCTTTCTGATCGTCGCCACCAATGGCCGCGGCGACCACATTCGGGCTGTCCTGCTGAATTTTAAGCAGCGCCGAAGAGAAATCGCGCGTGCCCTGTGGCACCAGAATTTCTTCTTTCACGGTACCGCCATATTGCTCAAGAAGTGCCCGTGTCGCAGCAGCGGTGTTGTGCCCCCAGACATAGTCATTGGTCAGCAAGGTCCACTGATCGCCAAAGCGGTCGATCGAATTTTTCACTGCGGCTTTGGCAAAGTTGGCACCATTGCCGTCCCAGACGAATTTTACCCGGTGACAGTTCTTGCCGGATTCAGTTGGCGAGGATGAGTTGGTGTTGAAATAAATCACCCCGTTTTTCTGTGCCACCTGGCTGATCGCGTTGGCAACGCCCGAGCTGACCGCCCCGATCAGGAAACCCGCCTCTTCGCGGTTGATCATGCGTTCAGCAACACGGCTGCCTGTCGCCGGGGTCGTTTCGGTGTCGATATGGGTGGATTCAATCTTGCGACCCAGCACGCCGCCCTTGGCGTTGAATTCGGCAATCGCCATCTGCATACCGCGACGATCGCTGGCGCCTGAGTTGGCATATTGACCGCTGGCATCCGAAGTGATGCCGATCTTGATCGGCTTGTCGGTACCCGCCGCGTAAACGCGGTTGTATTTCCAGGGCCCAAAAAAGACCCCCGTTGCGCCAGCCGCTACTGTGGTCTTCAACAGATGGCGCCGTGTCAGAATATTCTTAGCCATGTCATCCTCCCAAAAATGTTTGCGCCAGAGCGCAACTGAATCCGGCCATTGCCCGTCCGACCGGTTTGAATATTTATTCGATATTGTGAATGAAATTTTATTCAGACGTCAAGAAAAAACTGAATATTCTTTCTAATTCGCACATTTGCGGCTTGAAACAGAATAAATATTCGATCATGTTCGGGGTATGAAGTCTGATATTGCACGCGAACCCGATCCTTCCACCGAAACTTACGACGCGCTGCGCGCGCGAATCCGCGACGGATTCGACGATTTGTCACCGCACCTGCAGCGGCTGGCGCGGTCGGCCCTGGACGAACCCAACTTTTTCGCGCTGAACACAGTGGCCGTATTGGCTCAGCATGTCAGCGTGCAACCCTCCACCCTGATCCGCTTTGCCAAAGAGTTCGGCTATGGTGGCTTTTCTCAGATGCAGCGGGTGTTTCGCCTGAGACTAATTGAAGGGGCGCCCGACAAACGCGCAGAAATCTACGAAAACAAACTTGCCGGCGCGCCAGTCAAGAATATGAACCAGATTTTCGAGGGGTGTATCGACGAGTTGATTGCGTCGCTTGAAAGCGTCCGGGAAAAAACCAGTACCGATGATCTGGCCAGGGCCGTCGCGATGATCAAAGCCGCGTCCCATGTTCATATTGCCGGGTTGAGACGCGCCCGACCAATCGCGACCTACCTGGCATATGGCATTTCCAGATCCGAACAACATTGCAGCCTGCTCGATTTCGCCGGCGGCATGGCGGAGCAACAAGTCGTCAATATGAGGCGGGATGACCTGCTGATCTGCGTCAGCTTTCCGCCCTATACCCCCGCGGTTCTTGATGTGATCCGCGACGCGCATTTGCGCAGACGACCCATCATTGCGATCACCGATTCCCAGGAAAGCCCCCTAGCCAAAAATTCAACGCTGGCATTTCTTGTCGATAATGAATCGACCAGCCAGTTCAAACCAATCTCCGGTGCCATAGGCTTGGTTCAGGCCCTTTGCATTGGCCTGACAGAACAGAACTGACAGGTCGTGCCCCGACCGAAGCATTCGCCGTCAGGTGCCTGAAGTCAGCGCCAATGGGACCAGACAGACTGAATTGATATCAGTTGGTCCGCAGTTCGAGTCCGTGTGGGGGCACAATTTTTCAATTTCATTTAATCCGATGACATCCGTTTAGCGCTGCTATATGTTTGTTTTCATGTTGTTATAGTCTGGTATCGTCCGAAACCGTATTTTGACATCCTGACGATTTGGGGGTGCAATTGGGGGTATGAATGGGGGTATTGGGCCGGATTAAAAACGGGATACCCCCAGATGGCGCTTACAAACGTGCAGGTGAAGAATCTTAGGCCCCGAACGAAACCGTACAAGGTTTCCGATTTTGACGGGCTTCATGTGCTGATAAACCCGGGCGACTCAAAGCTGTGGCGGTTTAAGTACCGTATAATGGGTAAAGAGCGGCTGCTCTCTATTGGCGCCTGGCCGGAAGTCTCCCTGCTTCAGGCCGGCACTGTGCGTGAAGATGCCCGGGCGAAGTTGGCGCTGGGCGTGGATCCGTCAGGTTATCGGTGACGCTTTTGAAGCCGTCGGATTGGAACGTTTCAGGCCTCACAGCTTCCGTAAAACTCTCGCTTTTTATGGAGACGAGATATGTGAAACCTGTGAGGTCTTTAAAGCCTGGTCGATGAATCTTGGGCATGAGGATATGGCGACGACTATTTCCTCCTACATGCCCGTATCAGTGCAGCGTCAGGGTGAGATTATCCGGGGGTTGAAAGTTAAGTCACTCTAAGACAATTGGCCGTCGGAATAATTTGCGCAAGTAAGCCAAAGGCCAGGTGCCGGATTCTCCGGCAGACAGATGAAACGCAGTAGGATGCTGTATTTCGTCGATTTTTTGTATTTCACAATCTCTGAAACTTTCCGGAAACCCAGTACCGATTGGTAACAGTTGGTCGCCGTGAGCCCCACCTAATGTGATGCATCCGACCGCATCTACTCAATAACCGCTAATTTGAATATTTCCTATGGCAGAGGAAAGTGGTCCGATTGCTGCACCAGGCACATTTTGACGAGAAGGGCGGAACGCCGCCATTCACCGCGCGTCGCACCAAAGCCTGCTGTGCGGACAAAGCCGCCGCTGGGTCTTCACAACTCCATGTGGCGATCACGGTCCGATGCCGTCGGTGGACTCGTCCAACTATTTGCGCCGCTGCGTTTGAAAGCAGCCGTTGATTTCGCTTGCAGCATAATTCGCGGAATTGAGAGCCAATGGGTAGACGGCTCCGCTGCTGGAGCCTAAATTGCAGCACAAGCCTCGCCAAACTTTGTTATTCGCCGTAGCGCGGCAATTTGACTGCAATACGGGATGCAGTCGTTTGCTGAGAGCGCGACATCTCCGGGGCAGTTTCACCAAATCTGAACGCAACGGAAAATGTTCAGGGCCAGGCGACAAGAGAGCACTGTTATCTATTACGGCCCGACGGTTAACATAGCAGCACCGACTGCAGTGCCTGTTGACGCAAGGAGATCGGATTTAACCGGGCGGTTGGTCAGTGCCGCAAGGTGGGAAGTGAAAACGCCGTTTTTGCAAAATGGACCTTCCACATAAATCGGCCCCTGCGCCCCGATCAAATTCAACCGGATTTCCGTCTCTTCAGCCAGAAAAACCGAGACGAGCGCCGTCTTCTCACCAACGGACAATGCATCAGGATTTGCAGACCAATGCGTTTTTTGTTCGAGGTTGGCTGGGAGCACCCTGACGCCGGACAACAGGGCAGATTTAATTTCCTCCGGCGTTGGCTCAGCCGATTCAGATCCCAACAAATCTTCAAAATCCCGCCCGCCCATGAACCTGGCGGTGGGAACAGGGCCGCCAAGGGCATCTACATTTACCAATGTATCCTGCGCCGGGTTCAGACCCTCAACCGGGGTTCCAAGAGCCATGACGATAACCCATGTGCCAGAGGACACCACACTTACCGGGCGCTCATTGCGAAGCACATATGGCAGCAGCGAGGCGTTTGAATCGTGCATGCCGCAATAGATCGGAATGTGGCCAGACAGGCCTGTTTCTTCAGCGACCCCGGGCACTAAGGGGCCGAGACATTCGAATGCAGACCTCAGCGGTGCCATCTTTTCCAACCAACCGCGCCGTGTGACAAGGTCCGAATAAGATCCAGATCCGGGTTGCCACAGGTCGGTATGACAGCCAAGGGATGTGACTTCGTTGGCGGCCACACCGGACAGGCGAAAGGCCCAGTATTGCGGGTACATCAGGACTGTCTGAACCTTTGAGAACTTGTCCGGGAATTGGCTTTCCAGCCAGTATATCTGAGCGCCGGTATTCAGCCCACCAGCAAGGCCTGGTGACCCGGTCTGGCGAAAATCCGGGCGAATACGGTCATAGTCTTGGCGTGCTGAGTCGATGCCTGTGTATTCGTAGTCGAGCACCGGAAAAGCCAGCTGCCCGGTTTGATCAAGCAGAACAACCGTTGCGCCGTGCGTGGTGACCGAAATGGCGTCTACGCGATGCAGCGCGTGTAATTCGCGGAGCGCCCTGAGCAGAAATTCCCAAATCCTGTCGATATCAAAATGTGGGTATGGCCCATCATCCAGCACCCTGTTCGAAATCTTCCGTACAGCAATTTCTGTCCAGCTTTCGGTCTCAACAACAGCAACTTTTACATTGGTCTTGCCAATGTCGATAACGGCTACGTTCTTGTGTTTTGGCATGCCGGCTATTCCAGATGAAAGACGCGGTTGAGGGGGGTAACCACTGGTGAATTGTCGGGATTGACCTCCATAATATCGGCCATATGTGCCCACCAGCGTTGCATGATCTCTGCCTCTGGCAATGCCTCCAGGGCATGGGTGTCTTTGCACCAGAGAACGCCGAACAGAGTGTCCGTGTCAGCGTCAAGATAGATCGAATAGTCGCTGACGCCAGCATCCTTCAGCAACGCAGCCAGGTCAGGCCAGATGGCATCATGGCGACGGATATACTCGTCCCGGCAACCTTTATTCAGGCGCATTCTGAAGGCATATTTTTCCACACTTTATCCCTTCCGGACCCGGCGATAGACGATCGGCAGGGCGATCACCGAAATCAGCAACAAACCTATGAAAATCGACATCACAATTCCCGGTACATTCAGCAGGCCAAAGCCAAAAGTGACCATGCCGACGATCAGAGCTGCAATGACGACTCCAACGATTGTTCCTGATCCACCCAGGATACTAACACCTCCAAGAACCACCATCGTGACGATTTCCAGCTCCCAGCCGGTTGCAATAGACGGGCGGGTCGATCCCAGCCGCGAGGTCAGGCATACAGCCGCAAGACCTGACATCAAACCGGTGAGCATAAACAGGATCATTTTGACCCGGGCGACCCGGATCCCCGAAAACAGCGCAGCTGTCGGGTTGTTGCCAATCGCATATATTGCCCGACCAAAATTGGTTTTGTTCAGCAGTATGCCAAAAAGTACAGCCATGCCTGCAAACAGCACCAGTTCGAAGGTGATCACCCAATAGACATAGCCCTGGCCAAAAAAGGCAAAACTTGTTGGATATCCGTTAAAGGCCTTGTCGCCCAGAACCACAAAGGACAAGCCTCGGAACAGGCTCATCGTACCGATCGTGGCGACAATCGAAGGCAGGCCCATAACGGTGACCAGCACCCCGTTGAACGTTCCGCAGAGCACACCAACGATCAGGCCTATGGCAACCAATTCCGCTGTTCCTACGCCAAACTGGAGCGCATACCCCATCGCCGTTGACGCCAGTGCGATGATCGCCGCTACAGAGAGATCGATCTCGCCCGAAATGATGACCAATGCCATTGCCAGTGCGATCAACCCCTTTTCTGTGAAGTTGAAACTGGCATCAGACAAGTTCCATGCATCCAGGAAATAGGGTGAACTCAAGGAGTTAATCACGAACACTACTACTGCGACAGCCAACAACAGCGTTTCCCAGCTTTTCAGATGTCCCGAAAGGCGGCTGTTCAACCGGTCAGGGATAAAGCGGGCTTTGACGCCATCTTGCAGGTTCATACCAACGTCTCCGCACGTTTGAGAATAATTCGGCCCTTGGTCCGCTCAGAACGGACGTTCAGGGCGACGGCAACAATGATCGCGGTTCCTGAAATTGCCATTTGCCAGAATGGGGAAACATTGATGACAGGCAGCGCGTTGTTGATAATCCCGAGGAACAGAGCTCCCAAAACGGCGCCGCCTACCGAGCCGATGCCACCCGCAATAGAAACACCGCCAATGACACAAGCCGCGATGATGGAAAGTTCAAAGCCACCAGCGATGTCCACATAGGAGACGGCGTAGCGAGACACCCAAAGATAACCAGCCAGGCCGGACAATCCGCCTGCGATGCTGAACGCCACGAACCGTGTTTTGCCCACATCAATGCCAGTGTATACGGCTGCATGTGGATTGCCGCCGACAGCATACAAGGACCTCCCGAGGGGAAGCCGCCGGATTGCGAAGAAAGCAAGACCAATGGTTGCGATGGCCACCCAGGACAATACCGGCAGCCCTGCAAACACACTGCGTGGTAAGGCTTTAAAAGCGGCACTCATTTCGTGCGCATTCACCCAGGCCCCACCGGAAATCACGAAGACCAACCCGCGGTAAATAGTCAAAGTGCCCAGGGTGACAACGATTGGCGGGATGTCGAGCTTCCACACCAGCACTCCATTCATCGCGCCTAAGAATGATCCCAGTACAATCGCCAGACCAATCAGTGCCGTTATCGGAACGTCCGGAAACGAAGCATTAATCATCGCGACAACCATGCCGCACAGGGCAAGGTTGGATGCCATAGACAGGTCAATGCAACGGGTCAGGATCACCGCCATCTGGCCCAGTGCCAATATGATCAGGATGGACGTGTCGTTGAATACCAGCGCAAGATTGTTCGGTGCAATAAAGCCCGGGAACCGCAGTGCAATCCCTCCGGTCAGCAGAATGATCGCCAAGGCCAGCATTGTCTCACGGGACATCAGAATACGTTTCATGAGGCGACCTCCCCGATACCAGCTGCGGCGCGGACCAGGGCTTCAGCCGTGAGATCCTTGTGCGCCAGTTCATCGACCAAACGGCCTTCCCGCATAACTATAACCCGATCGGACATGCCGATTATTTCGGGGATTTCAGAGGAAACCATGATGATGCTTAGTCCTTGTGCAGCAAGTTCGGCCATAAAGCTGTGAACAGCGGCCTTGGAGCCGATGTCGATGCCCTTTGTTGGCTCGTCCAGAATGATTACTTTGGGCTGCGTCGCCAACCATTTGGCGATGACAACTTTTTGTTGATTGCCGCCCGAAAGATTGGCGACATCCTGGTCGAGCGATGCAGCCCGCAGGTCCAGTCGCGAGGTGTATTCGCGTGCCAGAGCGAACTCCTCGGCCAGTTTGATGAAGCCTTTGCGCGAGGTTCGCGAAAGCGAGGGCAAGGTCACATTCTGAAATATGGGAAGCCCGGCAACAGCCCCTTGCTTGCCCCTGTCCTCCGGGACATAAACGATGCCGTGTTGAATCGCCTGTGCCGGCGTTCGTATGACGGCGATTTGGCCGTCAACGCGCATTGCCCCCTTTGAGGGTTTGGTCACTCCGAACAGCGCCTGCATAACTTCGCTGCGCCCCGCCCCGACGAGACCGTAGAAACCAAGAATCTCACCTTTGTTCAGCGTGAAACCTATGTCTGCAAATTCCGTCGGGTGATCATAGCCCGAAACGGTCAAAACCGGTTCGCCAACCACAGGCGTGCGGTCTGGGAAAATCTGGCTGACTTCCCGACCCACCATCAGCTGGACAAGGGCGTCCGAATTTGTATCTGCGATTTTACCTTCGCCAACCATTTGCCCATCGCGAAAAACTGTAAACCGGTCGGCGAGACGAAATATCTCATCAAACTTGTGGCTGATAAACAGGATCGCCTTTCCTTCGGCTTTCAGGCGGTCAACCAGAGCATACAGCTCCTGGATTTCCTTGTGTGACAGCGCCGCAGTCGGCTCGTCCATGACCACCACCTGCGCATCGACTGACAAAGCCCGCGCAATCGCAACAAGGTGTTTGTTGGCAATGCCCAGTTCTTTCAACGGGGCGGTCGCATCGATGTCGGCGCCAACACGGGCCAGCAGAT
Source organism: Candidatus Halocynthiibacter alkanivorans (assembly GCF_003333265.1). Lineage (GTDB taxonomy): Bacteria > Pseudomonadota > Alphaproteobacteria > Rhodobacterales > Rhodobacteraceae > Halocyntiibacter_A > Halocyntiibacter_A alkanivorans. Next base: position 10,300 of record NZ_QOLB01000160.1, read on the forward strand.
CGTGTGCCTTTGAATTCAGTTTTTTCCAGTCGATCAAACCGCGGCGTGTAAGCGGCGCGTGGCCGATGAAAATGTTCTCGGCGACCGAAAGCTCGTCAAACAGCACTGTTTCCTGGTGGATCGCGGTAATTCCGTGGCCACTTGCCGCGGTGGCAGTTGCGAATGTAACGGGTGTGCCATCAATCAGGATTTCTCCGCCGTCGGGTTGGTAAATGCCGGTCAGAACTTTGACCAAAGTTGATTTCCCCGCGCCGTTTTCACCGACCAGGGCTGTAACTTGTCCTGGGTAAAGCGACAGCGAGACCTCTGACAGGGCCTTTACACCGGGAAAGGATTTGGTGATGGCCGATAGTGTTAGAACCGGGCGGGCAGTCATCGGGAAGTCCTTCACCGATCAGGCACCGGGGGCGTGACCAGATTAGTTAATTGGGTAATGAAGCCGCCCCCAACAGGGTTGAGGGCGGCGTTTTAGCCTGGTGATCAGAAGATGTCTTTGAAATCGTGAACGTTTGACGCGTCATAGACAAACGGGTCCGACATAGCGCCTGCGCGTTCGTCATCCAGCATAACATCGCCCATGCGACCCATCGGGATGGATTTTCCTGCCTCAGCAACAGCTTTGTCCGTGGCCAGATTGTAAGCAATCATCGTTGCAGCATACCCCAGATCAATCGGGTTCCAGATCGCGAAGGATTTGGAGGCGCCGCTGTCGATATGCCCGGCCATTTCGGATGGCAGAGCAAGGCCAGTGACGTTGATTTCACCGATTTTACCCGCATCTGTCACCGCTTGTGCAGCAGCAACAATACCCACTGTTGTCGGCGCAATGATGGCTTTCAGGTCAGGATAGCTGGCCATGAGCCCCTGGGCTTCGCGGTAGGATTTGTCTGCCAGGTCGTCGCCGTATACTGTCGCGACAACATTGATGCCCGGATAGTTTCCAGTCACCATGTTCATCTCGTCGATCCAGATATTCTGGTTTGTCGCAGTGGCCGAGGCCGACAGGACCGCGACATCGCCACCGTCAGGCAAGTGATCCGCGGCGAGTTTGATGATCATATTGCCGATCAGTGGATTTGACGAAGGGTTCAGGTGCATCTGGCGACCCGCAGGTGCCACACCGCTGTCCCAGGAGATCACGGTGATCCCACGATCCATTGCCTTTTTCAACGCCGGAACCAAAGCGTCCTGATCGTTGGCGGAGATCGCAATTGCGTCGACTTTCTGCGCGATCAGGGCGTTGATCACTTCGATCTGACCTTCGGCAGTGGTATCTGTCGGGCCGGTATAGATGATCTCGACACCGCCAAGCTCAGCGGCTGCTTCTTCGGCCCCTTTGGCGGCGGCTTCAAAGAACCCGATCCCCAGGGCTTTTACGACCAGCGCAATACGCATTTCTTCGGCCGAGGCAGCGCCCCCGAACATGGTCGCCGCGACGACCGCGGACGTGAGTAACTTCTTCATAACGCTCATGATATTTCCTCCCATAGAGCTTGGTTTGTTCAGCTGGTTTTTTTTGCTGTTTTTTCTTCTTCCTGGACATCCACGACAATCAGTTGCACGCCGGCGGCGTCCAGCATTCGTGCCGAAGCATCTTCTATTCTGTCGTCAGTGATGACGGTCGAAATCCGTTCCAGACCACAAAGGATCAGGCTGGAGCGCATTTTGAATTTGGTTGAATCGACAAGTACGATGAGTTCATCGGCCTGATTGATCAACTTGTGCTCGGCCTGGATCAGCAAAGGGTCCGCCTCCATCAGACCCAGTGGACCCAACCCCTGCGCGCCCATGAACATGCGTTTCGCATAGAAGTTGCGTGTCACATCATTTTCGAAAGGCGACAGTATAATGTTCTGCTCGCGGTAAATAACACCGCCTGAAAGCATCACAGTATTCTTGGAATTGTGCAGCAGATGCTCCGCGATCGGGAACGAGTTGGTAAAGACCTGCAGACGTGCGCTGGCCAGGTGATGCACCATTTGGTAGGTCGTTGTCCCGCCATTGATAATTATCGGGTCGCCGTCTTCACACAGCTCAACTGCACGCTTCGCGATTGCACGTTTTTGTATTGCGTTGGCCGTCTCATTTACTTTGAACGTACGCCCGGCAAGACCCACAAACTGCGGTGGGTGCAACGCTTCAGCCCCGCCGCGCACGCGCCGGAGCTTCTGCTCCATGTGCAACGCCGCGATGTCCCGGCGGATGGTGGCCTCAGACGAACTCGTCAGCGCAACAAGCTCCTGCACGGTGGCAACGGGCCTTTCCTGCACAGCAGACAGAATCAATCGATGGCGTTCAACTTCAAGCATGTGTTCTCCACTTTTCACTGATGGTGGCTTCAGATGGGGTAGTTGTCAATCATAAACGGTCACCATCGGTCAAAAGTGACCATGCGGTGCGCGAAAATGACTGTTTATGATTGACAACTGTCAGGTTTGAGCAGACCTTATCCGCAAGTTCGACAGTAAAAAATAGCCCGAGGAGACGGCCATGGCCGACGTATCGCAATCCAAGTGCCTTGAAAATTTGTGGGATGTCAGCGCAGCCTCCGGGATGAGCGAGGCTGACAAACTGTTGTATCGTTCAAACCTTCTTGGTTCAGACATGCGCGTCACAAATTATGGTGGCGGCAATACGTCTGCAAAGGTGATTGAGGCTGATCCGTTGACTGGTGAGCCCGTCGAAGTACTGTGGGTCAAAGGGTCTGGCGGCGATATTGGCTCCATAAAAATGGGCGGATTTTCAACCCTCTACATGGAAAAGCTGCTGGCGCTCAAGGGCATTTACCGCGGGCCCGAACATGAAGACGAGATGGTCGGATTCCTGCCCCATTGCACCTTCAATCTGAACCCAAGGGCGGCATCGATTGACACACCTTTGCACGCATACGTGCCGCGCAAACATGTGGACCACGTTCACGCAGACGCGATCATCGCCATCGCGGCGTCCGAAAACTCGCAAGAGTTGACGCAAGAGATTTTTGGCGATGATATTGGCTGGTTGCCATGGCGTCGGCCCGGGTTCGAACTTGGCCTTTGGCTTGGGACGTTCTGCGAAAACAACCCCAATGCACGCGGTGTGGTTCTGGGCAGCCACGGTCTGTTCACCTGGGGCGATACCGCCGAAGAATGTTACGCGGTTACGCTTGAAATCATCAATCGTGCTTCGGTCTGGCTCGAAGACAGGTCCGAAGGCGTTGCCAGCTTTGGCGGTGCTGTGCACGCCCCGCTTTCCAAAGAGAACCGAGCAGAGTTTGCGGCCCGAATAATGCCGGTCATTCGCGGAATGATCGGGGCAGATGAACGCAAAATCGGACATTTTGACGATAGCGCTGCAACGCTTGAATTTGTCTGCTCCGCCCAGTTGATGCCACTGGCTGCACTCGGAACCAGCTGCCCTGACCATTTCCTGCGGACGAAAATCTGCCCGCTGGTCGTCGATTTTGATCCGGCAATCGGCGACATCGACAGCGCCATTTCCGGTCTTGAGGCGGCCATTGCCAATTACCGCGACGGTTATGCCGCCTACTACCAGAGATGTAAGCGTGACACGTCACCACCGATGCGCGACCCCAATGCGGTTGTGTATCTGATCCCTGGTGTCGGCATGATCACCTTCGCCAGGGACAAGTCTACCGCCCGGGTCTCGGCGGAATTTTACATCAATGCAATCAATGTCATGCGTGGCGCGTCTGCCGTGTCCACCTACGTAGGACTTGATGAGCAGGAAGCATTCGACATCGAATACTGGTTGTTGGAAGAAGCCAAACTACAGCGCATGCCCAAGCCCAAACCGCTGGCCGGCCAGGTTGCTTTGGTCACCGGCGGCGCCGGTGGCATTGGCAAGGCAACGGCGGTACGTTTCCTGCAGGATGGTGCCTGTGTCGTTCTGGCGGATATCGATGAAGAAAGTCTGTCTGTTGCCAGGTCCGAACTCGCGGGTGTATTCGGATCGGATTCAGTCCATGCCGCTGTACTGAATGTAACAGATGAAGACGCCGTCCATGCGACCTATCGAGACGCAGCAAAGACCTATGGGGGCGTAGATATTCTGATTTCAAATGCCGGCATTTCATCCTCGGCTCCGATTGAAGATACAGAATTGTCCATGTGGAACAGGAATATGGACATTCTGGCCAAAGGGTATTTCCTGGTATCGCGCGAAGCTTTCCGTACTATGAAAGTACAAGGCACCGGTGGCAGCATAATTTTCATTGCGTCAAAAAACGGTCTTGCCGCGTCACCAAATGCCGCCGCCTATTGCACCGCCAAAGCTGCGGAAATCCACCTGGCACGCTGTCTGGCACTGGAAGGGGCCGCGGACGGGATCCGGGTCAACACCGTCAACCCTGATGCGGTGTTGCGTGGTTCAAAAATCTGGACCGGCGAATGGCGTGAGCAAAGGGCCGCAGCCTACGCTATGGAGCCAACTGAACTGGAAGAGCATTATCGGAAAAGATCTTTGTTGAAACGAAGTGTTTTCCCGGAAGATATCGCCGAAGCTGCTTTCTTTTTGGCCTCTGACCTGTCGTCAAAGTCAACTGGCAACATTCTCAACGTCGATGCGGGCAATGCCCAGTCGTTCACACGCTAAGGACTGAAGTTATGATCGATGCATCCCTGATCGAAGCGGACAATGCGACACGCATGACGACCCTGGCTGAAGACTACGATGCCCTCGGCCATAATCTGGCACGTCGCAATATCGACATCGAAATGCTGACCAGAAAAATTGCGAACTACGGCGTCGCGGTGCCATCATGGGGAGTTGGCACCGGTGGAACCCGGTTTGCCAGGTTTCCGGGCGCGGGTGAGCCGCGGCATATCTTTGACAAGCTCGACGACTGTGGGGTGATCAACCAACTCACCTGCGCAACGCCGGATGTCTCGCTGCATATCCCGTGGGACAAGGCCGATCCGGCTGACCTGATAGCCAAAGCGAAAGAGGTTGGACTTGGCTTTGATGCTATCAACTCCAACACGTTTCAGGATCAGACTGACCAGCAACACTCGTACAAATTCGGCTCGCTTTCAAACACGGATGCCGCAACCCGGGCGCAGGCCGTCGAGCACAACCTGGAATGTATTGAAATCGGCAAAGCCATCGGGTCAAAAGCGCTGACAGTCTGGGTTGGCGACGGCTCCAATTTCCCGGGTCAAAGTAACTTCACCGGCGCGTTTGAGCGCTATCTTGATGGCATGAAGCAAATCTATGCCGGACTGCCGGCGGACTGGCGGTTGTTCACAGAGCACAAGATGTTTGAGCCTGCATTCTACTCAACCGTGGTGCAGGACTGGGGTACGAATTACCTGATTGCCAAAGAACTGGGAGAGCAAGCGTTCTGCCTTGTCGATCTCGGCCACCACGCTCCGAATGTGAACATTGAAATGATCGTCGCCCGCCTCATTCAGTTTGGCAAACTCGGTGGTTTCCATTTCAACGATTCAAAATATGGCGACGATGACCTGGATACCGGCAGCATCGATCCTTATCGTTTATTCCTGGTGTTTAACGAATTGGTGGACGCTGAATTGCGTGCACCGGAGGGATTCAACCCGGCCCATATGCTGGACCAGTCACACAACGTAACCGACCCGATCGAAAGCCTGATGAACAGCGCTATGGAAGTCCAGCGCGCTTATGCGCAGGCCTTGTTGGTGGACCGGAAAGCGCTTGCCGGATATCAGGCAGAAAACGACGCTCTGATGGCCAGTGAGACGCTCAAAACTGCGTTTCGGACGGACGTCGAGCCAATCCTCGCGATGGCGCGTCAGAAACACGGCGGCGCGATCGCACCGCTCTGGTGTTACCGGGCCTCCGGCTATCGCGCACTTGTTGCTGACATGCGGCCCGCCCAGTCGGGCCTCGGAGGCGGGATCGTCTGACCCGGGCAGCCGACCGGGGAATAGATGGAGAGCGCGTCTGTCAGGTGGGGTCGTGTTCGCATTCAAAAATACGCAGGCGCCACGACGCAGCTTGGGCACATCGCGTGGAGGCACCATTGCCAGGCCCCATGCATTCAGCATCGCGCCTGGCAATGGCGATTGTATGAAAAAGAAATCCAAAGGATCAACTCAAAACCTGCGTTCCCACCGTTCCGGTTGTTTTGCGACCGTTTGTGCGGCCCTTCGATGAACTGATCTCGAATTTTGTGGGCCGATGCGCACGGAGACACGCTTCCTGGCGAGTTCGTCAAACTGGATCTTATTCCATAAGATAAGCCCATCAAGTGTCTTGGCCGTTTGAGGCAAGATGCTCTTACCAGAAGGGCGGAGTTCCGTCCTTCGCCGCGCGTCGCACCATTGCCCGCTGTGCGGGACAAACCTGACATTGCTTCGGCAAAGAACCCGTTGAATTAGGCGTTCGCCTCAGCGCCGCCGCAAAGTCCCAATTTCCTGGGTTTCCAGGGCCTCTATTCGTTTTGCGAAAGTTTCGAGAAATGCCATTGCAACATCCACGCGACGCGGGGTGAATCTGCGGTCGGGCCGCACAATGTGAATTGAACGGTCGGTGTGCCAGAAGTCATACAGAATCGGCGTCAGCGCCCCGTTAGAGAGCGTGTTTCCAAACCCTCCAACCGCCATGTAGGCAACGCCCAGCCCCCGGGCGCAGGCATCAAGTATTGCCGGTCCTGAATTCAGGCCAAGTCGCCCTGCAACAGTGACATCCAAAGGCTTGCCATTTTCCGCAAATCGCCATGCGTTGGAATGGGTCAGAATGCATTGATGATCCTTCAATTCAGTGGGATGCAGAGGTTCACCGTTCTTGGCCAGATATTCAGGCGACGCGGCTGCAACCCTTGTCCTCGAAGAAAGAGGCCGCGCTATCAGGCCGCTGCTTTGCATAGGGCCAGCCCTGATTGCGAAATCATACCCTTCGCGAAGAATATCAACCTGGCGTGCGTTGAAGTCGATCACAATTTCGACGTCCGGATGCTGAGCTGCCATTTCATTCATTGCAGGCCCAACAACCTGATCCGCGAAGGAACCGGAGAGCGCCGCAATCCGCAAACGACCGTCCAAATTGCGTTGAGCGCTCGACACTTCAGATAGCGCGGCTTCGAGATCGTCCGCGATTTTTCCGGAACTTTTGCTCAGGGTTTCTCCGGACTGTGTCAGGTGGACCGAACGTGTGTTTCTCTGGAAAAGCTTGGTGCCCAGCCGTGCTTCCAGCCGTGCAACCTGCCGGCTGACATGGGGAACAGACACGCCCAGAATTTTCGCCGCGCCTGTGAACGACCCTGCGCGCACCACCGCAAGAAACTCGGTCAGTCCATCAAAATTCATCATTACCTCACAGTAATAGTTTGTTACCGGATCGACATCTAGTGGAAGCTTTCGGTAATAACAATATTGCAGTCAGATGAAATGCAAAGGAGCGACAACACATGACCGCAACACTTTTTGACCCCATCCAACTGGGCGATTATTACCTGAAAAACCGCGTCTTTATGGCACCGATGACCCGGGCACGCACCGGACCGGCAGGCATACCAGATGAACTTGTGGCGATCTATTATGCCCAACGGGCCAGCGCCGGTCTGGTCATCTCAGAAGCGACGGCAGTTCACCCGCGGGGAGATGGCTGGCCAGGCGCACCCGGTATTTATACCGATGAACAACAGGCGGGATGGGCAGCGGTTGCTGATGCTGTTCACGCTGAAGGCGGGCGCATCTTCATGCAAATCTGGCACATGGGACGGGCGGCCCTCTCCGAGAGCATCGAAGGGCAGAAACCTTTGGCGCCTTCTCCAGTCGCGGCAACAGGTGAAATCCCCAACAGCAAAGGTGTGCCAACCGCCTTTGACACTCCGGAAGCCATGTCCGCCGCTCAGATCAGGGAAGCCGTGTCGGCCTTCGCGACGGCAGCCCGCCGCGCAATCGATGCAGGTCTTGATGGTGTTGAAATCCACGCCGCCAACAACTTTCTGATCGACGCTTTCCTGCGGGATGGAAGCAACCGGCGAAGCGATGAATACGGCGGTTCAGTCGAAAACCGCAGCAGATTCCTGCTGGAAGTTGTTGATGCGGTCACTGCCGAGATTGGCGCGGGCAAGGTCGGCGTACGCTTTTCGCCCACCAATGCCGTCTTTGGAATCAGCGACGCCAATCCGGAGGCGATCTTCACTTACGCGGCGCGTCAACTCTCCAGACGCAACCTGGCATATCTGCACGTGCTTGAACCCGCGCTGGACAGCGGTAGCCCGATGTCTGCCGGTTTGCCGCTGCTCGCACCCGCCTTGCGGGAATCTTATGACGGGCTGATGATCCTGAATGGTTCACTCACACAACAAACTGGGCAACGTGCTTTGACCTCCGACGCGGCGGACGCCATCGCATTCGGTGTTCCATTCATCTCAAACCCAGACCTTGTTGAACGGTTCAGAAACAACATCGCTCTGAGTAAGCCGAACCCGGACACATTTTATGGTGGCGGTGCAGAGGGATACACTGACTACCCGGCCAAAGAACTCGAAAGCGCGTAAAAACTTAGATCATTCAGCCGCGCCTTGTTTCAAAGCGTGCGGCTGAACGGTTTTCGGTGCACCGGGTCATTTCATTTCAGTGACTGCCCGAGCACGAACTTGCCGGCTTAGGATGTGGCCTGAAACTCACCCAGACGCCTTACCGCAATCCTTCCGCCACTTTTGGGTTTGATCTGATCAAGCACATGCGCTTTCCACTCGGTGCTCACTGACCAATTGTGGGACAACCCACTTCGGCGCCAATTCACAGCGAGCTGCTCGATAGACCAAAATAGGGAAGCCGTTTTACCGCGCGGGTGAAGTCTATGAACAGCAGGAATAGTCCGGAAATAGCCGTGGCCCAACCGCGGCATTATCCGCACAGCAGTCGTTAGAACAAAACGCAGCGAACGGCTGGTCAGGGCCGTTCGTGACAGTGATGGCAGAGGGAAATGGTCCGATTGCTGCACTGCGCGCATTTCGGCAATATGGGCGGAGAGCCGCCATTCGCTGGGCGTCGCATCAACGCCTGTTGTGCGGACCGAGCCGCCGTTGACTAATGGCTGCTCCTGGATCTGGTCAGCTTTTCTTTTCCAATGCTTAGAGCTCTTTCGTAGAAACGGTTGCGTGCTTTTGCGTCTCTTCCCAACGGGCTATCAGTGCGCAGCCCAGCCCATCAAATCCGTCTTTGAGAAACTCGCATCCTACAACGCGGTCCAGGCGGAAATGGCGCAGATCGCGACGAAGCTCACACCATCCTGCAAGCATTGCGGTATCCACATAGTAGATTAGAACAAGCGGCCAGACGACACGCCCGGTAGGCGCGCCATTGGCGTCTTCGTAGTTCAGACTGATTTTGCGTTCGTTTCGTATGGCCGACCGTAAAGTGGACATGTCAACGGCAGGCGCCGCCACGACACCCCAGGAAGAGGCTATAAGCCTTTGTGTGCCAGGGGCTGCCTCGCTCAATTTTCGGGACGCCCGCTTTGCCGCGCGCCAAAGCCCAATGTCACCGGTCCGGGCGACCATGCTGAGGCCGACAGCCACAGCCTCGGCTTCATCAATATCAAAATTAATCGGAGGCAGGTCATAACCCTTGCGCATGACATAGCCGACGCCCGGCTCACCGAGGATGGGCGTTTGCATGGATTGCAGGGTTGCAATATCCCGATAGATCGTCCGTCGAGAGACCTCCAGCTCCTCGGCCAGTTCCCGAGCAAGAAGCGGGCGCTTTGCATGCCTGAGAAGTTGGATGATTTCAAAGAATCTGGTGGTCTTTCCCATAGGTTCGCCCCGGTGTTTTGCATGAAACGATCAAAACACTGCTGACACATAGTTGGCAACAGCATTGGAGTATCTCCCCAGGCAAACATATAACGGAGTTCTTTCATGTCTTTATCCCAGCACACAGCTTCTGCCCGCAACAACGGCGTTTCTCTTGTGATTATCTCGGCGTTGGTTTTCAGCACTGCAGGGGTTTTCACCAATGGCGTTGAGACCGACGCATGGGGGGTGATTTTCTGGCGAGGAGTGGCCGCAGCGGGCTTTACGCTGCTCTATATGGGAGCACGAGGAACGCTTGGCAGAGAAATTCGGGCGTTCGGGAAACCTGCGCTTCTTGTCACCTGTCTGATGGCGGCGGGCACGGCAGCCTTTATCCCTGCCTTCAAGCTGAGCAGCGTCGCGAATGTCGCACTGATTTACGCGGCCGCGCCGTTTGTCGCCGCCGGGTTGTCCTGGATGTTCATCAGGGAGGCCCCGGCACGAACTGTTATCATCGCCAGCATTGCTGCTTTTGCGGGCGTCCTGACAATCGTGTCCGGCTCTGTCGGCCAGCCACAACTCACAGGCGATGCGTTGGCCCTGTTCATGACCCTGATGATGGCCGGAACTATGGTGGTCTATCGTGCGCGGCCCGGGACCACGGCGGCTTTACCGGCGGCGCTGTCGTCCATCGCCCTGCTGCCCCTGGCGGCAATATTTGGCCAACCGTTTGAGATCCCTGCCAGTGAACTTCCTGTCTTGGTCCTGTTCGGGCTGGTTTTTGCAGTGGCATCTGTCACGCTTTCGGAGGGAGCCAGGCGGCTGCCGTCCGCCGAGACTGCATTGCTCTCGGCGCTTGAAGTACCGCTTGCTCCGATCCTGGCATGGGCGGTCCTGTCTGAAATACCTTCACTGCGGATTCTTGGCGGCGGTGCCGTTATTTTCCTCGCCGTCATCTGGTCCCAGCCCCGCAAGACCAACTAGGATCAATAGCGAAGGTGGTTATTCGCGCTTAACATAAATCGATCATTTTGGGTTCGCTCCAAACATTGCGCGGGACCCGATGTACTCACATCGTTCACTTATCGGAGGATCCTGACATGGCGACAGGACATAAATTGAATAGAACTCTCCGGGGGTTCATTGAGAGGCAGCCTGTCTTTTTCGTAGCGACAGCGGATCAAACAGGGCGCGTGAATGTGTCTCCAAAAGGTATGGACACCCTCAGAATCGAAGACGACAACAGAATTGTCTGGCTCAACCTGAGTGGCAGCGGCAATGAAACTGCAGCGCATGTGCAAGCCACTGGCCGCATGACACTGATGTTCTGCGCTTTCGAAGGCAACCCAATGATTCTGCGCGTTTACGGACAAGCAAAAACCTACCATCCGCGCGATGATGAGTGGAGTTCTTTAGCTTCAGAATTCCCCAAATTGGCAGGCAGTCGTCAGATATTTGAATTGGACATAGATCTCGTTCAAACGTCGTGCGGGACAGGCGTGCCAGTCTTAGAGTTCCGCAAATCTCGCGGAGAAGTGGACCTGGAACCTTACTATGCCGAGTTGGGCAGTGATGGCGTCCGGGAGTTTTGGCAGCGCAAAAACGTTGAGACGATCGACGGTCGGCCCACGGGCATACTAAAAGATTTGTGAACGCGAATGTAACTGCTCCTGTCGCCGGTATTGGTCAAGATAAGAACGCATTTGAATTTGTTAAGCGGACATTGGCTGCAGTCTGATCGAAGGTCGGTTATGGACCGTTCGAGACGGTTATTCTCGGCGTGGATCGCATCGAGGACGTGCGGCGGGCACAGATCCTGGCCCGCGCCACGTGCATGGTCTGCGGGCGGCGCGGCGCAGTTGATTTCAGGCAGCTATGGGCAACACCGCCGCCGCCACCCAGCGCCAACGAGTGAACAGTCAAAAAGTGCAGTATTCAAATATTTTTGCGTCAGAAGGTAAAGCCCCGACTCGTTCGCCGGGACTCTTGTCGTTTGTGGGTGCGCCAGTTTGGGCGGCAGAACTAAGTTCAGAAGGCCATCGAGTACCCGAGACTGACAGAAACCGCCTCATAGCCGCCATCGCCAATCCCGTCATACGACATGCCAAAATCGAACGCCCCGCCATTCTCGGAGACGAGCGTACCACCGAGCCCTAAACGTGCCCGAAATCCATTGTCGACGGTGCTTTGCGATACGCCCTGACCGCTTGCCTCAAAAGTCCAGATCCCCTCGAGAGAAACATACTGGCTGCCGTGGCCGGCCGGATCAGTCCAGGTAAACTTCGCCCCTGCTTCGAAGTCGCCAACGCTGGATTGTTGCGAAGCAATCGTTACACCCAACCCGTCAACATATGAATCTGAGGTCTCTTCGAAGTAGTTCAAAGATATGCCGGGCTGGATGGTCATCTGACCGCGATCGACATTGCCGAAGAGACCAACTCTGACCAACCAGCGTTCGGAACCGAATTCGTCGGTATATGTCCCAAGCGGAGAGATTTCATTTTCAGCCTGACCGTATTTCAACGCCGCATCAATATACAGATTGTCCTCAAGGCGCGCAGTATAGTAGGGGCCAAACATCCAACCAGCGCCTTCAGTTGTTGCAGTTGAACCAAGGGTGTCTTCCTTAACTTTATCGATCTGCAGACCAAAGCCAAGGATCGCATTTGAGTTGATCATGTAATCTGCGCCAGCGTGCAAAATTGCGAAGTCGCCTTCCCCGGTGGACGTTTCGTAGCGGCTGAAATACGCCTCTCCCCAAATATCCCAGTCAGAGTATGCACTCGATGCATCATGGCTGCTGCTTTTGGACGAGAAGGACAATCGGACGTCCTGTTCGGACACCTGAACACCAACCGGAGATACGCCAGTCAGCAAAGTGTGCCCATTCATGCTGACGACAGTGGCGTTTCTTTCGCCACGCAGCCTTGCAATCCGGCGGCCTTGACCCGGCAGGTTCGCCACGATCTGACGGGCCCTGTTGTCAAGAAAGTGCTGAATCTGTTCTCCTGTTTGCTCCGCGCTGTTCAACGCGGCCAGTGTGCAGGTGTAGGACTGGCCTCGCGTAAACGAGAGGCTGAGTTGCCGGGTTCCGATATCTACGGTACCGCTGGGCGAGCTACAGCTTGCCGCGGTCACTGCAAAGCCCGAAGGAAGTGTGTAGTTCACGGTATATGATCCCGGCACAACGTTCAGTGACGCGGAACTGCCAGTCCCGCCGGAGACATTCACCGCGGTGTTGAGCGCCGTGGTGGCTGACGTAAAACTTATTGTTCCGTCATCGTCAGAATTCACGACAAATGTCACCGTACCAGGCGGTATAAGCGCAACATTCACATAGAACTGCAAAACGGAGGTAAGACCCGCTGCATCGCGGGCTTCGAACTCTACCAATGTCGAACCAACCGAAAAGGCCGAGCCGGAAACTGGCCCGGTGATCTGAGTGACCGTCACCGCACCAGAATTGTCCGTCGCCGCAGGTGTTGGGAAAGTCACAACTGCGGAAGTCAGGTCGAAGTCGATTTCGACATCGATGTCTGGCTGCGAAGAGGTAAAGACAGGCGCCTGATTGTCCGAAACCGTAACGGTGAACGTTTCGCTCGCTGAATTGGTTGCTACATCGGTGGCCGAAACACTGATCGTTGTGGTTCCGATCGGAAAAGCCGAACCGCTGTTCAGGCCGGATGTCGGGCTACTGGTCACCACCGGTGTGAGAGGACCATCGACCGCGTCAGTGGCTGAAACCGCAAACGACACCACAGCCGTTGGCAGCCCTGAATCGGTATCCACCGCGATATTTGCCGGGACCGAGACAACCGGCTTTTCATTGTCGCTCACCGTCACCGTAAAGCTGCCACTGCCGGTGTTGCCGGCAGCATCCGCAGCCGTATGTGTTACCGTGGTTGTCCCGACTGAAAAGGCGGCCCCGGACACCAGCCCGGTGCTCAAAGTCGGACCGGATGTAACGCCCACATTGTCCGACGCGGTCACCGCATAGGTCACAACAGCCGTTGACTGTCCTGCATCAGTGCTGACGCTGATATTTGCGGGAACGTTTACGACTGGATTTTCACCGTCGTTCACCGTGACAGTAAAACTCTCAGTCTGCAAATTTCCCACAGCATCTGAAGCGGTATGTGTCACCGTAGTTGTTCCGACCGGGAATGCAGAACCAGAGGCCAGCCCTGCTGTCCGGGCCGGACCGGACGTGACCGAGACATTGTCTGTGGCCGTCACCGTATAGCTCACCACTGCGGTTGTTTGCCCGGCATCCGTGGCGACGGTAATATTTGAGGGCACTGATATCGAAGGTTTTTCATCGTCGCTCACCGTCACGGTAAAGCTGCCGCTGCCGGTGTTGCTGGCAGCATCCGCAGCCGTGTGCGTTACTGTTGTTGTCCCGATCGGGAAGCTGGCTCCGGACGCAAGCCCAGCCGTTCTCGTCGGGCCAGATGTAACACCCACATTGTCCGATGCGGTCACCGAATAGGTCACAACGGCCGTGGACTGTCCTGCATCCGTACCCACGTTGATATTTGAGGGTACGCTTACTATGGGATCGGTTGAATCGGCGGGGGAAGACCCTCCGGATAGCGACGAACAATCCGCAGTATAGTTGCCGCCTCCCGCTGGATCAAACGGCGCAGAAGTTACCAAAGCAGCTCCGGCGGGAACGGTAGGAGACGTACCGACTCCAGTCGTATTGCTTTCGAAAATCTGCAAGCGAAACGGCCGTTGCACAGGGGCAACCAGTGTGTCTGACGTCGCCGGAAAGTTCGGGTCGGCACCGACTTTCATGGACACTGAAGTATTCAGTGTAGAACCATTGGCGACTGTGAAACCGCCACTGGAAATAATATTGTCAAGCGCGTCCACCATCCGGAATACAAATCGGTCAATATTTGGATTTCCAGCGGGGGCAGCATCCGTTTGCGTTCCGGTAACATCAAACGCAAACGTCACAGTGGTGCCAATACAGTTAGCAGTGTTCCCAGTGGCACCAGACGTGCTGGCTGATGTTGCCGTGATTGCGTGCCCCGGTCCGGAGAGGGAAAGAGATGCTAATGCCCCAAACGTCAGATGCTTCGCTGAATTGCTCAGCGTTCGCGCCAAATTCCCAAACATAAAACCACCTACCTATAATTTTTCAGCGCTAAGCGCCGGAAAAAATTCACAAATACAAAAAACTAACATTCACCTTAATGGAACGTTATGTTCATTGGTTAACAAAATATAATAAAAATGCTCTTGTTTTCTATATTCAGTCAAAAACATGTGTGTGTGTGGCAAGTTTAACAATCTGCATATAGCTGACGTTGATGCTGACCGCAGCGAATGGCGGCTCACGGCCTTCTGCGCTTAAATGTGCATGGTGCAGCATTCGGACCACTTCTCTTTGCCATTTCTGTCACGAACGGCTGTGGTCTCAACAGGTGGACGCAACACTTTAATCTTTTTTTAGTAAAGATGGAGTGTGCAGCATGAAGTATCGTCGTCGCATTTATTACTCTGCTTCACAGCGGGTCGAGATATGGGGGCGCTGGCAACGTGGCGAGTCCATGAGGTCGATCGGGCGGGTGTTTGACCGGCAATCGTCCCCCGGATCGCAAACGTGGTAGCCGCGCGTTGAGCCTTGCGGAACGTGAAGAAATATCCCGAGGGCTCAGCGTCAATTATACTCTACGCGCGATAGCCCGACAATTGGGACGTGCACCTTCAACTGGTAGCCGTGAAGTCTGGCGCAACGGCGGGCGATCAGCGTATCGTGCGACAGTTTCAGATAAGGCCACATGGGATCGTGCCCTGCGTCCCAAACTCTGCAAACTGGCTTGTCACCCGACCTTGAGCCGCTCAGTATCAATGAAGCTTCGTCGCAAGTGGTCCCCGGAACAAATCGCGGGCTGGCTTAAGCGATCCTAACTGTCATGAACGGCCCATTGCGGACCTTAGCGACTGATGCGGCGAAGGTCCGCTGCAAGCACCTAGCAGGCCATGGACTTGTATCGTCTTGTTGATGCATCGGATGGAAACCGACTTTGGCGCTGACTACAAAACGAGCGCCTCTTGCCGACTACAGGCCCTCATATTTTGCACAGACAAGGCCTGAACGTGTACCCTGAGCGCTGTTACCAATAAAAAATTCCGGATGACCGGTGATGCCCAATTCTGGCCCAGAGCCCGATTAAACCGGTGTTGAACATGGCCAGATCAGTCCCAACAGGCGAGCAGCCAGTTCTTCAGGAGTGCCGCGTGGCGGGAAAGTGCGCTGCCACCAGGTTGCAGGAAAAAATAACGTTGCAAACCGCGGGTATCCTGCAAGATATCGCAATACTGCAAGCCAAGAACCCGCACCAGTTCGTCGCTTGCTGGCGCCCGCGCCAGTGCCACTCCCAGTCCCTGTGCTGCGAGGGTAAACGCGTAGGGCGTCGTGTCAGTCATTCGAAAATCCATCGCGCGCAAGTCGACATCCGGACAAGAAGACAACAACTGGTGCCAGCCCGAACGGTGTGCCGCGACTTCGAGCAAGGAATGGTTCGCCAGATCGCCAGGTGTTCTTATGGAGCTTGCGACATCAGGGGCAGCAACCACCTTCAGGGTTTCATGGATAAAGGGCTCAGCCGTGTCGGCAAAATCAGTCACGGACCCAAAGGCGATCTGCAGATCCGGTTCCCGGCCTGGCAGGATTGTGCGGAAATCAGTGAGGCTTTCTCCGCCGATAACAGTGACCCGCAACCGGGGGTGCGCCGCCTCAAATGCTGCAAGCCGCGAAGGAAGCCAGCTCATCGCCAGAAGGGTAACCGCCTGTAGTGTAATTGTTGTTTGTCCCGCGCCTCCGAACAAAGCTGCCGCTGTTGTTTCAACTGATGCCAGCGATTGCTGAACCACTGGCAGAAACGCGGCGCCTGCGGTGGTCAACGTTACCCGCTGCGGCGCGCGTTGAAACAATTGGCGGCCAAGATGATCCTCCAACGCCCGGATCTGCTGACTGACAGCCGGGGCGCTCATATTCAGGGTCTCAGCCGCGCGTGCGAAACTCTGTGCCCGCGCCGCAGCTTCGAACACGCGTAACCAGTTGAGAGAGGGGATTCGTGTCTGCGCCATTCACGCAGGATAAGTTCAACTTTGCCTCAGTCGCAAGAAGTCTTTCTGGCCCGGCCGTTCAATTTCACGACACAATGAAAGGACACCAGATGACCCCAAGGGACGATGCAAGGACCTCGAAATGCCAAAAGACAGCCCTGTGACCATGTCAGGCAGCCTGACACCTGCCCAGTTGGACCAATACGAAAAAGACGGATATATCAGCAGTCTTAAAGTGTTTGATTCCCAGACCGTTTCTGAACTGCGCAACGCCATTGAGACGCTTGAAGCAACACACAGCGAGGGCACTGACGGCATTAGTCTTGCCCAGTATTTTCGTGTTAACGGCCATGTCGTAATTCCTTTGTTGTCCAAACTGGCATCCACCCCGGCAATCCTGGATGCAGTGCAATCCATTCTCGGCGGCAACCTGCTCGCCTGGGCCGTCGAATTGTTCATCAAGGAACCCGGATCGGAAAAAACCGTGTCCTGGCATCAGGACATCACTTACTGGGGCATGGGGGAAACCAATGACGAAGTCACCGCCTGGGTGGCATTGAGTGAGGTCTCTGTCGAAGCAGGTTGCATGCGCTTTGTCCCCGGGAGCCACACCAATGGCATCGTCAGCCATAACGACACCTTTAGCGAAAGCAATCTGTTGTCGCGCGGTCAGGAAATCGGTGGCATTGACGAGGCCGATGCGCGCCACGGACCACTGCGGCCAGGAGAAATGTCGCTGCATCACGGGCGGTGCTTCCACGCATCCGGGCCAAACCGCTCTGCCGACCGGCGTATTGGGCTGGCAATCCGCTATGTAACGCCGGAGGTGCGGGATGGTCTTACTGGCCGCGACTACGCAATGTTGGTGCGCGGCGTTGATGCGATAAAGGGATGGACGAATATCGCGGGCCCTCAGGGGTTGTTTACCGCGCCGGACCTGGCGCTTTATCAGCGGATTTTGCGTGACCAGGAAGCTACATTGACAGAGGGTGCTACACAGGATGTAGCATTATACGCCACCGGGGAGAACACTACATGAGCAACAAGGCCGTCGAAAACAACACGTCAGGAAAAGTCTCTTTTACGCAGATGAAAGACGGAACCAGAGAAGAATACCTGATGCTGCACGAACTGGAGAAACCCTATCTTGGTCTGACGGTTGAGCGCATCATGGATGAACTGCGCCGGCAAGGTGAAGCAACGCTTGAGGGGTATCAGATCACGCGCCTCGAACACGGGCTGCAATCGGCCACGCGTGCAGAGGCTGACGGATGTGATATCGACTGGGTCGTCGGGGCACTGCTGCACGATATCGGCGACGGGCTTGCGCCGCAGAACCACGACCGCTTTTCAGCAGAGGTGATCCGTCCCTTTGTCCGCTGGGAGGTGTCATGGACCGTTGAACATCATGGCCTGTTTCAAATGCTTTATTTCGCACGTCATTACGGATGGGACGAAAACGCTCGCGACCGCTACAAAGACCATCCTTGTTTTGAAACCTGTGCTGCCTTCTGCGAGCGCTGGGATCAATCTTCGTTTGATCCAGAATATCCGACCAGGACGCTGGAGTATTTCGAACCGATGCTGCGCGAGGTATTTGCGCGAACGGCCTACGATCCGGCGGTTGTCCAGGAAGGTGTCTCTATCGGTCTGTAATTCCGTTTCCTGTCAGCTTGCGAGAGCAGTTTCCGCGTGCGGTAAAGCTTTTTCTGTCGAACCAGAAAAACATAGCAACGGAGCGACTGCTCCCGCAAGAATGACTGGCGGCCAGGTCCGCACTGCGGTCGTTCGGGCAAAACGCAGAGAAGGTCGGCAAGCCGTTCGCTGCGTCGAACACTAACGACCACAGTGCCGGACTTTCCTGACAATCTCTGTAAACGCGAAATTCCGGGCTCTTTGGAAACCGCTTGAATTTGCGGAATCGGAAGCAGTCAATCGCGGCGTTTTCGCGACATCGCTTGCCGCGTGGACTTTACTGACCTTAACTACAACTGCACTCAACTCACGACTGTGTGGTTGCAATCTCGATAATGGCTGCAAATACCGCAATGCCATCTTTAAGAATTTCATCGGGGAAGTCATAATCCGGGTTGTGCAGATCAGGTCGCGTCTCGCCAGCCCCCAATCCAAACATTGCGCCTTCATATAATTTGGTAAATTCACCAAAATCTTCACCCCAACGGAACGGGCGATCAAGACAGGTAAAGGAGTGGCCTGTCATTTGCGTTGCCTGCCGGATCATGTCAAAACCAAGTTGACCATTTGAAGTGGCGGAAAACTCTTCGCGGATTTCAAAGTCGATATCCAGCCCGTGTGTCTCAGCCAGGTCCGCAGCACACGCAGTTAGTTCCTGCCACATCTTTTCGACGGTCAGCCCCTGAGCTGATCGCAGAGTGAAATGAACCTCGCCCTGTGCAGGACAGATGCCAGAGGCCTGCACACCCATTTGATTGTATACTGGAACAATGAGGGCATAGGCATCGGGGTGATCATATTTTGCCTGGATATCGCGGGCTTTCAACGTCAGTTCAGCCAGTGCAATGGAGGGGCTGCTGCCCGTTTCAGGCTGAGCGCTATGAGCCTCTTTGCCTGACATTGTTACAGCGACATATTTAACCTCAGACGCGAAGATTCCCGCCTTACAGATGACTTCACCTGCGGCAAACCCCGGTAGATTGTGCAGGGCAAAGACATAGTCGGGTTGGATGGGTTCAAGATTCTTGTGACCGCAGCACAGCCGCGCGCCACTCCCTGTTTCCTCATCAGGCTGAAACAGCAGAACCACGCGCCCCTGTCGCGGCCTGTCTGCAAGGGTCAACGCCAGCCCGGCAAGGATCGTCATATGCCCGTCGTGGCCGCACTTGTGTCCGACACCGTCATAGAGCGAACGATAGGCGAGATCATCATTGATTTCATGGATAGGGAGGGCATCAAGTTCACAGCGGATAAGCACCGTTTTACCAGAAGAGTAACCTTCATAGATCGCCGCAAAACCTGCGCCGCCCAGTGGGATGATGCTGTCGGGCTTCGCGTGTTCTTCAAGAAAACAGCGCATATGGTTGGCAGTTTCAACTTCTTGGCGTGAAACTTCGGGATGCGCATGAAGCCAGTGACGCAAGCGGATCAACTGATCCATATTGATGTTCATCAAGATGCCTGTTCCCTTTGGTGGATGTCGCGCGGAACGTGCCCGCGCGACCATAGTGTTAGCCTAATGTTTCGCGCACTGCTGCTTCTGTGCTGATGATAACAATATCGGCTTCTTCTTTGGTGAGACAGAAAGGTGGGGCGAAACCAAGGATATCGCCCTGTGGCATTGCGCGCCCGATGACGCCCTTGGCAGCCAGGGCTGCTGATACTTTGGCACCAACGCCCTCGGAAGCCTCAAAGAACTTGCGTCCACTTTTCTCTTGAACGAATTCAATGGCAGCCAGCATGCCGACACCGCGAATATCGCCAACATTCGGGTGGTCTGCCAGACGCTCGCGGAATCCCGCGCGCAGATAGTCACCCGTTACCACGTTGTTTTCAATCAGGTTAAGGTCATCGATCAGTTTCAGATTCGCTACGCCAGCCGCGGCTCCGATCGGATGTGCTGAGTATGTCCATCCATGGCCGATGGGGCCAAATTCGTCGGTTCCATCCTCAAGGACCTTCCAAACCTCATCGGACACAATGGAGCCGGACAAAGGCGCATAGGCAGAGGTCAAGCCTTTGGCGATGGTGATAATATCAGGCTCCATCCCGTAGTGCGTCGAGCCCATCATCGAACCGGTGCGACCAAAGCCCGTCACGACTTCATCGGCAATCAACAAAATGTCATGCTTCTTCAGGATCGCCTGAATGGCGGCCCAATATCCTTCGGGTGGTGGAACAATCCCACCCGTGCCCAGCACCGGCTCGCCGATAAAGGCGGCGATGTTCTCGGCCCCCTCACGCGCAACAAGCTCTTCCAGTTTCTGTGCGCAGTGAGCGGTAAATTCGGCCTCTGACATTTCAAGGTCATCGCGCCGGAAATAGTACGGGGCCTCGGTGTGAATGACTTGATCCAGTGGCAGGTCGAATTTCTTGTGGAACAGTTCAAGCCCCGTCAACGATCCGGTCATAAGGCCCGATCCGTGATACCCACGCCAGCGCGAGATGATCTTTTTCTTTTTCGGGCGACCTAGTATGTTATTGTAATACCAGATCAATTTGATGTTGGTCTCATTTGCATCGGAGCCACCTAAGCCAAAGTAAACCTTGGACATATTTCCGGGCGCGCGATCCATCACCATCTTTGCCAGGGTGATAGAGGCTTCGGTGCCGTGACCAACATAGGAATGGTAATACGCCAGCTCATGCGCCTGCGCGGAAATGGCTTCGGCAATCTCAGTGCGCCCATATCCGACATTCACGCAATATAGCCCGGCGAAAGCATCCAACAGCTTATTGCCATCGCGGTCTTCGATATAGACGCCCTTGGCACCAGAAATCACGCGGGTCGGTGTTTCACCACGGGCGTGTTTGGCAAGGTGGGTCGAGGGATGAAAAAAATTCTCGCGGTCCCATTGGCTCATTTGATCATTATGCAGCATGTTGTATTCCTCAGCTCCAGTCACGGCAGACGTATTTAATTTCAGTGAATTCTTCGAGGCCATGGCGCGCACCTTCACGGCCAAGACCAGATTGTTTTACGCCACCAAACGGAATGGGCGGTCCGGTTACAGATGTGCGGTTGATCGCAACCATGCCAAATTCAAGCGCCCTGGACATCCGGTAAATGCGCTTTGGGTTTTGGGTATGAACATACGCCACCAGCCCATATTCCGTGTCGTTTGCGCGGCGGACAACTTCGTCTTCGCTATCAAAAGGCGTCAGCGCGGCAACCGGCCCAAAGGTTTCTTCGTGCATGATGTCAGCCGTGTCCGGCACGTCGATAAGAACTGTGGGCTCAAAGAACAACCGGCCTGCGGCATGGCGCATCCCTCCCAAAGTAAGGCGCGCGCCTTTAGAGAGGGCATCTGCAACTTGGCTTTCCTGCTTTTGCACCAGACGATCATGCATCAATGGGCCGATGTCCGGATCATCTTTGCCGGGTCCGACCGTCAATGCGCTGGCGGCTTTGGTAAAGCGGTGGCAGAAATCGTCGTAAATCTCGCGGGCAATAAACAATCGGTTGGCACCAAGACAATCCTGGCCGCTGGTTGCAAATTTCGCGGCGATTGCCTCTGAAACCGCACGGTCCAAATCGGCATCGGCGAACACGATGAACGGGGCGTGTCCGCCCAACTCTAACACGAGTCGCTTAACGGTGTTGGCGCATTGGCGATAGAGCAGGCGACCAACCTCGGTTGAGCCCGTGAACGACAATGCCCGCACACGCGTATCCGCACACCAGGGTGTTACAATAGTTTTGGCATCCCCCGGCAGCACGTTGAACACGCCCGCTGGTACGCCCGCTTCGTGCGCAAGTTGCGCTAAGGCCAAAGCGGATAACGGAGCCTCTTCTGAGGGATGCGCGACTATTGTGCACCCAGCCGCCAGCGCTGCTGCAGCTTTGCGCGTCAACATCGCGGATGGGAAATTCCACGGGGTGATTAACGCCACGACGCCAATTGGTTCTCGCCAAAGCTCTACCTCGGCGTTTTTTAAATGGCTCGTGATGCCCTCGACATTGGCGCGTTTCGCTTCCTCGGCGTAAAACTCGACAAAGCTCGCCGCATAGGCAATTTCTCCGCGCGCCTCTGATATTGGCTTGCCTTGTTCGGCAACCATGATCTGGGCGAGCTCTTCGCGGTTCTCAATGATTTTTGCGTGCCACTGCTTTAGTACCAAAGCCCGCTCTTGTGGCAATAGCCCGGCCCATGCTCCAAAGGCGCTTTGTGCGGCGTTAACTGCGTCTTCGGCAATGCTGGCATCCATCGCGTGAACCGTGGCAATTTCATCACCCGACGCCGGGTCTGTCACCACAAATGTAGTTTTTGCAGTGCGCCAAGCCCCATTAATGTAGCCCCCGGTCTTAATCAAAGGCATCTGTTTCAGCGACACCGCCTGTGTCTTATCCATCGTGGTCACAATGTTAATCTCCCTCTAGTGAGGCGAGTTTAGGCTCTTGCAATAGAAGGTGAGCCCAAAGTTGCCTGCAAACTCAGAAGAAACAATGGAATAATCGGAAAACTGCAGATCAATCATCTTCGGTTGGCGAGAACAAATGCAGCGGTGGGCCTGCGCTTCGGATCGTTTTGGTCACGATGTAGGAATAGTAGCGCGCAACATCACCAGTGGCCTCCAGCACCGTTTCAATAAGATCCTGATAGGCTGCTATCGTCGGCGCGACGACCTGGATCAGGTAGTCATACCCGCCGCCAATCGCCCAACACCCGGTGATTTCGGGATGCCTGCCAATGGTACGTTCAAATGATTGAAACCGCGCCATCGCATGTGAATCCAGCTCGATGGTGACGAAAACAGTCACAGCGCCCGGCAGTTTGCGTAGGTTTATTTCTGCGCGATAGCCTGAAATCAACCCGGAGTTCTCCAGGCGCCGCAGCCGTTCCCAGCAAGGCGACGGTGACAAGCCGACTTTTTCCGCCAACGCAGACTTCGTAATCCGCCCGTTGTCGGACAATACCCGAAGTATATTGAAATCAATGCGATCCAGTTTGAACATATGTGATCTATATCGTTGCGCCTGATTGGGTTCAATGAATGAAACCCGCTACGGGTAAACACGACTGAAAATCCGTATCTAAGCTAGCTCCGAATGCCATTTTGGTCGTGATAGTATGAACCTGACCTCCACCTTTTGGTTCGAGAGAATTTCAACGTAGCGATTTGTGATGCCTCAATATCTGCTATTGGCCAGCCCATCAGTTTTTAAGTTGCAGCTATTGCTATGGGTCCTCGACTGGTCTTGTCCCGATTCAGTTCCGGTCTCTTTCGAGCGATATTCGCAATGAAGGAGACCGGAACTGAATCGGGACAAGATCAAACATTGCGCCCAGCGTTCTGGATCAGGATTTCTCGGCAGGTGCCACGAACCAAAAGTGGGCTGGTGATATCTCCTATATCTGGACGGGCGAAGGCTGGTTGTACCTGGCGGTCATTCTCGACCTTTACTCCCGCCGTGTG
>NZ_QOLB01000042.1:2500-3927 GCF_003333265.1 Candidatus Halocynthiibacter alkanivorans
GAAAAGCACCCCGACGAGGGGAGTGAAACAGTTTCTGAAACCGGACGCCTACAAGCAGTTGGAGGGCCCTTGAGGCCTGACAGCGTACCTTTTGTATAATGGGTCATCGACTTGGTCTCACTAGCAAGCTTAAGCCGATAGGTGTAGGCGCAGCGAAAGCGAGTCTTAATAGGGCGATTGAGTTAGTGGGATCAGACCCGAAACCGAGTGATCTAGGCATGACCAGGTTGAAGGTGCAGTAACATGCACTGGAGGACCGAACCCACATCTGTTGAAAAAGATCGGGATGAGTTGTGCCTAGGGGTGAAAGGCCAATCAAACTCGGAGATAGCTGGTTCTCTGCGAAATCTATTTAGGTAGAGCGTCATCTGAATACCCCGGGGGGTAGAGCACTGGATGGGCAATGGGGGCATACAGCCTTACTGACCCTAACCAAACTCCGAATACCCGGGAGTAATGGATGGCAGACACACTGCGAATGCTAACGTCCGTAGTGGAGAGGGAAACAACCCTGACCTACAGTTAAGGCCCCTAATTCATGGCTAAGTGGGAAAGCAGGTGGGACGACCAAAACAACCAGGAGGTTGGCTTAGAAGCAGCCATCCTTTAAAGATAGCGTAACAGCTCACTGGTCTAGATAAGTTGTCCTGCGGCGAAGATGTAACGGGGCTCAAGCCATGAGCCGAAACTTAGGATGCACATAGTGCATGGTAGCAGAGCGTTCTGTGATATAGTTCCACGCCTTTTCTATTTTATGCGGTACCAACGCGCTCAAGCAGCGAAGCGGTAGCGCAAAGATAGTGGAGGCAGGGAGCTTACTGTGAAGCCGGCGCGTGAGCGATCCGGTGGAGTGATCAGAAGTGAGAATGATGACATGAGTAGCGACAAAGAGGGTGAGAGACCCTCTCGCCGAAAATCCAAGGGTTCCTGCTTAAAGCTAATCTGAGCAGGGTAAGCCGACCCCTAAGGCGAGGCCGAAAGGCGTAGTCGATGGGAACCAGGTTAATATTCCTGGGCCAGGAAGAGGTGACGGATCACAGAGGTAGTTCATCCTTATCGGATTGAATGGGCTGCTGAGTGGTTCCTGGAAATAGCCCTTCCGTGAGATCGTACCCTAAACCGACACAGGTGGATAGGTAGAGAATACCAAGGCGCTTGAGAGAACTATGTTGAAGGAACTCGGCAAAATACCTCCGTAAGTTCGCGAGAAGGAGGCCCGGTTTCTACGCAAGTGGGAGCTGGGGGCACAAACCAGGGGGTGGCGACTGTTTACTAAAAACACAGGGCTCTGCGAAGTCGTAAGACGACGTATAGGGTCTGACGCCTGCCCGGTGCCTGAAGGTTAAAAGGAGGGGTGAGAGCTCTGAATTGAAGCCCAGGTAAACGGCGGCCGTAACTATAACGGTCCTAAGGTAGCGAAATTCCTT
>NZ_QOLB01000139.1 GCF_003333265.1 Candidatus Halocynthiibacter alkanivorans
GCCTGATCGCGGACGGTTACGGCCCGCAATGAGATATGCCGCATTTATGAATCTGGAGATTATCTGCTCCGTTGAGAGGTCACACCTGCCCGAGCCAGTCCCTGGCTATGCTGGGCATTCCCCGCTCTGGTTACGTTCGAGGTCCTGACAGGGAGCTTCTTTCTACGATGACGGTTTCAAGCTCGCGACTTTGTACAAGCGACCCGCTCTTTGATATTGCCAAAAGTGTCTTCGCAGCAAGAGTACCCATTTTCCTGTGTGGCACGTGCACCGTGGTCAGTTCGGGCTCAACAACTGATGACACTTCGATATCGTCAAATCCGGTGACCGAGACATCTTCCGGTACGCGCAGCCCCAGAGATTTGGCGCGCTTGATCGCACCGATTGCCAGAATGTCGTTGCCGCAAATAACGACAGTCGGTCTTGGATGTTTCGACATCAGTGTTTCGAAGGCGTCGCCCCCCTCGGCAAAACTATATGGGCTTTCAATCAGGTCAATATGTTCGACCGGTATGTTGTGTTCTTTGACCGCGTCATTGATACCGAGAACACGATCCCGGGCGCGGTCATTGTCTTTGGTAATGCCTGCGATCACAGCTATTCTGACATGGCCAAGATCCAGAACTTTCCGCGCTATTTCTTTTGCTGCAATCCGATTGTCGAAGCCGACAAAAGAGTGGTTCGAGTTCTTGCGATAGTTCCACGCAATTACATAGGGAATGCGCCTGTTTCTCAGGAATTCATAAATCTCGTCGCTACGGTCTTGTCCGATCAACAACAAAGCATCGGCACCCCTGGCCACAAGGGCGCGAATTTCCTGCTCTTCGACGTCTTGTTGATAGGCGGAACTTGCCACCAACAGGGTGGCACCACTTTTGGCGATTTCCTCCTGAAACGCCTGCAATCCGCGCGCAAATATCGCGTTTTCCATCGTCGGAATTACCGCTCCGATGGTGTTCGTTCGTTTGGCCGCCAGGGCGCGGGCACCAAAATTTGGTGAATATCCAAGCTGTTGAATCACCGCGAGCACGCGGACTCTGGTTTTTTCGACAACCCGGTCGGGCGTGTTCAGGCATCTGGAAACAGTTGCCGTCGAAACCCCGGCTTCGCGGGCTACATCTGCAAGGGTTGGCAGGTGATTATTTGACAAAACTGTCTCCATAAATACGGGCTCGCAGCCCCGAAAAGCACGGTCCGAATGCGGTGGTACAGTTGTCGGTCCGGTTGAGAGCCATGAATAACTGAATTGCAACGCTACCACAATGTAAGCGCTTGCTGAGATAAAATGTAAGCGCTTGCAAAGCGTGATGTAAGCGCTTACACAAATGGAGACTCGCAAAAACTGAGTCGGTAAAACGATGGTGAAACATGTTTCTAGGAATAGCCGCAGCACTGTTTACAGCGTTTTTCGCAAACGTTCTTTTGGGTTCATCTGGAGGAGAGATGTACCTGAATGAAGTGCAGGAGATGCTGCTGTTGCTGGCCTCGGTAATTTTCTTTGTCGCTGCAATTTTGAAGAAAGAGGCCGCCAAAGACAGAGTCAAAGACTCATAAAAATAAATCAGGGAGGAACTACAATGAATAAAAATTTAAAATCCGTAGAACGTCGGAATTTTCTGAAGCTGACAGGCACCGGTGCGTTCACGGCGGCTATGGTTGCCGGCGGCGCGGGCATGCTTTGGTCAAACGAAGCGGTGGCACAGACTGCAAGTGAAGAAAAAGAACGTGAGGCCGCGGCCGACCATGTGATGATCATTGCAACAGCCTATGTGTTGGGCGCATCGCGCAGCTATCCGATTTTGCAACTTGATCTGAAAGAAAACATCCAGAACGCTACCAACGGCAAAGTCTACGTCAAACTTGCGCCAGGTGGCCAGTTGGGTGCGGGTGGTGCACTGGTGCAGAAGGTTCAGGGCGGAACCATCCAGGCGGCGCAACATTCGCTGTCAAATTTCGCACCATTTGCCTCAGCGGTTGATCTGATCAACATGCCCTATTTCTGTGGTTCCAATCAGCGATTTACCAACCTCGTCAGCTCGGACCAGTGGAAATCTGAAGTGCACCCCAAAGTCGAAGCCAAAGGCTTTAAGACATTGTTCTATGTGGTCATTGATCCCCGCGTTGTTGCGGTCCGCAAAGGCGGCGCGGGTGCAGTGCTTGCCCCAAGTGACCTGGAGGGTGTTAAATTCCGGGTTCCCGGTTCCAAAATGCTGCAACAGTATTACCGCATGGTCGGCGCGAACCCGACACCGGTTGCATGGGGTGAGACTCCGTCGGCGATCAAACAAGGTGTTGCAGACGCTCTCGATCCTTCGGTCGGCGCACTCTATGTGTTTGGCTTTAAGGACATTCTGAGCCATGTGACGTTTACGCAGGCCGTGCCGGACAGCCAGGTGTTCTCGTGCAACCTGGAGTGGTTCAACTCGCTGCCTGAGGACGTTCAGGAAGGCATCGAATTCGCCTCAGAGATCACTGGTCAGCAGAACCTTGCCAAAGTTCCCGCGGCGCGTAACTACGCGATGGCGGAACTGCGCAAGTCGGGCGTGGAATTCCACTCCCTGTCCGATGATCAGCTTGGCGAATGGAAAGATGCTGGCGGATACCAGAGATCTGAGTGGGACAGCTTCAAAGTCGAGCTTGCCGGATCTATGGATACCTTCGCAAAACTCGAAGAAGCCGCCGGCACTCAGGGTCGTCTGTTTGTCCACGACGCATAAGTAAACCTGCCGTCAGCCAGTTGTGCTGGCGGCAGTCCCCTTTACCTCCAAAATCGAAATTCACGACGCCCTGCGCGCCAGTGAATGGGTCGGGTATGAAAGAGAGCTTTCGATGCGACGATTTCTGTCAACACTTAACAAAAACGCGGAACGCTGGGCCTTGCTGGTCTTCTACGTGCTTCTGGTTTCCACGATGGCTGTTGAAGTCATCCGGCGCGAAGTCTTTTCGTATTCGTCAATCTGGGGCGAAGAAATCGTGCGGTACTCGTTTATCTACCTGGCCTGGATCGGCGCCGCATCGGCGGTGCGGGAACGCGCCCATATCCGGATTGACGTGATCATGCATTACGTCCCGCCCACGGTGAAAACCCTGATCTATATCCTCGGCGATCTGGTGATGTTCGCTGTCGCGGCCGTCGCGCTTTATTGGTCCTTTGAAACCGTCAAAGTGTCCTGGGAATTCGGATCGGTAAGTCATGGTCTCCGGGTCTCAATGGTGTGGTTTCTGGCCGCGGTGCCAATCGGTTTCGCTCTGATGATTTTCCGCCTTTCCCAGTCGCTGCTGCGCGACGTCCAAGACCTTCTCGCAGGACGCCCTGTGTACGAAGGTGACAAACTTTTTGATTGAGGTCAGTGATGCTTTGGAACCTACAAGCTCAGACCGTAGAACTCGGCTGGGATTTCTACTTTCCGGTGATTGTATTCGTGGTGTTTTGTTCGCTCGCGATCCCTGTCTGGGCCGCGATCGGTGCGGCGGCAATCTCGATGTTGCTTATGTCCGGAACCCTGCCGCTGTCGCTGCTAGGCGAGTCCCTTTTTGACGGAATAGACGCTTTTGCCCTGACGGCGGTGCCGTTGTTCATCCTGACCGGCGACGTGCTGGTAAGAACCGGGCTCAGCCGTAAATTCCTGAATGTGGCGGAGGCCCTGACATGTTGGGCCAAAGGCGGCTTCGGATCGGCAACAGTGCTGGTGTGTGGCATGTTCTCGGCAATCTCGGGATCGGACGCCGCAGGTGCTGCTGCTGTTGGCCGGATGACGATCGACCGGCTGGTTGAGTCCGGTTATCCGCGCCCCTATGCCTGCGCTTTGGTCGCAGCGGGCGCCTGTACCGGCATTCTCATTCCGCCCTCGATTGCCTACATCATCATCGGTCTCGTTCTGGGGATATCGGCATCCACATTGTTTATCGCTGCTCTGATACCAGGCATCGCGATCTTGCTGTCTATTCTTGTCACTAACATCGTGATGAACCGCATTTATGCCTATGAAGGCGGCGGTCGGATGACGACGCGTGAATGGGCCGTGAATCTGGGCCGCTCCCTGGCCTCAGGCTGGTATGCATTTCTGGTTCCGGGCATCATCTTTTACGGCATTTTTTCCGGACGCCTCACCCCGACCGAGGCTGGTGCAACCGCCGTTGTCGTTACCATCATCCTTGGTTTCATCCTCGGGACGCTGAAATTCTCGGATTTTCCGGCCATGCTTGTCAGTTCAGCGAAGGTGAATGGCGTGATCCTGCCGATCATTGCATTCTCTCTGCCGCTGGCTCAGACGCTGGCCATTATGGGTGTGCCACAAGGGTTTGTCGCCGCTGTCACATCGCTGACTGAAAACCCGGCTTTGCTGACCCTGCTGATGATCGGCATCCTGATCGCTGCTGGCTGCGTGATGGAGACGACGCCCAACATCGTGATCTTCGCGCCGATCCTCAAACCTTTGGCGGACTCGATCGGCATGCACGAAATCCAGTTCTGTATCATGATGATCACCGCGCTTGGAGTTGGCTTCATCACACCACCTTTGGGGCTCAACCTGTTCGTGGTCTCAGGCATCACCGGCGAGTCCATTCTCAGGATCGCATCGCGTGCCGTGCCCTTCGTATTCTTTATGCTCATCGTTGTTCTTTTGATCGCCTACATCCCCGCGATCTCTCTGACGATGCTGCCAGATAATCTCAAGTAGGAGAACAAAGATGCCAGTTGAGTATCTCAAAAAAGCTGACCTGACCGCTCAAAGCGATGCCGGCGATGTGCGCGATATTGTTCAGACAATCCTGTCAGACATCGAAAAAGGCGGCGACGAAGCTGCACTTCGCTATGCGGAAAAGTTCGACAAATACACAGGCAACATCGAGCTGACAAAAGAGGAAATCGAGGCGGCCTGTGCTCTGGTCCCTCAGAAACTGAAAGATGATCTCCAGTTCGCCCATGACAACGTTCGTCGTTTTGCTGAAGCCCAAAAATCCACCATGCATGATGTCGAATACGAGATTGTCCCCGGGCTGATTGCAGGTCAGAAGAGCATCCCTGTGGCTGCCGCTGGCTGCTATGTCCCTGGTGGGCGTTATTCGCATATTGCCTCGGCCATTATGACGGTCACAACGGCCAAAGTTGCGGGCTGTAAGCACATTGTTGCATGCTCTCCGCCGCGCCCTGATGTCGGGATTGCCCCGGCCATCGTCTATGCGGCCCATATCTCGGGTGCGGATAAAATTCTGGCCCTTGGCGGCGTTCAGGGTGTTGCTGCGATGGCCTTCGGCTTGTTTGGGCTGCCCAAAGCAAACATTCTGGTCGGCCCGGGCAATCAGTTCGTCGCCGAGGCCAAACGTATCCTGTTCGGACGTGTTGGCATCGACATGATTGCCGGCCCGACTGACAGTCTTATTCTGGCTGACAAATCAGCCGATCCGCTGGTGATCGCGACCGATCTGGTCGGGCAGGCCGAGCACGGCTACAACTCACCCGTCTGGTTGGTGACCGATGACCGGGGGATCGCTGAAGAGGTGATGCGCCTGGTGCCCGGTCTTATCGATGACCTGCCGGAACTGAACCGTGTCAATGCGGCCGCCGCATGGCGGGACTATGCCGAAGTGATCCTGTGCAGCGACCGCGAAGAAATGGCGGCAACGTCGGATTTATACGCCCCTGAGCACCTGACCGTGCAAGCGGAGGATCTGCCCTGGTGGCTTGATCGCCTGGCGTGTTACGGCTCTCTTTTCCTTGGGGAAGAAACGACCGTTGCTTTCGGAGACAAAGCCTCCGGAACCAACCACGTTCTGCCGACGTCTGGCGCGGCCAACTACACTGGTGGCCTGTCCGTTCACAAATACATGAAGATCGTCACCTGGCAGAAAGCAACACGTGAGGGGTCAAAAGCTGTTGCCGAGGCCACTGCACGGATTTCCCGCCTGGAGGGCATGGAAGGGCACGCGCGTACCGCAGACGTTCGGCTGAAGAAATACTTCCCCGACGAAGAATTCGACCTGACGGCAAATGGATAAGTCGATGACTGATGTTGGGTCAGACCTGTTCAGCCTGGCAGGAAAGACCGCATGTGTGACCGGAGCCAGTTCTGGCCTCGGGCGCCATGCGGCGACATTCCTGGCGCAGAATGGTGTGAAGGTTGTGGGCGTTGCCCGGCGCAGTGATCAACTGAAAGCCTGGCAAGCCTCCGCTTCGGGAAACACTCATTTTGTGGCGGCGGATTTGTCAGATCAAAGCGCACTGGGTGAAGTCGCTGCTGAGGTTGGCAAAGCGTTTGGGGTGCCGGATATCCTGATCAACGCCGCAGGGATCAACACGCGGCAGGCCGCTGATGATGTAACTCTGGAAGGCTGGAACGTTTCGATGGATCTCAATCTGGCGGCGCCGTTTTTCCTCGCACAGAGCTTCAGCGAAAGCATGAAGAGCAAAAACTGGGGCCGGATCATTAACTTTGCCTCGCTGCAAAGCTTCCGTGCCTTTCCCGGTGGCATTGCTTATGGCGCGTCCAAGGCCGGCATTGCTCAGTTGACCCGCGCGATGGCCGAGGCCTGGTCGCCTTACGGCATCACTGCGAACGCCATTGCGCCGGGGTTTTTCAGAACTGAGCTTACTGAGGCGGTCTTCAGCGATCCGGAGCGATCCGCCCGAAATGCGGCGCAGACATGTATCGGCCGCAATGGCGAACCCAGTGACCTGGACGGACCGCTTCAGTTTCTGTGTTCCGATGCCTCGGCTTATGTGACCGGCCAGGTTCTCGCTGTTGATGGGGGATATACTGCAAAATGAAGGCACTTTTTTACACCGGCCCCGAAAGCCTTGAGTTCCGGGACGCAGATCATCCTGTCGCCGGCCAGGGCGAAGTCATTGTCAAAATTGACAGTGTTGGGATTTGTGGCTCGGACATGCATGCGTTTCTAGGCCATGACGAAAGACGGCCCGAGCCGCTGATCCTTGGCCACGAGGCGGCTGGCACCGTCGTTGGCGGGGCACTGGACGGGCACCGCGTCACCGTCAATCCGCTTGTCACCTGCGGGGCATGCTCTGCATGTGTATCGGGGCGCGACAACCTTTGCCCGGACCGCCAGATCATATCGATGCCGCCCCGAGAGGGAGGCTTTGCCCAATATGTCGCGATACCAGCGGCTAATATCGTCGCGGTGCCAGACGGGTTCTCGCTGGAAAAAGCCAGCCTGGCTGAACCGATCGCCTGTGGGTGGCATGCCGTCCGCCTGGCAAATGAAGCCATGGGGGGCGATTTGTCAGGCAAAAGTGCATTGGTGATTGGCGGTGGTGCCATCGGTGTCGGTGCCGCTTTGTCATTGCTCAGCGCCGGCGTGCAGGAATTGACGGTTCTGGAACCGAACAAGACCCGGCGCGACTACCTTATTCAAAACACAGGATTGCGGGTGATCGATCCGAACGATCTCGATGTGAAAATAGAATTTGACCTCGTCATCGACGGGGTTGGAATGGTTCCGACCCGTTGTACCGCTTCTGCTGTGACCCGCCCGGGTGGCGTCATCATGCACATCGGTCTTGGAGCGCCGGCGGGGGGGCTCGATATCCGCCGCCTGACGCTTCAGGAAATTTCGTTCATCGGCACCTATACCTATACGGCCGCCGATTTCCGCGCCACGGCGCAGGCGATGTTCGACGGCCTCCTTGGCACGTTGGACTGGTATGAAACCCGCCCCTTATCTGCTGGCGCACAGGCCTTTTCCGACATCCGGAAGGGCATCGTGCAAGCACCAAAAGTCATCTTGAAACCCTGATACAAGGATCCCGAAATGTCAGAAATTCCACAACTACTGGTCCACGAAACCGGTGACAACGTTGGTGTTGTCGTCATCGAAGGACTGGAAGCAAACACAGATATGCTGGTTTGCATCACCCATGATAATTCAACGTTTCGTCTGACCGTCAGCGAAGCTGTTCCTATCGGGCACAAAGTCGCGCTTCAGGATCTGAAGGCCGGTGATACCGCGACGAAATATGGTGAAGACATTGGCAAAATCACCGCCGACGTCAAAAAGGGTGCCCACCTTCACACCCACAATTGCAAAACCAAACGCTGGTAAGGACCGTCCAAAATGACCTCTGATCTTTCAAAAGTAACCATCCAAGGTTTTCGTCGCGACAACGGTCGTGTCGGCGTCCGCAACCACGTTCTCATTCTGCCGCTTGACGATATTTCCAATGCGGCCTGCGAAGCTGTTGCCAACAATATCAAAGGCACCATGGCCATTCCGCATGCCTATGGCCGTCTGCAGTTTGGTGAAGACCTTGATATTCACTTCCGCACCATTATCGGCACCGGCGCCAATCCGAATGTCGCCGCTGTTGTCGTCATCGGGATCGAGCCCGGCTGGACCAAAAAGATTGTCGACGGCATCGCGCTGACAGGCAAGCCGGTTGTCGGGTTCTCGATTGAGCAGAACGGTGACCTGAAGACCATCATGAACGCCTCGCGTGCCGCAAAAGACATGGTGCATTATGCGTCTGAAATCCAGCGTGAAGAATGCTCGATTACGGAACTCTGGATTTCCACAAAATGTGGTGAATCCGATACGACAACGGGTCTGGGATCCTGCCCAACCGTTGGCAACATGTACGACAAACTCTTGCCACTCGGCATCTACGGCTGTTTTGGTGAGACTTCTGAAATCACCGGTGCTGAGCACATTTGCCAGGAGCGCGCGATCAACAAAGATGTTGGTGAACGCTGGTACAAGATGTGGAAAGCATATCAGGATGACGTGATTTTTGCTCATCAGACCGATAACTTGTCCGACAGCCAGCCCACCAAAGGCAACATCGAAGGTGGCCTGACCACCATCGAAGAGAAAGCGCTGGGTAACCTCGAGAAAATCGGCCGGACATCCAAGTTCATCGACATTCTTGAACCGGCTGAAGCACCAAAATCTGGCAAGGGTCTGTACTTCATGGACAGCTCTTCGGCAGCGGCGGAATGCGTCACGCTTATGGCGGCAGGTGGATATGTGCTGCACACATTCCCGACCGGTCAGGGCAACGTAATCGGCAACCCGATTGTTCCAGTGATCAAAATCACCGCCAATCCACGTACAATTCGCACCATGAGCGAACATGTTGATGTGGATGTGTCCGGCATTCTGCGCCGCGACATGACAATCGATCAGGCTGGTGATGAGCTGATCGAAATGATCCGCCGCACGTCCAACGGTCGCAATACAGCCTCCGAAGCTCTTGGCCACCGGGAATTCTCGATGACCAAACTGTACCGCAGCGCCTAAGCGCGGTCGCGGAAGGCGACTTTTCGCCTTCCGCCTCAGAAAGACCAAATAATGACATCCTCACACTTCATTGCCATCCCGGCCGCAAAGAAACTTGTGGCCGACGTGTTCACTGCGCACGGTGTAGATCCGCTTGCTTCGGCATCGGTCGCCGAAGCGCTGGTCGAAGCCGAAGCCTCCGGTCAAAGGGGCCATGGTTTCTCTCGTATCAATGCCTATCTGGCACAGGTCGCGTCCGGCAAAATCAATGTCGCCGCTAAAATCACCAGCTCTCAGTCACGCCAGAGCTTCGTGACAATTGATGCCGACGGTGGTTTTGCTTACCCCGCGCTTGAGCATGCAACTGATGCGCTTATCCGGATGGCGCGGCGGGACGGGTTGGCGGCGGTTTCCGTATATAACTCACATCATTGCGGCGCCTTGTCCCCACATGTGGAACGGCTGTCCCGCAACGGGCTGATCGCAATCATGTTCGCGAACGCTCCCAAAGCGATGGCGCCATGGGGCGGATCAAAACCGCTGTTTGGTACCAATCCGATCGCATTTTCCGTGCCGCGCGATCCGAATCCGGTGACCATCGATATGTCCCTGTCACGGGTGGCGCGCGGCAAAGTCATGCACGCGCATCAAAACAATCTGCCAATCCCCGACGGCTGGGCGCTCGACAAGGATGGCAATCCCACAAACGACGCCAAAGCGGCCCTGGAAGGCACCATGCTCCCGATTGGCGACGCCAAGGGCGCGTCACTTGCGCTGATGGTCGAAATACTCGCCGCAGCTCTGACGGGTAGTAATTTCAGCCATGAAGCCAGTTCGTTTTTCGACGGCAAAGGCGCGCGCCCCGGTGTCGGGCAGTTTATTCTTGCCATTGAGCCTGCGGCTGGTGCCTCGGATTTTGCAGACCGGCTCGAAACCCTGCTGGAACAGATTGCGGCGCAAGAGGGCACACGTCTGCCTGGCAGCAATCGTCTGAAAACCCTCGGCGAAAGTCGCGACGCAGGTTTCACGGTTCCAGCGCAAACACTCGCACACCTGAAAACCCTGGCGTACGGACCAGTCTGCACGGGCTGACCCAGACGCAATCCCGGCAATCAGGCAGTGCCCTTGCGGGGGCATGACACCCTCCACAGCGCGCTATTCGCTACCACAACGAGGAAAACACGTGAAAATTGGGACACT
This sequence comes from Candidatus Halocynthiibacter alkanivorans, assembly GCF_003333265.1. Lineage (GTDB taxonomy): Bacteria > Pseudomonadota > Alphaproteobacteria > Rhodobacterales > Rhodobacteraceae > Halocyntiibacter_A > Halocyntiibacter_A alkanivorans. The sequence continues at coordinate 10,435 of NZ_QOLB01000139.1, forward strand.
AAAAGAAGTTTTTGCCGGGGAAGCGCGGGTCGCTATGACGCCGGACAGTGCGCTTCAGCTGCAAAAGCTGGGCTATGATTGTGTCATCGAATCCGGGGCAGGGCAGGCGGCAGGATTTTCGGACGCCACCTATCTGGATGCCGGGGTTGAAGTCATCCAGACCGCGGCTGCGCTGATTGAAATCTGCGATATCGTTGCCAAAGTGCGGCCGCCGACCGGGGATGAGGCAAACTCTCTGCGGGCTGGCCAGACGCTGATCTCTTTCTTTTATCCTGGCCAGAACGACGCTCTGATGGAGCTGTGTCGCGACAAAGGCGCCAATGTCATCGCGATGGATATGGTGCCACGGATTTCACGTGCCCAGAAAATGGACGCACTGTCCTCAATGGCAAATATCGCTGGTTACCGTGCTGTGATCGAAGCAGGCAACAATTTCGGACGTTTTTTCACCGGTCAGGTGACGGCGGCAGGCAAAGTACCCCCGGCCAAAGTTCTTGTTGTCGGCGCAGGCGTTGCAGGTCTGGCAGCCATCGGCACTGCGACCTCACTTGGCGCAATTACTTATGCTTTTGACGTGCGGCCGGAAGTGGCTGAACAGATTGAAAGCATGGGCGCCGCGTTCGTCTATCTCGATTTCGAGGAGGACCAGCGGGATGGCGCTGAAACGGGCGGTTACGCCGCTCCGTCGAGCCTGGAATTTCGCGAAAAGCAACTTGAGAAATTCCGCGAACTTGCACCGGAAATGGACATCGTCATCACCACCGCGCTGATCCCGGGACGCGACGCGCCCAAACTTTGGCTGGAGGACATGGTTCTGGCGATGAAGCCGGGCTCGGTGATCATCGACCTTGCGGCTGAGCGTGGAGGCAATTGTGATCTGACGGTGGCAGATGAAAAAACCGTCAGTAAAAATGGCGTCACTATCGTCGGCTACACGGATTTCCCCAGCCGTATGGCGGCGCAGTCCTCGACACTCTACAGCAACAATATTCGCCATATGATGTTCGATCTGACGCCCGAAAAAAACGGCCAGGTTCATCACAATATGGAGGATGACGTCATTCGCGGCGCCACCGTGACCTTTGCGCGCGAAATAACGTTCCCACCGCCGCCACCAAAAATTGCCGCCATCGCAGCGCAAAAACCCAAAGTAACCGTGATTGAACTGACGCCTGAAGAAAAACGCGCCGCAGAAGTGGAGGCTTTCAAAACTGCCACAAAACAACAAGTTGGTCTGTTGACTGTCGGTGGTATTCTGATGCTGGCCATCGGTGCGTTCGCTCCTGCCAGTTTCATGCAGCATTTCATTGTCTTTGCGCTAGCGTGTTTCGTCGGCTTCCAGGTGATCTGGAACGTCAGCCACGCGCTGCACACGCCGCTGATGGCGATCACCAACGCCATTTCCGGGATCGTCGTGCTGGGGGCATTGCTGCAAATCGGATCGTCCAGTTTTCTGGTCACCGTCCTGGCCGCGATCTCGGTCCTGATCGCGTCAATCAACGTCGTCGGGGGCTTTCTGGTCACCCGCCGTATGTTGGCCATGTTCCAGAAATCCTGAGGAGAGCGATATGAGCATTGGAATCGTTTCTGCCGCCTATATCGCGGCATCTGTTCTGTTTATTCTGGCCCTTGGCGGCCTGAGCAATCATGAAAACGCCAAACGCGCCATCTGGTATGCAATCGCAGGCATGGGAATTGCGGTTTTTGCAACCGTGTCCGGCCCCGGCATGGGCAACTATTTCTTTTTGATCCCCGCTGTCGCGGTTGGTGCCTGGATGGGCTATGTCGTCGCGGGCAGGGTCGAGATGACCGAAATGCCGCAACTTGTGGCCGCATTGCATTCCTTCGTTGGTCTGGCGGCAGTTTTCATCGGCCTGAACGCCGAAATTGAACTGTCTTTAGTGACCACCATGAAGGGCGCCGGCGAAAGCCTGGCGGAACTCGCTGGGTTCGCCGAAAAACTGTCCCATAAGGACGCGGTAGAAATTGCGATTCTGAAAGTCGAAGTCTGCATTGGTATCTTCATCGGCGCGGTGACGTTCACCGGTTCTGCGGTGGCCTTTGGCAAACTGGCTGGCCGGATCGACGGCAAATCGGTGAAACTGCCGGGCGGACACTTTCTGAACGCGGGCGCACTGGCAGCCTGTGTGATCCTGGGCCTGATGTATTTCAACGGGGCGGGCATCTCAACGCTGATCCTCTTGACCCTGTTCGCGGGCTTCATTGGCTGGCATCTGATCATGGGCATCGGTGGCGCTGACATGCCAGTGGTTGTGTCGATGCTGAACAGCTACTCCGGCTGGGCGGCCGCAGCGATCGGCTTCACCCTGGGCAATGATCTGTTGATCGTGACCGGAGCGCTGGTCGGGTCTTCGGGCGCAATCCTGTCCTACATCATGTGCAAAGCGATGAACCGTCAGTTTGTCTCGGTTATTCTGGGCGGTTTTGGCGGCACCACAGGCCCGGCAATGGAAGTTGAAGGCGAGCAAGTGGCCATTGACGCCGACGGTGTGGCAGCCGCGCTTGAGGATGCCGACAGTGTGGTCATCATACCGGGGTACGGCATGGCCGTCGCGCAGGCGCAGCAGTCGGTGTCCGAGTTGACCAAACGCCTGCGCGCCAGAGGGAAAGATGTGCGTTTTGCGATCCACCCGGTGGCGGGTCGGTTGCCCGGGCATATGAATGTGCTGCTGGCCGAAGCCCGAGTTCCCTATGACATCGTGCTGGAAATGGACGAGATCAACGGTGATCTTGCCGCCACAGATGTGGTGATCGTCATTGGCTCCAATGACATTGTGAACCCGGCGGCGCAGGACGATCCAAACAGCCCGATCGCCGGCATGCCTGTGTTGGAATGCTGGAAAGCCAAACAAGTGTTTGTCTCCAAACGTGGTCAGGGAACCGGCTATTCTGGCATTGAGAACCCGCTGTTTTACAAGGAAAACACCCGGATGCTCTATGGCGACGCCAAGACGTCACTGGACCAGCTTCTGACGAAGATCAGCTGATAAAACTTCAACATTCAGAGGCGCGACAATCAGCCGTTCGGCTCTGTTGTCGCGCAATCGGACATGGAACTTTCTGATGCATACACTTTCCCTTTCCCTGTCGCGCCTGCCCGAACGCGCGCAATCTGTCTTCCCGGGCTTTCTTGTTGCGGCACTGATTGCGCTCGCCGGTCAGTTTATTTCGGACCACTATGGTGCCCCGGCCATGCTGATGGCGCTGTTGTTCGGTATCGCGCTGAATTTTTTGTCTGAAGAAGGGCGCTGCGTTGCCGGCATCAGTTTTTCGGCGCGCACGGTCCTGCGGTTTGGCGTGGCGCTGCTGGGCATGCGCATCAGTTTTAGCATGGCGGCTGAGCTGGGCCCGAAAGTGATCCTTCTTGTGGTGGTGAGCCTGTGCCTGACAATCGGCTTTGGCCTGCTGGTTGCGCGGTTTTTCGGTCACGGGCCGCGGTTCGCATTCCTGTCTGCGGGATCGGTTGCAATCTGTGGTGCGTCCGCTGCGATGGCAATCTCTGCGATCCTGCCGCGCGATGATCGCTCGGAGGAACGGCTGGTCTTCACCGTGGTCGGGGTCACTCTGATGTCCACGATTGCGATGATCCTTTATCCCATCCTGGCCAACATGCTGGGGTTTGAAGGCGATCTGGCAGGGGTTTTTCTTGGCGCAACGATCCATGATGTGGCCCAGGTTGTCGGTGCAGGGTTTTCAATCTCTGATCAGACGGGGGAAATCGCAACGGTTGTAAAACTGATCCGGGTCGCAATGCTCGCCCCGGTCGTGCTGGTGGCGTCTTTGATCATTCGCAACATCGGGGCCGGCACCCAAAGCGTTGGACCCAAACCGCCAATTATGCCCGGTTTCGTTCTGGCATTTGTCGTCCTGGTGGCGCTCAATTCCTTCAATCTGTTCCCCCAGACCGTCGTTGATGCCTCCGCCAGCCTGTCCAGATGGGCGCTGCTGACTGCCATAGCGGGGGTCGGCTTAAAAACATCGCTGCGGGAAGTGGTCAAAGTCGGCGGCCCGGCCATTGCACTGCTTGTCACCGAGACCGTCTTTATCGCCGTGATCATGATCGTTGGCATCCGGTATATTTCGTAAGGTACGTGGATTTGGCTGCCGGCGCCAAGTCACGTATTCATCCAGATGCAGGAATCTTGAGGCAGCAGGCATGAGGTTCTGCGGTCGGGTGCCTTGGTATGTGAGCTGAGACACAGCAACGGAATAAGGGACCTGGTCTGGGTCTTAGCCCAGGTGCCGGCGCCGACGGGAATACTCGCTGTGTCGCCTATGCGGCGGCGGCCCGCGGATCGATTTTCCCGGGCGAATAACCTCTTGCGCGGGGCGTTGGCCAGATCGGCTGCGTGTGCCACCACGCGCCTTCTTCCCGCATCTTAGCAAATTCAGCCGCCACACTGTTATTGTCCAGCGCTGCTGCCGCACTTTCCCTCCGTGGTGGCGCTGTAGGCCCGCATATCGGTCTTGATCAAGCTATTGTGGTGCCAACATTCGATTTGCTCTGAGCAAAGCATTCGCCATCTCATTGAACTTGTGCAAAATAACAACGATCACGAGTTTTTCTGGGTCACCCGTTGCCGGCAGATGTTACATTTGGCTTCGGATCCGGGCGCCAGCGGATGGCAACTGACGCTGGCATATATAGTGCATCACACCGAGGTTCGTGTCCGTCGTGAATGAATGCTATAGCGCAGCCAGCGTATGTTCCAGGCCGCGCAGAATATGTTCTTTCAGAAATTTTTGGGCTCCGTCAGCGTCTCTGGCCAGCGCGGCGTCAAACATGTCCTTGTGTTCTTTTACCGCATCTTCACCGCGATAGGTCAGCACCAGCATCTGGTACCGGAGGTATTTGTTGTAAAGGATTGAGTGCAGGCCGAGCAGGTTCCTGGAATTGCAGGCCTGGATCATTGCCAGATGGAACTCCCAGTCATAGCGTTTCCAGGTTTCCTTTTCAGAGTGATCGCCAGACAGCATGCGCTCTTCCATAAGGTGCAGCTTGTGATGGGCTGCCACGAGACCGCCCTCCCAGTCCGCATCGCCGCTTTCAATCGAGGCTTTCAGCGCCGAGCATTCAAGCAGAATCCGCAGATTGGCGATTTCAATCAGATCCTCTTTGGAAACAGGTGTCACAGCCCCGCCTTCATCGTGATTAAGGCGGCCAACGAGTTCAAAGACAAAACGAATTCGATCAACCAGCTTTGGCAGACGGACTTTACCTACCTCAAGGTTATTGGCTGGGGGTGGTTCTATCTCAGCATTCGACCATTGTCCTCGGACCAATGGCGGTCAAGGTCTCATTCCTGGACGACTACAGCCGCTACATCATCGCGTGGAAACTCTGCACAAACATGAGGACTGAAGACGTCACAGACACGCTCGACCTCGCCTTGCAGGCGTCAGGATGCGATCAGGTCCACGTCGCCCACAAACCGCGTCTGCTGAGCGACAATGGTTCCAGCTACGTCTCAGGCGACCTGGCAGAGTGGTTGCAAGATAAGGGCATGAAGCACTCTCGCGGTGCGCCGTATCATCCCCAGACACAACGCAAGATCGAGCGTTGGCATCAAACACTGAAGAACCGCATCCTACTGGAAAACTACTTCCTGCCCGGAGACCTCGAAGCCCAGGTCGCCACCTTCGTCGATCACTACAATCACCAGCGATACCACGAGAGCTTGAGCAACGTCACACCCGCCGACGTCTACTTCGGGCGCGACAAAGCCATTCTACAGCACCAAGAAAGGATCAAACGAAAGACGCTCGACGCTTGCATCACAACCAACGCGCCGCATAATCAAACCAACCAGATGAGCCAAACTCTTTACTTGTTTCAGCCGCTCTTGGTTCCAAAAAACCTGACGACGGACAAGCAATGGAACGATTTTGTTGCCGCCAGCCAGATGGGAGTCGGGCAATGCTTGCGGGTGATTGCAGTATTGGGGTAACTAAAGTGGGTGCTCGATATTCGCGACAATTGCGTTGGGTGCGATATATTTAAGGTGGGAAAGGAGCCTGGCGATGCAGTTTGTTAAAGACCTGCAGGGGCTCGTAAAGCCTGAGAATTGTTACCTCCTGCAGATCTAATCTGCGGGTGCAAATCCGGTGATCAACTGTCTGAGGCCGATGGCGGCGCCGGTCAGAATTGCAGCCAATGTCACCGGAGCGCCATAGGACAGCACCGAGAAGGCTGAGATTCCCTGCCCGATGCTACATCCAAAGGCGACAACCGCGCCCACGCCCATCAGAAAGGCACCGCTGATCTGGCGCTGCAACTCGCGCGGATCTTCGCAGGCTTCCCAGCGGAAATGGCCTTTGATCAGACTGCCGATGAAGGCGCCGATCAACACGCCGGCAACAGAACCAACGCCAAAGCTCAGCGAGTTGCCAGACGACGTCATGGTGTAAAGCACGCTGTCCCCAATCGGCGCTGAGAACGTATAAGTGGAAACCGGAATTGCATCAAAGCCTTCTGCGGCCACCCATTGGGTACCGGCCCAGCCGGATGCGATGGTCAACCCGACAAGGGCGCCCCAAAAAATGGTTTTGAATTCGCGCCTGATGGGAATGGCCGCGGACAAAAAGATAACCAGGCCGGTAAACAGGCCAACGCTGGTTGCTGAAATGCCAGTGCTGCGTTCAACGAGAAAGGCGAGGCTGGGAATGTTTTCCGGACTGCCGGTGGTGGGAAACAGGGTCACCCGTAGCAAGGCGAGCGGTCCGTTCAGCGCAATATAGGCCGAGATCCCCATCACCAGTACAATCACAAACGAGCGCAGATCACCGCCGCCGAGCCGGGCGAGGGCGCCAAAACCGCAATTGCCCGACAGGGCCATTCCATAGCCAAACACCAGGCCGCCGGCAACGCTTGCCCAGGGGTTCCAGCTGCGGCTCAGATAGCTGGTCTCGCCCGGGATCAGGATGCCGCCGGAAATCAGCAGAAATGTCGCCACAACCGCGACGCCAATCGCAACCCCCCACATGCGGATGCGCAAGTCGTTTTGCCCGTAAAGAAGATCTTCGATCGCACCAAGGGTGCAAAACCGGCCAAGCCGTGCGGCAAGGCCCAGCAGCACGCCGCCGCCAAGCCCGAAAAGAGCGACAAGTGTAGAATCACTGATCACGTTGAACATGTTTCGGTTCCTCCCCAGGCATGAAACAATTCTGATGCGGTACTATTTCAGTCGTCGGCGCAAAACAGCTCGTAGACAACTTCCATTATTTGTTTGGGGCGGTCATCGGCCAGCCTGTAATAAATTGCCTTACCCTCGCGCCGGGGCGTCACCAGCCCTTCAAGGCGCAGCCGCGAAAGCTGTTGCGAGACGGCCGCCTGCCGCGCTGAAAGCAAGTCTTCCAGCTCGGTCACAGACTTTTCGCCGGTCGCAAGATAACAAAGGATCATCATCCGGCCTTCGTGGCCGATTGCTTTCAGAAAGTTTGCCGCGCGGGTGGCATTGCGCATCATCTTGTCGATGTCCTCAGCGCAGACGTTTTCGTCAAATACCGGCAGGCCCATGTTATCTCACCTTTCGTTCATCGTCGCATCGTGGCGCACATTCGCAAAACCGCATGCGTATTACAATGTGCTCAGGGGCGAAATTACTTTGATCGGTGTCAAAAGATTGGTTTTCCACCGGGTTTCGACGCCTGCAGGCTAATTGAGCGCGCCGGATCTTTCGATCATCACCGCCAGCAGGCCCCAAAAGAAGTCTTCACCCGGATAGCCCTCGATACGGTCGGCTTCAACCCCGTCGCGCATCAGCACAAACGTCGGCGTGTAGTAAAGTGGCGCAGTAAATGTAAGATCTGCGGGCAGGGTATCACCGATGTCGATCCGCCGCAGCGGTGCGATCTTGCCTTCGCTGGTCTTTGGGTACACCGGCCCAATTTCAAGGTTCCAGCGCTCGCACCAGATACATCCCGCCTCTTCGACCATAATCAACTGCGTTTCCGCGCTTACAGCAAGCGGAGACAATGTGACAAATGTTATGGCAATGCTGGCCATAAGAGTGGAAAGACGTTGCAACATTTGATTGACCTTTTTCATTCGTATATCATAATCTGAATATATGAATTAATCAAGAAGCGAGGTCTGAACGTGCTCGATATTTCGATGATCGGTGCCTTTATTGCCGGTTTGCTTTCCTTTTTGTCGCCCTGCGTCTTGCCGATGGTTCCCTTTTATCTGAGCTACATGGCCGGCGTCGGGATGAACCAGATATCAGCACAACAAGGCATGCCTGCGGATGTGCGGCGCCGGGCGGTGTTGTCTGCCACCTGTTTTTCCGCGGGGGTGGTCACCGTGTTCATGGCGCTTGGCGCCTCAGCGACGCTTCTTGGTCAGCTTTTTCGCGACTATATCGATATTTTGCGCTGGGGGGCCGCGGCCATCATCATTCTGATGGGGCTGCATTTTCTCGGGTTTCTGCGGATCGGGTTGCTGTACCGTCAACTGCGCTCTGAGACGGGAACCGCTTCAGGTATGAGCTATGCCGGCGCCTATGTCATCGGACTGGCCTTTGCCTTTGGCTGGACGCCCTGTGTGGGGCCGGTGCTCGCCGCCATCCTGTTCGTGGCTTCAGGAGCGGAGACAACAGCGCAGGGGGCCAGTCTTCTTTTCGTCTATGGCGTCGGCATGACATTGCCATTTGTGCTGGCGGCTTTGTTCATCCGGCCGTTCATGATCTGGGTAAAAAAGTTCCGCCAACACCTGGGTAAGGTCGAGAAGGCAATGGGGCTGCTGCTGGTTTTGTTCGGCATTCTGATTGCAACAAACTCTGTCAATTATATCGCGCAAATGATGCTGAGCGTGGCCCCGGATATTGGCTTGCTCCGCTGACACAGGAGGATTGTATGAAAATTATTAGCGTACTGATTGCGGTTCTGGCGTTTGCTTTGCCGGCGCAGGCGGCGCAACTCGGAGACGATGGCCTGTATAAATCAGACTGGATGCGCCAGACTTTCAAAGACCTGCAGGAAGATCTTGCCGACGCCAATACGGAGGGCAAGCGACTGATGCTCATTGTTGAGCAGCGGGGGTGTATCTACTGCAAAATAATGCATGAGGAGGTTTATCCGGACCCGCAGATCAGGGCTTTGCTTGAGGATGAATTTTTCGTGGTTCAGCTGAATATGTTCGGTGACACTGAGATAATTGATTTTGATGGCGAGGTACTGAGCGAAAAATCGGCGGTCAGAAAGTGGCGGCTTCTTTTCACGCCGACCGTTTTGTTCCTGCCAGAAGAGGTCGCAGCAACTGAGTCGGCAGCAACGGCTGCCATTGCGGTGATGCCCGGCGCATTCGGCAAGTTCACAACATTAAATATGCTGAATTGGGTCGTTGAAAAGGGCTATTTGGGGCCTGAAAGCTTCCAGCGGTACCATGCGCGTAAGCTTAAAGACCAAAAGAAATAATTGCGGAATTTTGTCTCTAGATGAGCTCCGGATTTAAATCATCTAATTCAATTACATGAATTTGTTGTTGCGTTGAGACGACAAGTTGACTTAGAGTTGCGGAACAATTGTCTTTGGGAGGGCTCATGAAGCGAACAATCACAGCGGTTTCTGTCGTGTTTTTGGGACTAAGTTCCGCCTACGCAGATATTACCGCCCCGAATGATGTCAGTTTTGAGGACGGTGCCGTTGAACTGTCTGTAACCGGAGCCGGTGGCAACGCTGAAACTGGCCGCGCCGTTTTCCTGAATCGCAAGCAAGGCAATTGCCTGGCCTGCCATGTCAATTCGGACGCTGCAGATGCACCGTTTCACGGAGATGTCGGGCCGTCGCTTGATGGAGCTGGCGATCGGTGGAGCGAAGCCGAATTACGCGGCATCGTGACCAACTCGAAGATGACCTTTGAGGACACGATCATGCCTGCGTTTTACATCGAGGCCGGCTACAACCGGCCGTTGGAAAAATTTGCAGGTAAATCGATACTTTCGGCCGGGCAGGTCGAAGACGTCGTCGCCTATCTGCTCACTCTCAAAGAGTGAAAACTGAATGTTTGGAGGAGAAGACATGACCGTTACCCGTCGGAAAATTCTGGCCCTGGGCGCCGGCACATTGGCCTTTGCCAATTTGACCAGCCTGCCAGCGTTTGCCTCAGTCGTTGAGGACCAAATTGCCGCCGTCACCGGTGGTGCAGCGGTTCAGGACGGTGGCATCACCCTGACCGCACCGGAAATCGCTGAAAACGGCAACACCGTTCCTGTCGAAGTTTTGGCCGAAGGCGCCGTGGCAATCACAATTCTGGCGACGGGTAACCCCAGCCCGGAAGTCGCAACATTCAGGTTTGGTGCGTTGAACCCAACCCGGCGCGCTTCTACCCGCATTCGCCTGGCAAAAACCCAGGACGTCATCGCCATTGCTGAAATGGCTGACGGAACATTCCGCAAAGCGCAGAGCGTTGTCAAAGTAACCATCGGCGGCTGCGGCGGCTAAACACGAGGAGACTGAGCAATGGCAAAAGGTGTAAAGCCCCGGGTCAAAGTTCCCAAAACCGCCGCTGCTGGCGATACGATAACCATCAAAACTCTGATCAGCCACAAAATGGAATCTGGTCGGCGCAAAGACAGTGACGGCAATCTTATTCCCCGCTCGATCATCAATCGCTTCACCTGTGACTTCAATGGCGAAAACGTCATCGAGGTGATCCTTGAACCGGCTGTTTCGACCAACCCGTATTTTCAGTTTGATGCCATTGTTCCGGAAGCCGGTACTTTTGCATTCACCTGGTATGACGATGACGGGTCTGTTTATGAGGCCGAGAAAAAGATTGCGATCGCTTGATCACAGCATCAAATGGGAGGAAAATGAATGGGACTTAAACCTGTTCTGGCACTGGCAACCGGCATGATCGTCGCGTCTTTTGTTGCCTTGGCTGAAGATAGCGCAAACCTGGTGATCGAGGGAGAGACGATCATCACAACCGCGCCGGCCCCGGACCATGCTGAAAACCTTGACGAGGTTTTTTCGGGGTGGTTGTTCCGCTCCAAAGAAACCCAGGCGCTTCAGTTGGACGACTTTGACAACCCTGGTTTTGTCTTCGTGGATCAGGGGATTGACCTGTTTAACGCGGTTGACGGCTCCGAGGGCAAATCCTGCGCTGCCTGTCACGAGAACGTGGAAGATTTCGCAGGTTTGCGCACCCAGATGCCGCGCGTTGTTGACGGCGATTTGCAGACAATGGAAGAACAGGTCAACGCCTGCCGTACCGAACGGATGGGGGCGGAACCCTGGAAGTATTCGGGCGCTCAAATGACCTCGATGACCGCGTTGATCGGCCTGCAATCCCGCGGACTTCCAATGGATGTTGCGATTGACGGCGATGCAGCCCCCTACTGGGAAAAGGGCAAAGAGCTCTATTACACCCGGGTTGGGCAATTGGATCTGGCGTGCTCAAATTGCCACGAAGCCAATTACGGCAATATGATCCGGGCTGACAACCTGAGCCAGGGTCAGATCAATGGCTTTCCGACCTATCGCCTGAAAAATGCCAAGCTGAACTCGACCCATGCGCGCTTTAAGGGCTGCATGAAAAACGTACGGGCAACCCCGTACGCGGAAGGTTCTGCAGAGTTCAAAGCACTTGAACTTTACCTGGCATCGCGGGGGCAGGGCCTGGCCGTCGAAACACCATCTGTCCGCAACTAAACCAGAAAACCCCGCGCTGTTTCTTGCAGTGTGGGGTTTTTCACCTCATATAAATTCAAACATGCGAATGTGATATTCGTGACAGGAACTGGTGATGATTGCACGTCGTGATTTTTTGCAAGCCGCCCTTGCAACTTCTGCCCTGTATGGGGCTTCCGGATTTGGTAACTGGGGCCGGCTGGCCGCGCAGCAGGCGTTGACCCAGGACGATCTGCTGGGGTTTGAAACCACCGGCAACGTCACTCTGATGCATATCACCGATGTGCACGCGCAGTTGAAACCGGTGTATTTCCGGGAACCCGAGATCAACATCGGCGTCGGGGCCGCCAAAGGCCAGGTGCCTCATATCACCGGCCGGGATTTTCTGAAAACCTTTGGTATTCAATCCGGCTCCTCCGCCAATTACGCATTGGCCTATCCCGATTTTGAGGCTCTGGCCAAAACTTACGGCCGTATGGGGGGGCTTGACCGGGTGGCAACGGTGATCAATTCGATCCGGGCCGATCGTCCCGATGCGTTGCTGCTGGACGGTGGTGACACCTGGCAGGGCAGCTATACCGCGTTGAAAACCAATGGTCAGGACATGGTCAACGTCATGAACGCCCTCGGGGTAGAAGCGATGACCAGCCATTGGGAATTCACCCTTGGCATCGAGCGGGTGAATGAGATCGTTGAGAACGAATTGAACTTTCCGTTCCTCGGCGCAAATATCTTTGACACCGAATGGGACGAACGCGCTTATCAGCCCTATAAAATGTTTGAACGCGGCGGCGTGCAAATCGCCGTTATCGGTCAGGCGTTCCCCTATATGCCGATCGCCAATCCCAAATGGATGTTTCCTGAGTTGAGCTTTGGTGTGCGTCAGGACAACATGGCTGAGGTGGTGCAGGAAGCCCGCGATGCGGGGGCCGAACTCGTGGTGCTGCTCAGTCACAATGGCTTTGATGTAGATCGCAAGCTGGCCCGAAATGTCGACGGAATTGATATCATCCTGACCGGCCATACCCATGACGCCTTGCCCGAGCCCTTGCTGATCAACAAAACGCACCTGATTGCCTCGGGCAGCCATGGCAAATTCCTCAGCCGGCTTGATCTGGATGTGCAGAACGGTGAGCTGAAATCCGTCAAGCACAAGCTGATCCCGATTTTCTCGGATGTGATCGCCCCTGATCCCACGATCAAAGCGCTGATCGACGGGGAACGCGCCCCCTATGAGGCGGACATGGCCGAGGTCATCGGTAAGACAAACTCGCTGCTTTACCGGCGGGGCAATTTCAACGGAACCTGGGATGACCTGATCTGTAATGCCCTGATTTCCGAACGTGAAGCTGACATCGCCCTCAGCCCCGGTTTCCGCTGGGGGGCGTCTTTGCTGCCCGGGCAGGATATCACCCGGGAAGACATCTTTAACGCCACCTCGATGAGCTATCCAAACGCCTACCGTACGGAAATGACTGGCGAAACCCTGCATCTCATTCTGGAAGACGTCGCCGACAACCTGTTCAACCCGGATCCCTATTACCAGCAGGGCGGGGATATGGTGCGTGTCGGGGGCATGGGTTACCGGATCGACATCAATCAACCGCAGGGAAAACGCATCACCGAAATGACAGTTCTGAAAACCGGTGAACTTGTCGACGCCAGCAAATCTTATGTGGTGGCGGGCTGGGCGAGTGTCAACGAGGGCACCGAAGGACCGGCGATCTGGGATGTGCTTGAAAATCACATTCGGAGCGAAGGAACTGTCACCGTGGATCAGAATACCAGCGTCAAAGTGGTCGGCGCATGACACATCTTAGATTTAGAACCACCCGGGACCGGGAACACACCAGCGCAGGAGGCTCCCTTCAATGAGCGAAAAAACTATTGGCCAAAAGACCTCCCGACGTGGATTTCTGACTTCGGCCCTGGCTGCAGGCGGATCTGTCGCAGTCGCCGGCGCGGCAAATGCGGTCGACGATCCGGCCATCACCAGCATTCAGCCCTGGGCGCAGGAGCTTGGCGAAGGGGTCGATGCCAGCCCCTATGGCATGCCCAGCCCGTTTGAATCCGAGGTTAAACGGCGCAATGTGGAATGGCTGACAGCCGACACTGTGTCCTCGATCAATTTCACCCCGTTGCATGACCTCGATGGCATTATCACCCCAAACGGTTTGTGTTTTGAACGCCACCACGCGGGCGTAGCAGAGGTTGATCCGGCAGAATACCGGCTGATGATCAATGGCCTGGTCGAAAGAGAACTTGTTTTCACGCTGGAGGACCTGATGCGCTTCCCCCGCGAAAACCGGATCTATTTCCTCGAATGTGCGGCCAACTCGGGCATGGAGTGGCGCGGGGCGCAATTGAACGGCTGCCAGTTTACCCACGGTATGATCCACAACGTGATGTATACCGGCGTGCCGCTGCGCTATCTGCTGGAAACGGCAGGGGTTAAGCCTGACGGGAAATGGTTGTTGATGGAAGGGGCGGATGCTTCTGGCATGAGCCGGTCGCTGCCGATGGAAAAAGCGCTGGATGATTGCCTGATCGCCTTCAAAATGAACGGCGAGGCGCTGCGTGCGGAGCAGGGCTATCCGGTGCGCATGGTTGTGCCCGGCTGGGAAGGCAACATGTGGATCAAATGGCTACGGCGGATCGAAGTCGGCGATCAGCCCTGGCACCACCGCGAGGAAACCTCAAAATACACTGATCTGCTGGCCGATGGACAGGCGCGTCGTTTCACCTGGGAAATGGACGCCAAGTCGGTGATCACCAACCCAAGCCCACAAGCGCCGATTTTACACAAGAGCGGTCCCACAGTGCTGACCGGGGTGGCCTGGTCGGGCAGGGGCACCATTCCGCGGGTGGATGTGACCCTTGATGGCGGCAAAAACTGGCACCAGGCGCGCATATCGGGCCCGTCTTTGGACAAGTCGATGCACCGGTTCTACTTTGAATTTGACTGGGACGGAAAACCTCTGTTGCTGCAAAGCAGGGCTCATGACAGCACCGGCTATGTGCAGCCGACCAAAGCACAGTTGCGCAACGCGCGCGGCACCAATTCCATCTATCACAACAATGCCATCCAGACCTGGCATGTAAACGATCAGGGGGTCGCTGAAAATGTCGAAATTTCCTAAGATAGCCCTCTGCGCCACGGGCGGAACGGCGCTGTTTCTTGGTCTCGCTGCTGTCGGCACCGGCTCGGTTTCTGGCCTGGATTCCGTCTCGTTTTCTGACGCGATCACCGCGCCATTCCTCTCGGCGGCCACCGCAGAAGAGAACCCGCAAAACACCGGCTTTGCGCTTGGTCGTGTCGCCCTGCCAGAGGAAGTTGCAGCCTGGGATCAGGATGTGCGGCCTGACGGCAAAGGCCTGCCTGCGGGCAAAGGCGATGTGCTGACCGGCGAAGAGATCTTTGCCGACAGCTGTGCCATGTGCCACGGAGATTTTGGCGAGGGTGTCGGCCGCTGGCCAGTGCTGGCGGGCGGTGTGGATACGCTGGATTCTGAGCGGCCCGTGAAAACCATTGGTTCGTACTGGCCCTACCTTTCGACGGTTTACGATTACATTAATCGCGCGATGCCGTTCGGAAACGCCCGTTCTCTTGCGCCGGATGAAATCTATGCGATCACCGCCTACTTGCTCTATGTCAACGACCTGGTCGAAGAAGATTTCGAACTCAGCAAAGAGAATTTCACCGAGGTAAAACTGCCCAACGAGGGGAATTTCTTTCCGGACGACCGGCTGGAGGTTGAGTATCCGTTGTTTTCAGCCGAAGTCTGCATGAGCGACTGTAAAGACAGTGTTGAAATAACTGGCCGCGCTGCAATTGTGGATGTCACGCCGGATGACGTGGCCGCGCGCGAGGCCCGGGAAGCCGCGGCAGCAGAAATCCAGGCGTCAGCACAAGACGCCCTGGTGACCGGGGCGGCAATTGAAGCGGTGGCAGAGGTCAAAGCCGAAACGGAGCAGGTGACACCAGAGGCGGTAAGCGTCGATCCGGCGCAGGTCGCGAAAGGTGCCAAACTCTTCAAAAAATGCAAGGCCTGTCACCAGGTTGGCGACGGGGCCAAAAACCGCACCGGACCACAGTTGAACAACCTGATGGGCCGTGTCGCCGGCAGCGGTGAAGGCTTCAGATATTCCAAAGCCTTCAAGAACGCGCAGCAAGACGGTCTGGTGTGGCAGGACGAAACCCTGGCTGCGTTTCTGGCGAAGCCCAAAGCCTATCTGAAAGGGACCAAAATGTCCTTTTCCGGATTTAAGAAAGAGGCAGATGTTGCCGCGATGATAGCCTACCTTCGCAGCTTTGATCAGTAACGCTGGCCCGGAGCTGGCCCGGCGCTGGAGGGGCGGTCAGGTGACAAATTGAGCAGGGCAGGCGCCGTGTGTTGGATAGTCAGACCTGGCCCCGACAGGCGGCGCTTGCCAAATTAGCCATTCCCGGTCTGAATGTTCAGGCGGGGAAATCCAGGAGGAATGGAAATGCTGAAATTTACCAGATCCGTGTTGTTGACTGTTGCGCTCCTCCTGACGGGCGCCACCGCCAGCGTTGCGGATGCTAACATCCACCGTCTGGCCCTGCAGATCAGTGACAATAATCCTCAAAAAATGGCCACTGTTCTGAATGTTGCCGCAAATGTATCCCGTCATTATTCCAGTCTCGGCGAAGAGGTCGAGATCCGCATTGTGGCTTTTAACACCGGTCTGCACATGCTGCGCGAAGACACTTCACCAGTGCTCGACCGTCTGAAATCATTTGAGCAATCGATGCCAAATGTCA
Organism: Candidatus Halocynthiibacter alkanivorans; assembly: GCF_003333265.1. Taxonomy (GTDB): domain Bacteria; phylum Pseudomonadota; class Alphaproteobacteria; order Rhodobacterales; family Rhodobacteraceae; genus Halocyntiibacter_A; species Halocyntiibacter_A alkanivorans. Next base: position 26,873 of record NZ_QOLB01000139.1, read on the forward strand.
CTTTCGCCGCCTGCGGTAATACGCTTCAGGCAATGGCCAAAAAGGAAGGCCAGATGCCGCCGGTGGTGGCGATGGCCGAACAGGTGCCGGCCGGGGTTGTTGATCTGATGACGCTGCAGGAAGCGGGCTGGACCATCATTCGTCCCTGAACCCCACCGCGCCTGCATTTTGCTGCCGGCAGACCGGCGGCCGGGCTGAAAAAGGAAATAAAATGAAAAAACTGTTTATTGCACTGCTTGCCTTCTCCGTCATGAACGGGGCTGCCATGGCGGGGCAGGACTCTGTCAATTATGTTTTTGATGGCGATTTTGACGATGCGACGTTCAGCGTGGAAAGCGCAATCCTCGATCGGGGCTTGGTGGTTGACTATGTCAGTCACGTTGGGGAGATGCTCAACCGCACGGGCCAGGACGTGGGCAGCGACATCAGGATATTTGACGCCGCCGATACGTTTCTGTTTTGCTCTGCGGTCTTGTCCCGCAAGATGATGGAAGCCGACCCGCTGAACATCGCCCATTGCCCCTATGGGATCTTTGTCGCCGATATGGCCGGTGAAGTCATCGTCGGCTACCGGCGCTACCCGGGCGGCAGCATGCAGGAAGTGCAGGCCCTGCTCGATAAAATTGTCAGAGAGGCCGTCGGGCAATAAGGCGGGCGCGACTTTCTATCGGCGATTATTCAAACTCCATCTGTTCAAAGACCCGGCCCGCGTTTTTGGTGGCAAGCTCCTCAAATGTGTCCAGATGTGCATAGGGTGACTGATCGACATAATAGGCGTCAGCCAGGTCGCCGCCGCCATCGATATGCGCGCCGATTTTCTGGCGCAGATATACCAGGTAGTCCCGCGTATAGCGTCGCACCTGCGCCATATTGGTCGGATGGCCGTGGCCGGGAATGACATAAGTCGCCCCCAGCGTTTCGAACTCATTGTCCCAGGTCTCAAGCCAGTCCAGCGTCACCGTGTCCTCAAAAATCGGCAGCAGGCGTTCGTGAAAAGCCATGTCTCCCGAGATCACCAGGCTTTGTTCCGGCAGCCAGATGACAATGTCGCCCGGGCTGTGGGAGGGGCCAAGATGGCGGGCTTCGATGCGAAAATCGCCCATTTCGACGATGTATTCATCCTCAAAAACCTCGTCCGGCAGGGTGACCGTCGTGCCTTCGGATTTTTCCCGGTTGTAGCGCTGCATGGCCGCAAGCGCCTGTGGCCCACTGTCTTCAAAAACTTCAGCGGCGTCGGCGTGTGCAACGATTGGCACCCCTTGTTCTGCCCAGTAGGAATTGCCCAGCATGGCATGGCCCTGGCCGTTTTCATTAAACACCAGCCTGACCGGTTGATCGGTGACGGCTTTGATTTCATCATGCAGCGCTTTGGCCAGCAGATATGCGGCGCTGCCATTGATGACCACCACACCGTCTCCGGTCACAATGAAGGACAGATTGTTGTTATGACCACTGTTTTCATAACTGGGTGGTGCGGTGGCCCCGATGGCGGAATAGACCCCGGGAATGAATTCCACCGGTTTGGAATACAGCAGCGACTGCGGGTACTGATCGGCAATATCACTGGCAAAAGCAATGTTTGCAACCAGGGCAAATACAAACGCAAAGGCGGCGCGGATCATGATGCTTCTCCGATAAACCGGTATCCGTCACTGGTCTTTTCGGCCCGGCCCATGCCGCCGTCTGGCAAGTGAAAACCAACCAGTTTCATCTGTTCCGAAGCGATCTGATCCAGCAGACCCAGCCGTGACTTCACCGCCGTTTCCCCGTCCTGATCGGAGCCAGACAGCCATTGAGGACGTGCAAAAGCGACGTGGTGGTTGCCGATCGCATCGCCGGCAATCATTACGCTCTCGCTGCCGGAACGAACCTCAAACGACATGTGTCCCGGTGTGTGGCCAAAGCTGGCTCGGGCAGCAACCCCGGCCAGAATTTCTTCTCCGTCGCCAAACAGATTGATGTTGCCTTCAATCATCAACAACCGGCGTCTGGCGCCAACGGCAAAGACGGAACGGGAGGCGCCGATTGCATCAACTGTGTTGGGGTTGAGCCAATAATCCCATTCCTTCTTGCCCATCAGATAGGTGGCCTCGCTGAACAGCGGATCGTCAAAATCATCGAGCAACCCCCAAAGATGGTCGGGATGCCCGTGGGTGAAGACAACATGGGTTACGTCCTCAGGCGCAACATCCAAAGCCGCAAGAGTGGCCAGAATTTTTCCGGCTGACGGCATGAACCCCTGCCCTGAACCAACATCAAACAAGATGGTGTTCTTTCCGTCCCGCAGCAGCGTGACATTGCACTCGGGCTGCACCCGGTCGCGGGGTATATTCATGTTTTGAAGCAGTGGGGCGAGTTCATTCTGCGGCATCGGCGCAAAGATGAAATCCCCTGGAAGATCGAGATAACCATCGCTTACCGTGTCGATCCGGACCTTGCCGATATTCAACGTCGCAATAGCCGGACTGGCAAACAGCGCTCCGCAACCCACCCCAGCCATGACAGCGCTGGCACCGGAAAAAAACTTGCGGCGTGTATGTGTCATGGGCTCACCCTTTCATTAATTCATTTATGTGAATTTGATGGATCTGCTGCTGCAATTCAAGTGAAAAATTGTGTCAGAAAACTTCTGTCTGGCTGGCGTCCATTCACCTCAGATCGCAGCATGCGACGACGACTAAGACAAGCGGCGATACCTCAACATCCGGGACGCGGTACTTAATTTGAACGTTTGATGCTCTGTGCCGCCTTGCAGCGATATGCCATTGCCCTGCTGGGGTTCCCGATGACCCTGTTTGGTCCCGGCCCAACCGTCAGCCACGATGCTCTGCGCCTGTTGGCTCATGCCCGCACAGCATTTGCGGCAGTGGGTGAAGATGGGGGTCGTCTTTACGCAGCGCCGCCACTGATTCCGGATCGCTCGGGCCTTGCCCGCCTCCAGGCCCGGCTCTGGGCGGATGACGATCTGCGCCTGATTCTGGCGTGGCGCATGTACGCCAGGCGGCTAGGCGAGTTGCAGCCCCACCGTGACCTGAATGTGCTGCGCGGGATCGTGGGTCCGCGCATGAAGGAATCCTACGCCCTGCTGGCTGGTCAGATCGCGGTTGAGCGGTGCGGCAGACGCTATGGCCGCATCAATCCGGGCAAAGCAGGCTTGCCCAATCTGGCGCTGTACCACGCCGCCAGCGCCGTCGAAGCCGCCGCCGCCATTGCCGGGTCCGCCACAGCGACAATTCCTCAGTTGGGATTTATCAACGAAAACCCCGGACAATCCTTTGTGCTGGACATCGCCGACTTCTACCGCGATACGTTCACCAACCCCTGTACCTTCAAAGATGCCAAGCGGGCCCGAGACCGTCCCGGCGAAAATATCGAACGTCTGGCCCGGCGCATTACGGGTGGCGGACTTGCGCGTCAGGGCGTTATTCCGTCGATGATCAGGCGGATCAAGGCTCTGATCGCAGAGGATGAGAAGTAATGCCGCTGACCGTGGTCATCACCTGCGATGTCGAGGCCCGCTACCGGGGTTTTCTGACCTCGATCATGCTGGAAACCGCCCCCGGGGTTTATGTTGCGCCACGTATGTCGTCCGGGGTGCGTCATTGGATTTGCGCGGTTTTGACAGGCTGGTGGCAAGCTCTTGGCCGAGGTACCCTAGTAATGGTTTGGCGAGACACGAAAGCAACGGGCAATTTGCGGATCGAGACTTTGGGCGACCCTCCAAAAGAAATTGTGGACGCAGATAGGATTTAACTCGCTCTATGAAAATAGCGGTGCTCTCCGCTCGCCTCATGTTCTTTGAGGGTTTACTAAAAATTGTCGGTTACCTCAAAGAGGTTTCCCCGCCCGCACGGGGATTGACCCAGCCCGCTCAGAATGTTCCGGGTCGCCCAGTAGTTTCCCCGCTCACGCGGCGATAGACCTTGCTACTGTGCCAGCCTATATGTCAACGGAGGTACAGCCCGTCAGGCCACTTGGCCTGAGGTAAAGGAGCTGCGATCCGGTGCGACGGCACAGAAGGAATGTAGTTGCCGACCTGATCCTATAAAGCTCTTGCCCCAGTCTGAGCAAGCGGGCGATGATCTCGTTCGTGGATTGAGGTCGTTTATTTGGGGGTATGGCTGGGGGTGCCTGAAATTTTTTTGGCCTTAATATGTAACGATTACAACACGCTGCTATCTGGATGTGAGTCCGTGTGGATGCCATTTTTCATCATAAAATCAGTATCTTACACCTAGGGCGTCAAGCAGATTTAACTTTTTGATTTCTCATGGAAGCATTGCGGAAGCGCTGCCAACAGAATCTTGTTGTTGTGTATTTGTCACGCGTGGCGACTGGTAGTTACCGTGTGGAATTCAACTTGAAACACAATATACCTGCTAGAGACAAATTCTGGGGGCATCGGCCCTTTTGTATGTACCGGCTACTGTTCGCAAATGATTTTTCACATGTTCTCGGAAGTCGCTCATATGTATCCGGCCTGTTGATCGACACGCGGGTCGTGGCCTCATTGGGATTACGCTCGCTCCGTGGTCT
>NZ_QOLB01000125.1 GCF_003333265.1 Candidatus Halocynthiibacter alkanivorans
ATAGCATCTGACTTTCCGCGTTTCACATAGGGTTTGACGTACATGGGTGGGATCAGCCGAACCTCATGGCCGAGCCTGGTCAGCTCGCGCGCCCAGTAATGACTTGTGGAACAGGCTTCCATGCCAATGAGGCAAGGATCGAGATGCGCGAAAAACGGAAACACCTGAGCGCGTCGCAGAGGCCGGTTGAAAGCAACCTCGTCACTCTCAGTGATCCCGTGAACCTGAAAAATATTCTTGGCCAGATCGACTCCGACTGTTGTAACTTGCATGGGGTGGCTCCTCTCAATAGCAGATTTTGACACCTGCAGTATGACGCATCGCGACGTCGGTTGGAGCAGGAGCCATCCACCCCATCAGCTCAGCTCCCATCCTGACGAATTTCTGCGGCCGCAGCATTGGTTGCAATGGGCTCAAAACAGCTGTTCGCTGCGATCTGCGCTGATGTCAGACAATCAGCGGAGGGCTTTGAAGTCGTGTGCATGGAAGCGCGCCAGGTGCCCCTGACACCCCACTAGAGAGCGGACCATCTGACAGATTTATTCGGATGACCTGAATGGCTGAGAATTGGTCGGCTGCTGCCGCCTGATCTGGCGCCAAATCAGAATTCGGGGCTCAATATCGATTAACACGCTGAATCAAAGTAATAATATGGAATATCACTGGAAATCTGGGTGGTAATTCACATCGTCCTCGCCTGCGCAGTTTGAGATCCTGATGTGAGCCCGGGCGAGTGAAGTGATGATGCCGGTTCGGGTCAGGCAGCCGATGAGGTAATTCGAGCAATTGGGCGTGGACGGGCAGGGGCCGGTCAGACCATGTCCCGCAAAACGGGACCCAATCTGGTATAAGACAACTGGCATTACGAAGAGTATGCGCGGAAAAAGAAACAGGCGTGTTATTTCAGGACGTCGAAAATCAAGAATATCTCCGAAAATATCGCTCCCCCAGTACTGTTGTGCTGCAAGAATCTGTTCCTGAGTTGCCCACGCCCAACCCAAACTCACGGCAACCCGATCATCGCCATTCAACAGCGCTCTGCGAAATGAAATTAGCAAAAAATGACGATAAAGCCAAAGCGAGGCAGCCAACGCGGCCCAGGTTGCGACCAGAATGAAGACCACAGAAAGGACGTTCATCTCAGTTGCTCGACGATATCTTGTCATTGATCATTTGTCTGGCATCTTTCATTTCACTACGGTGGCGTTCAGAAGCAAGAACCCGGAAATTCTCGCCGGCTCGGATTACAAAGCCGTCTTTCTCAATCGTGAATTTGGTTGTTGTACCTCCTCCGCATCCTGGCTTGAGAACGTTGTACATCTCCTCATCATGGTACGCACCGACCGTGGATATCTTGTTGAAATAAATTTCTTCCAACGTGTAGTTCCGGCCTCCGCTGTAGTGCATTTCACCTTTTCCGCCGCAACCGGCGTCGGTAACTGCGAAAGAATATTCAGTATTGAAGATTATGAGAGAGCGCTCTTTCAAATATATCAGGGTCACTTCAGCGGCCGAACGGAAGATTATTTTATTGTTACCAATGCGATCATCGTCTGAGCTGATCCTTCGAGCACGCTGTGGAACCCAAAAGAATTCGAACTTTGTGTATCCGCCCTCAGGAAGATCAAATGCGTTGGCAACCTTTCGGTTAAAATCCGCGCGGTTGTTGTTGAGGAATGACCTGATTTCAATCTCAAGATCTTCTGACGGATCGCGTGTGAACGTGAAAATAAACCCGGTCTTCAAACGTATCTTGGTCAGTTTGTGGTACTCAACAATCCGTTCCAGTTTTTCATTCACAGTGAGCTCCTGTCCCCTTGGCGGTATTCCAGCAAAAGAAGGTGTTTATCGGTGTTTTGGAGATCTGTAATAGATAGCACAGTTTCATGGCGCCTATTCGCGGTGTCAACCCGCGTCACATCCCACAGGCATTGACCCGGGTAAAACGCCCCCAGGCGATGATCGATTTACCTGCTGCTCCGGTATCGCACAACGGAAGTAACCCTGGAGCAGCGCTCGTCACCGTCACCGTCACTGAGGTATAAGGCGAACGGAACTTGCCATAAACGTGGGGTGTTCCACCACAATTGGCGGTTGAAAGAAGAGCATTTTGAAATGGACGCATTTGCTGCGCTGCACACGACCAGACGCCCCGGAGAAGCCGCAGGACAACACGTCAATTCTGCTGCTTCAGCCATGCGGTCAACCGGCCAATTGCGTCCCGCCTGGGGTGATTGGGCAGGAAGACGGCCCAATAGGAGTGGCCGGGCAGGAAAATATCCGAGATTTGCGCCAACACGCCTTTGTCCAGCAGATCCGCAACAAGATGCCGGGAGGCAAGCACGGCGCCATGGCCGCTTGCAGCCGCCTCGATGGCGTGGATCTCTTCGGAAAACGACTGAACAGCCGGGCGTGCTTTGATGTCCAGGCCAGCCTGCGTCATCCAGCGTTCCCAACTTGGGGCGTTCGGCGAACCGGACTTCCAGCGGTAGTGGAGCAGCGGGAGTTTCAGGATCTGTTCCGCCGAAAGCGGCGCCAGGTCTGACAACAGGGCGGGTGCGCATACCGGGATGATCCGATCTGAAAACAGCTTTTGCCACTCGGCATCCGCACTGGGATATTCGGCATAACGAATGGCGATGTCGATGCCGGAGCCATGGAGATCTGCGATGCGGTCATCCGCCTCGACCATGACTTCAACGCCTGCTTCTTTGCGCAAGCGAGGCAACCTGGCTAAAAGCCACCGGCTTGCAAACGCCATGGTCACAGACATTTTGAGTGAGCCGTCATGATCGCCCGCAGAAAGCTCTTCAACGGCCCCTGCGATGTGGTCGAGAGAGTCGCGCACGACGGGGAATAATCTCTCCCCCGCCGCCGACAGGCGAACGGGGCGCGGATAGCGGTGAAAAAGCTCAACGCCGAGAATATCCTCGAGCTGGCGAACCTGATGGCTGATGGCCGTCGGCGTCAGGCCAAGTTCTTCGGCGGCATTCTTGAAGTGAAGATGCCGGGCGGCAGCCTCGAAGGCGCGCAACGCGTGCAGGGGGGGTAACCGGCGCAATAACACCTCCCACGGTCAGAAAAGCGCAATCAGGATGAATTTGATTCATCCTGTAGCGGAGAAATTCGATTTTGCCAAGTATTTGCTCCACTGGTAGCCAATCTCCCGAAGAGGCGCTTTGGCCTCGTTTCATCAGGAGAAAAACATGGCCACACTCTTGCGCATTGATGCCAGCGCCCAGCTGGAAGACCGTTCCCTGACCCGGAAGCTAACCGGCTTGTTCGCAGAGCACTTTCTGAAAGGCGCACCGGGGACTGAAGTGATCGTTCGTGACGTCGGGCACAGCCCCGTTCCGCCTATCGATCATCGGTTCATTCACGCTGCTTTCACGTCCCCCGAAGATCGTGACCCCTGGATGCATGAGCGCTTGCACCTGTCCGACCAGTTGATCGATGAGGTTGAGAACGCCGATGTCATCGTTCTTGGCGTGCCCATGTACAACTACGGGATGCCTGCAGCATTGAAGAGCTGGGTTGACCACGTCGCACGGATCGGCCGGACGTTCTCTTTCGATCTGTCGCGCGGAGATTATCCCATCGAGCCCACGCTTTCGGGAAAGAAGCTCGTAGTCCTTTCCTCCCGGGGCGAATTCGGATTTCAGCCGGGAGGCGTGCGTTCGCACCTGAACGCCCTGGACCCGGCGATCGCGGCTTGTGCGCACTACTTCGGGGCGGAAGCGGACGACATTCAAACGGTGGCTATCGAGTATCAGGAGTTCAAGGATGCCCGGCACCAGAGGTCTGTTGCGTTGGCCGAGAAATCGACGCGTGAGATTGCGCTGCAGCTTGCGTCGCCAGGTGTAGCCGCTTGATACAGCAGTGAAGGTGCTCATGGGGCAGGGATCACCGCACGACACGAAATGTGTGTATCGGCGCCCTTCAGTGAGATCCTGATTGTAGTGTCAGAAAAAAACCGCTGCCAGCAAAGAAAGTCTCTGCGGGCAGCTTTTACGACCAATCCAGAACTGATCAGTCGTGGGAGAGAGCCTGTTTTTTGTTGTGAAAAATAAAGCCAATGAAATTCAGCAGCAGCTGAGCCGCCAGAACTTGTGTGCTTTCTGTCGGGTCATAGGCTGGGGCCACCTCTACCAGGTCAATGCCCACCACATCACCGCGTTTGGAAAGCCCCTGAAGGATTTCCAGCACGTCGTAATATTGGAAACCTCCATGGCTGGGCGTGCCTGTGCCTGGCGCGATCGACGGGCAAAACGCGTCGATATCGATGGTGACATAGTAGCGCGCGCCTTCTGGTATGCGATCGAGAACGGCCGCGGTGCCCAATTTGCGCACCTGACGCACAGACAGGATGTCAGATCCGCGCGCGCGGGCGTCATCATAGCCCTCTTTCGCGGTCGAGGACACATTGCGGATGCCCAGCTGGGTCATGCCGGCGACATAGTCTTTTTCAATCGCGCGGCGCATTGGGTTGCCGTGGCCAATCGTTACGCCGTGGCGCTCATCGACAAAATCCAGATGTGCATCGATCTGGATCACATGTAGCGGACCCTTATGGGCGCAATCCTCAGCAAAGGCGTTGATACAGGGGATGTTGATGGAATGATCACCTCCAATGGTCACCGGCAGTGCGCCCGCATCGAGGATCTTTTTTACACCATATTCGATGTTCGCATGACTTTCCCGGGTCTTGGTGTGGATGATGTCAGCATCGCCAATATCGACGATACGTACATCGCTTCCCAGATAGGTGGCGTCATCTTCGTGATCATAGGCGCCGGCGTGACCGAAGCTGAACAATGTCGATGCCTCACGGACCGCGCGTGGTCCGAACCGTGCCCCGGGCCGGAATTGACACCCAAAATCATATGGTGCGCCGAGGATAGCAACGTCGGCATCAATCTTGTCCCAGTCCGACACGTATTCTTTTTTGGCAAAAGTTGAGATGCCAACGAAAGGCAGGTTCAGGCGTCCAGCCTCATAACCATGGTTTGACATGTTTTAGTCTCCTCGAATTCGTAATTTAGCGGTAGGCCAGTTCGGGCAGGAACAGCGCGATCTGAGGGAAGATGACCAGCAGCACAGTGACGAGCAGCAGGATCAGCAGGAAGGGCGGCACTCCACGGACGACATCCACAAAGGGGCGCTTAAAGACCGCGATTGCAGTGAACAGGTTGCAACCGAACGGTGGTGTTGCTGCACCGATCGCCACCTGAAGCGTGATCAGAACACCGACCAGAACAGGGTCAAGACCCGCTGCTTTGATCATTGGGGCAAAGATCGGCACAAGGATCAGGATAACCACGATTGAGTCCACAAACATACAACCGATAAAGAATGCGACATTGATGGCCAGAAGGATCATCATCGGACTGGCGTCATTCAGACCCAGAGCTTCGATGATTTGTTGCGGCACCTGAGCAAAAGACAGCGTCCAGGAAAATGCAGCACCTGCGGCGATCAGGATGAAGACAACTGAGGTGATTGCGCCGGTGGACAATGCAATGCCAGGCAGATCCCGCAGGCGGATCGAGCGGAAAATCAGCGCCTCCAGGATCACCGCATAAAACACACAGATGGCAGCGGCCTCAGTGGGAGAAAAGACTCCGCCATAGATGCCGCCAACAATGATCAGCGGAAAGCCCATGGGCCACAGCGCGCGCCGCATGGCGACGAACCTTTGCCCCCAGCCTTCGCGCGGAAGGACAGGAATATCGTGACGATGGGCATACCACATGCAGTAGATGGAAAAGAGCACCACGATCAAAAGGCCCGGCACGATACCGGCGATGAACAGTTGTGAAATCGAAGTGCCGGATACTACGCCATAAATAATCATGCCGATCGACGGCGGGATCAGATAGGCAAGGTCCGCGGCGTTTACGATCAGACCGATGGTGAAGCTGTCGGAGTAACCCGATTTCAGCATCCGGGGACGCATGGCGCCGCCTACAGCAACAACGGTCGCCTGGGTGGAGCCACAGACAGCACCAAACAGGGCGCAGGCGCTGGTGACCGAAATCGCCAACCCTCCTTTGATATGGCCCATGAAACTCATGACCACATCGATCAGCCGGTTGGCGGAATGTCCACGTGTGATGATGTCAGCGGCCAGAATGAACATTGGCACCGCCACCAGGGCCGCAGGTTTTACGCCGCCTATCATCTGCTGGATCAGGACCTGAAGGCTCAACTCGGGGAAATAGACAACAAAGCCAAGAACAGCGGCTGAGATCAGCGGCATTTTCATCGGGAAACCGGCAAGCAGCAGAATGATCATCACGGCCAGCATAAGCTCTGTCATCGTGTTTCCTCCTCATTGTCGGCGTTGTGACGGCTGACTGCGGCAGCAGTTTCAGGATCTTCGTAACTGTCGATCTCGTTGTAGGAGACGTAGATGTCTTCTTCTGCGAAATTCAGATTGCGAATGGCCGTAAGCAGATACTGCACCGACGTCAGGGCCAGTCCGATCACCACCCAGACATATGTCAGATAAAGCGGGATCTGCAGCGAGGGTGTAATCCGGCCGCGCGACGCCACTTTCTGCACATATTCAAAAGCATACCAGGCGAGCATTGCCATCATGACCGACGTTGTGGCGGCAATGACAATCATCAGAGCCTTGCGTACCTTTCGCGGCAATATGTCATAGATCGCGGACATTCTGATATGGATGCCTTTTCGGGTCGCATATCCCAGGCCCATGAAGGTGATGATCACCATCAGAAACTCGTTCAGTTCCTCGGAAAAATAGATCGATTGCTGGAAGACATACCGACCCAGCACATTCGCGATAGTGTTTGCCGCCATCAGAATGACGCCCCAGCTTAGAATGAAAACTTCAATCCGGCCGATCACAGCGTCTGTTTTTCCAAGAATTCCGATCGGACTTAAAGTGCCCTGCATTCTCTTCTCCCTAAAAAGATACCCCCGTACCGGAACAGTACGAGGGCAGGTTTGTTGTGCTCAGTTCGACGCCGCGAGCTCGGAGGTCAGCGCATCAAGCAGATCCTGGCCGCGTGCGCCAGCGAGTTCCACATAAGCACCGGCCGTGTCACCGGACATGGCACGAAAGACGTCGCGCTCTTCTTCAGTCAGAACGACAAGGGCAATATCAGGCTTTGCTTCGGTGATGATGTCCAGGCGCTTCTGGTTGAAGTCAGCGACGACGCCGTCAATGAACCCGGTCATGCCCGCCATGGTGTCACGCACCAGTGTCTGACGTTCGGGGTTCAGCGTGGCAAACCAGTCGGAACCGGCAACAACGGTGGTGACAAGCTCTTGTTCGCCAGCCCAGATCAAGTTGCTGGTGACTTCATAGAACTTCATTTCTTCAATGGTTGGGATCGGGTTAACCTGGCCGTCGACGGCCCCCAGTTGCAGCGCACCAAACACTTCACCAAATGGCAGCGGGGTAGGGCTCGCGCCCATGTTTTTGTAGGTCTCGATCAGGATCGGCGACACCATCACACGCATTTTGAAATTGGAGAAATCCTCGGGTGTCCGGATCTCACGATTGGTGGTCCAGACCTGCGCGCCTTCCGAATACAGGGTCATCACTTCAAGGCCGCGTTTTTGGAAGTCCTGGTTCAGTTCGCCGTAGATCGTGTCAGAACTGCTGAGGATGCCCGATACTGCGGCCGGATCAGAGGGCAACAGATAAGGCAGCAGAAAGACCTGACTTTCCGGGACGATGGTTCCGAGATTGCCAATCGATACGTTTGTGAACTGGATAATGCCGTCAGCGGCTTGTTCGACCGTTTCAGTCGGGGTGCCCAGCGTCCCCATCGGGTAGATCGCTACGGTCACGTCGCCGCTGGTTGCAGCTTCGATCCGCGTCTTAAACTCCTGCGCATAGGCGTCCATGATCGATCCGGGAATTTCTTCGATGGCGAATTTCCAGACTTCTGCCATTGCCGAGAATGGCATCAGACCAACAGCAACTGCGGCCGCAGTGATTTTCAACTTCTTGAACGTAAGGGTCACTTTATTCCTCCCATGGAACTCAAATTTTGACGGTTCCCTGAGAAGACACCACAAAGCATTACACGAAAAAATACCTTTTATATTATCCTTACATGCGGTAAATTCATGTAAGGTCCAAATGGAGTCCACTGCCCTTGAAACTGCTAAGAAACAACCTTCTGGAAGCATTCGTAGCGGTCGTGGAATGTGGCGGATTTACCGACGCGCAATACGCGTTGGGCATTACGCAATCTGCGATCAGTTGCCGAATTCGCGATTTGGAACTGGCGCTTGGCTACCGGGTGTGTGAACGCGGCCGGGGTGGGTTCTGCCTGACGGAACGTGGTCAGATTGCTTATAAGAAGGCGCGGGATGTTCTGCGCAGTGTGCGCGATTTTGACGCCGAACTGATGGATTTGCGCGGCACGATTACCGGGGAATTGCGCATCGGCATGGTTGATACCGTCAATGGTCTGCCAGGATTTCCTTTGGTCAGCGCCATTCGGCGCTTTCTCAACCGCGAGAACGATGTCCGGCTGGAAGTCTCGGTGGCATCGCCCACAGATCTGACCCAGAGCCTGATATCGGGAAATGTGCACGTCGCCATTGCACCGTTTCGAAATAAGGTGAGTGAGTTGGAGTATACGGAAATCTGCACTGAAGATCATATGCTGTATTGCAGCTCTGATCATCCGCTCTTCCATGCGGATTCTCGTGAGATTACGCCTGACATACTGACCCGCTATCCAATCTGTCAGCGATCTTATGACAAGATTGTACCGCCAAAGCTGATCACGCTTGCCCCACAGGCTGTTGTTGCCAACATGGAGGCCATGGCGATGCTGATCGAAAGCGGCTGTTATCTGGGCGCATTGCCAGTTCATTTTGGGCAGAAGTGGATTGAAAGCGGTCAGTTTCGGGCGCTGGACCATCCGGATCTGCGCTGGACATCTGCCTTCAGCCTGGCCGTGCGAAAATCACAAGCCCGGCGCCGCGCTGTGGAGCTGTTTCTCAACGACATCATGGCTGTTGCGCACAAAGCGGCATGACAAAAACCGCGAACAGAAACATGTGGTATCCGACATTCCACTCAATTTATGGATGAGGCGGCAGATTTGTCTTCACCAAAAGCAGGCATCCCTGAGAGCAGGCAGTTTGTGCCACCAGGATTTAAACTTGCTGGAACGCGGCGTGTTCTATTTTCAGAGGTCTGTTTTGGGACCGCCCTCTATTGGTACTGTAACCAGGTTGTGTCGCGATTTGTTGGTCGAAGGCGATGATGCCAGTGCAGCGAAAATCGGTTTTGTCCGCTCAGCTGGCGTTTGAGAAAAGCGCAGCGAACGGCTGGTCCGAGCCTGAATTACCCAATACTTCACATCAATCATTTTGGCGGAATGCGCAGAGACCAGCCACTGGACGAACGCCAATTCCCAGCGGGTCGGGGATGCTGCTTTACGCTTTGAAAGTGACGGGAGTCGGCTCTGGCGTGTATTGGGACATCTCTATGCCCCCGGCTTATGGCACCGTAAGCACATGTTCGGCCAGGCTCACGGCCAGTTCCTGCGCTGCCACCAGGTCGACCGTTTCGCAGTGTACGGCGTTCTGCAGCCAAACCCCGTCAATCATTGCCGCGATCACCCGCGCTTTGTATTGCGCCTTTTGCGCGTCGTAGAGCGGGCTCAGGGCCGAGAGGATATTTTCATAGTTTTGCTGCTGGTAGCGCAACAGCTCGGTGCGATATGTCAAATCGGAACTGGACAGATAATAGAGCGCCAGCCAGACCGCCGACAGCCTGGCACTTGATTGCTCCGGTACCAGCGCCAGCCGCACGATGGCAAAGATCTGGTCGCGGGCAACGGGATTGGCCGCAATCACTTTCTCCGACTGCGACTGATACGCAGACACAGCATGCCGCATCACCGCAAGCAGCAGGCCCTGTTTGGTGCCGTAGTGGTGGCACACCAGACCCGCCGACACCCCAGCATGTTTGGCAACCTGGCTGAGCCTGAGATCGCAGAACCCGTCTTCCAACAGCACATCCATGGCCGCGTCGATGATCTGAAGCTTGCGTTTTTGCATTTCCGAGGCGCGGGACATGGCGGGATTCTCCTTTAACCCCTTTGTGCTAGCGCGCTGGGCACCAAAACGCCAGTCAGTTCGCTGAACAGCCGTTCAACATTTTCATTGAACGGCTGTTCAGCGAGTGCTAGGCATCCTGCACCAATATTAACCGAGGGAAATTCTCATGATTCGCGCCATTGACCTGACCGAAGCCCAAACCCACGCCTTGCTGGCGGAACCGCGCCAGATGGTGATGAGCGCGCCCGGGATCGCCTCACCCAGAGAGTGGGAGAACCTGGTGGTCGACCGCGCTTCTGAGGAGGTTCGGATGGGCACATGGGTGTGCGAGCCATATACGGACGAGATCGTGGATTATGAGTATGATGAGTTCATGTATCTGCTCAAAGGCACGGTCGAGTTGATTTACCCGGACGGATCCACGGATGTATTCGGCCCGGGTCAGGCCTTCTTGTTGCCCAGTGGCTTCACCGGCACCTGGAAACAGCCGGAGACCGTGATCAAGTTCTTTGTCATGATCGGCAGAGCGGCGTGACGCACTATGATTACATCATAGTTGGGGCAGGTTCGGCCGGTTGTGTGCTGGCAAACCGGTTGGGGGCAGATGGCCATACCCGTATCCTGGTGCTCGAGGCGGGCGGCAGCGACAAAGCCACCATCGTGCGCATGCCTTCGGCCTTGTCTCTGCCGATGAATACAAAACGGTTCAACTGGGGCTTTGTGACTGAACCCGAACCGCATCTGGATGGCCGGGTGATGAACTTGCCGCGCGGCAAAGGGCTGGGCGGCTCTTCTTCCATCAACGGGATGTGCTATGTGCGCGGCAACCCGATGGATTACGAGCTCTGGGCCGATCACGGCGCAGCCGGGTGGAACTGGGCCAATGTGCTGCCCTATTTCCGGCGGATGGAAAATGTGGCCGGACCGGCAGAGCTGCGTGGCCACTCAGGCCCGCTCAGCGTTACACAGGGGGTGCAGACCAATCCGCTTTACCAGGCCTTCGTTGATGCGGGTGTCGAGGCCGGATACGCCCGCAGCGCCAATATGAATGACCTCCAGCACGAGGGGTTCGGCCCGATGGAGATGACTGTTGGCAAGGGCGAGCGCTGCAGTGCATCCGTGGCCTATCTGCGCCCGGCCATCGCGCGCGGCAATGTCAAAGTCATCACCCACGCCCATACCACACGTGTGCTGATGGAGGGGACCAGGGCGGTTGGCGTTGAATACCGCCGCAAGGGCAAACTGACCCAGGTCCACGCCGCCGAAGTAATCATCTGCGCGGGCCCGATCATGTCTCCGGTGGTGCTGAAGCGGTCGGGCATCGGACCCGGGGCCGAACTGCAACAGGCCGGTATCAACGTGGTTCATGACCTGCCGGGGGTTGGCGAGAACCTGATGGACCATCTGGAGCTCTATGTGCAGCAGGCTTGTACCCAGCCAGTTTCCCTCTATCCGCATATGAGCCTTCTGGGCAAAGCGATGATCGGCCTTCGCTGGCTCTTGCGTCGCGACGGGCTGGGCGCCACCAATCATTTCGAGTCCGGCGCCCATATCCGCAGCCGTGCCGGCATCAGCTACCCCGACATCCAGTTCCATTTTTTGCCGCTGTCGATTTCCTATGACGGTAAATCATTGGCAAGGGGACACGGGTTCCAGGCGCATGTCGGCACCAAACGCTCAAAAAGCCGGGGCTGGGTGCGGCTGAACCCCACTGATCCAGAAGCCCCACCCCGGGTGCGCTTCAATTACATGAGCCACGCAGACGACTGGACTGAAATGCGCGCCTGCGTGCGTCTCACCCGCGAGATCTTTGCACAGCCCGCTTTTTCGACCTATCGTGGCGCGGAACTGGCGCCGGGCGCTGATTGCAACAGTGACGCGCAGATCGACCAGTTTATCAGGGACAAGGTCGAAAGCGCCTATCACCCCTGTGGCACCTGCCGGATGGGAACCGATACGCAGGCGGTGGTCGATCCAACCACGATGCGGGTGCACGGGACCAAAGGGTTGCGGGTGGTGGACAGCTCCATCATGCCACAAGCAACGGCGGGCGATCTGAATGCGCCGACCCTGATGCTGGCGGAACGGGCCTCCGATCTGATCCTTGGCCGCAGCCTGCCTGCCGCCGATCCCGCGCCGCTGCCAGTGGATGCCGGATGGAAAAGCCGCCAACGCTCGGGCGAAATTTCGCTCGATCTGAGCCGGACAGCTGCCGACACCGGCGCAATCTTTGAACAGGAACGCGCCCTTGCGGCCGCAACAGGGAGCCACATGTGATGGCCAAAAAAAGTCCAAATGTACTGCTGATCTTCGTCGACAACCAACCCGCCAAGATGATGGGCTGTGCCGGCAATGACGAGGTGCATACCCCGAACCTCGACAAGTTTGCCACCCAGGGGGTGCGCTTCTCCGAGGCGTTTTGCCCAAACGCTATGTGCTCGCCTTGCCGTGCGTCGGTGTTGACCGGGTTGATGCCATCGCAGCATGGTATTCACACCTGGCTGGATGACGCGGTGATGGACACGTGGCCAGAAAACTGGAACGCCGTTGACGAATTCTACACGCTGCCGGAACGCCTGAAAGACAATGGTTATCACACCTCGCTGATCGGCAAGTTCCATCTTGGCATTGCCGACACGCCCAAGAACGGGTTTGATGACTGGATCACGCTGCAGATTGGCCACGTGTTGTCCTTCTACGACAACAAAATGATCGACAACGGGCGGAACTTCACCCACCCGGGCCATTCTGTTGATTTCTTCACCCAACGTGCGGTGGACACCATTACTGAACGTGCAGCCACGCCCGACCAGCCCTTTTTCATGTTCCTGACCTATCCGGCACCTTACGGGTTCTGGCCATCAATTGAGGGCGAGCCGACCAACCGTCATGGCGGTCTTTACAAGGACACGCCCTTTAACTCGGTCCCGCGCGAGGCGGTTGCCAAGCAGCTGGTGGACTGGATGCTGATCCGCCATGACAAGCTGCCCGAGGATGAACCCGATTATTTCGAAGGGCTGGTGCGCATGCCTAACGATATGCCAACCCTGCGCAATTATTACTCGCAGATGAGCATGGTGGACGAAGGTGTGGGCAAGGTTCTGGCTGCGCTCGACACGCATAACCTGACCGAAGATACGTTGATCATCTACACCTCGGATCATGGCATGGCGCTGGGCGAGCACGGGTTTTGGGGCCATGGCGAAGACAGCTGGCCCTCAAACACCCATCGCGAGGCCAATCATATCCCGATGATCGTCAAGCCACCCCACGCGCCGTTGCAAGATCAGGTTTGTGACAATCTTGTGGGCACCACTGACATCTTCGCCACGGTGCTCGATTACGCGGGTGCCGGGGTCGCCAACCCGGAAGACAGCGCCGCCCGCAGCCTGCGCCCGCTGTTGGAAAGCAGCGCCGCCGATTGGGAGGATGTGGTGTTCATGGAGCAGGAAGAGACCCGCTCGATCCGCACTGCGCGCTGGAATTTCATGCGCCGTTTTCAGCCGACCTCGTATCATTTCGGCCATGTTCTCTATGATCTGGCCAAGGATCCGGATGAGCGTACTAACGTTGCTGAAGACCCGGAATATGCGCCCGTGGTGGCCGAACTCTGCGCCCGGCTGGACAAGCAATACGACAAATATGCGGATCCAAAATGGAACCTCTGGGAAGGCGGGCGGGTAAAGTCCAACTCGACCCGGCCGTTTTTGTGGGAAGAAGTCTGGGGTAAGGATTGGCAACCAACCTTTTGACGGCGGGGGCAGGGAGGGCTTTGCAAGGGATAAGCCTTTAGAGAACTTTCTCTGTTTTTCTTAAGTAGTCAGGCCGGCCTCATCCAATGCGCTGCGGCCGGCCCTGACGGACGTGATTTCACGTCGCAGCGCAACAACTCATAGGACCCAAAGGATGGCTTCGGGGCGAGATTCGATTTTCCCGAAGCTCAGAATTGTCGGTTTCGCCAAGACGGAAACGGCCGTTCAGCCGCCCGGTCGCAGGGTATAAAACCCGCTCAGCCAGCGATCGGGCAGAGCGCAGCGAAGGTCCGCCCGGACGCCCTGAGCTGACTTCAAATCGAACGGCCATGCCGATAATCGGCGCGATTCATTTGCGAGGTTGGGTGAGTTCTATCACATTGCCAAACGGGTCTTCGCAGATGATTTGTTTGCCACCCACGCCATCATGTGTGTCGTTTCCTCTTCGCGTTGGCGCCAATATTGACAATGGAAACGATGCAGCACTCTATGTCGGAGAAGATATTTTGCTCTGAGGACGCGTGACTGGTCAACTCCCTGAAAGGGGTGCGGTCAGTAGGGATCGGATCTGTTATCGGGTTGATTTTGACCCGGAGACGCTGGCGCACCTGCCGAAATGCTGCATGTCGCGTGGCCAGCGCAATCAGGTTCACGGATGGCCTGATGCCAGTTTGAGGAAATAAATTTTCGAAGAATGAGCCGGCCGCGGTCGAAGCCTGGATCATATCCAAAATAAATTAGGGGTGCGAAAGCTGAATGGACACCAAATGTCTCATAGACGTCCTGGTGCTGAGGTCAGAAGGCAACTTTCGGATTGCGGCGGAGCAGCGCGGTGTCTCTCAACCTGCCTTCAGCCGCCGCATTCAGGCGCTTGAAGCCTGGGTCGGCGCGGCTTTGATCGACCGCGCGGGGCATCCTTTGCAACTGACCGAAGCGGGCAGGCTGTTTCTTCCGGTGGCGCAAAAGATTGTTGATCTGGCCGAAGCGGGAAAAGCGGATGTTCAGACGCTGGTTCTGGAAGAAAACGAGAAAATGCGTTTTTCAACGCTTGCGACGCTGTCTCAGATTTTCATACCTGGCTGGCTAAAGGGTCTTCTGCCATTTATCGACGTCAATAAGATTGTGGTCAAAACCGAATATGGCACGATTGCGAGTTATATCTCGGCGCTGGAGGCAAATTCCGTAGATTTTTTCGTCAGCTATCTGGATCCCAAAATCGGCCTGCCTGGTGTCGCGTCTGCAATTGCCTCGCTGACCCTTGGTACGGAAACGCTTGTTCCGGTCGTCAGCCCAAACAAAGACGGCAGCCCGCGCTGGTGGCTGCCGGACAGGCCGGAAGGTCCAATTCCGTGTCTTCATACGCACTCCGATGATTCACCCTGGCCGATCAAAAACCATATGGAAAACAAGTATACCGGCCTGATCTTCAGATCTGTGTATGATTCATCTATCGGCACGGCGTTGAAAGAAATGGCGGCCGAAGGATTTGGTCTGGCCTGGATGCCCCGTACATTTGTTGAAGCTGACCTGACAAACGGACGGCTTGTCCGGGCCGCAGGTCCGGAGGATGATATTCATGTTGATATCAAAATCTTCCGATGTTTGAAATCCAGCCAACCGAGGGTGGAAAAGTTCTGGAATGTCTTGCTGCAACAGCAAATGCGCGCGTTTGCCCCCGTTCAGATGGCGGCAGATTAGATCCAACCCAAATATTGGCACAGATACCGTCGTCTGCCAGTCTCTTTTTGCGGCTGCGGCGATAACTATTCTGTATTAACTCACTTAGGTCATGCAATTTTTGCATGAGAAGTATCGATAATAATATTGGACGCCTTTGACATAGATTTCCTAACATCGGGCCACAGAAAATTTGGAGGGCATCGGTAATTTTTGGAAGCTTTTTTAGGGTCTTGCCACCAGATTGTGGCTTTTGCCACGCATAAAAATCCTGGCATCACTCTGTGCAGTCTTTGCCTGTGACACGCCGTTGTTTGCCAGGCACCAATATCTTGGGAGGATGTAAAATGAATACAACCACAACTTTATTGTATGGCGCGTGGGCCGGGTCCCGACGGGACTTACTCAGGTCGGCAAAAGCGTGGATGGTCGCAGCAACGCTCGCGCTCTCGCTGGGATCTGGTGCTGCCTTTGCTTAACAGAATGGCCGCTCGAACCTGAAAATTGCCATGCCAACCACCTGGGCCGCGCATGGGCCCGTGGTGAACGCCAATTTTGCCGCACGCGTCGCCTATTCGATCTATGATCAGCTGGTGCGGCGGGACTATCTGTCGGGACCAGGCGGGGGCGGGATCGAACTGGTGCCCGGGCTTGCCACCTCGTGGGAACAGGTTTCGCCGACCGAATGGGACTTTACCATTCGTCAGGGCGTGAAGTTCCACGACGGCACGACGATGACTGTGGATGACGTGGTGTTCTCGATCAATAATACCTATGGCGCTGGCAGCGAGCCGTTCGCGGCATCTGGTACGATCGCGAGTGTCGTGGCGATGGATGCCGATACGGTTCGTATTACCACCAAAAACCCCGACCCGGCCTTGCTGGCGCGGATGGCGACGGTGATGGGCCAGGTGTATCCTCAAGCCTATTACGAGCGCGTCGGCCAGGAAGAGTTCGGTCATCTTCCGGTCGGCACCGGTCCGTACAAATGGGCCGGTCGTGTCACCGGAGAATCCGTAAAGCTGGATGCATTTGATGACTACTGGGGCGATACCCCGCCACTCAACAGCATCACATTTCTGGAAGTGCCTGAAGTTTCGTCGCGTATCGCGGGTCTGATGACCGGGGAGTTTGACATCGCGACGTCAATTCCCCCCAGCCAGACCCGGCCGATCGACAACGACGCCGGTACTGAAATCCGCGCCGTGGCTGTTGAAAATGTGCAGATGATCACTTTCCGCCAATATAAAGAAGGTCGTCCGCAGGCCGACAAGCGCATTCGAAAAGCCATGGCACTGTCGCTTGACCGCGCATTGCTGGCGGACAAGCTGTGGGCCGGACTGACCACTGCCGGTACCTATGATTTTGCCGGTTATGGTGAGTATGCGATCCCGGAGCGCGGTCCGCTTCCGTTCGATCCTGAAGGCGCAAAAGCGTTGCTGGCCGACGCTGGTTACAATGGCGAAGAGATCGTTATCCGGATCGTTGGTGGCTATTACACCAACATGACGCGGGCCGTCGAAGCCAGCATGGAGATGTGGAAAAAGGTCGGTCTGAACGTCAAGCTCGACATCATCGAGAACTGGGGCCAGATGGGGCAGGAAGGCGACGCCTACGCCGCGTCTGACAACATGTGGATGACCGACCCTGCAGGTGGCATGTGGTTCAGCTGGGGCCGCGAAGGCGGACACCGGCTGAAGGACTGGGGCGGCACAGCGCCGGCTGAATTCCTCAAGCTGGGCACCGATATCGAGCAGGGCTCAGACTTCGCCACCCGCAAGACGGCCTATGGGGATTTGCTGGAATTGTGGGATGATCTGGTGCCGGCAATCCTGCTGTATCGCCCGGTCGAAGCCTACGGTGTACGCAAAGGCCTGGAGTGGCAGCCCTACACCATCTTCTACATGGACTTCCGCGCAGCCAATTTCAAAGACAACGGCTAGCTACAGACTATTTAACATACGGGTGGGCCGGAGGCAGAGCTTTCGGCCCACCCATTGAGCAGATTACATAAAAACATCAGGCGAGCGCAGAATGACCCGATATATTCTCATTAAGATACTGCGCAGCACCTTCACGCTGTGGATCGTGGTCTCCGCCGTTTTTCTGATCCTCCGGGCCTCCGGCGATCCGCTTTACAGCATCTTTTCCCTGGGCACGCCGGAAAGCACACTCGACGTCTTCCGGGCGAAATGGGGCATCGACAAATCAATCTTTGAACAATACGTGATCTATCTCAGCGACATCACGAAGGGCGACTTTGGCACCTCGTTTTTTGATGGTCAGCCGGCCTGGGATCTGGTGGTGGAACGGCTTCCCAAGACCTTGTTGCTCGGGGGCACGACATTTGTGATCAGCGTTGTCGCCGGTGTGACCCTTGGGGCCATTGCGGCGCTGAAACGAGGTACGTTCTGGGATCGCGGAATAATGACGGCGGCAGTCGCCTCATTTTCGATGCCGAGCTACTTTCTCGCGCTGTTACTGATCCTGCTGTTTTCGCTGAAACTGCGGTGGCTGCCGACATCCGGCGCCAGCACCTGGCAGCATCTGATCCTGCCCGCGACCACGCTTGGGCTGACACTGTCGGGATCGATTGCACGGTTTGTCCGCTCAGCAATGCTGGAAGTTCTGCGCCAGTCCTATATGCGCACAGCGCGCGCCAAAGGCGCACCAAAGTGGCGCCAGATCGTCTGGCACGCGCTGCCAAATGCGGCAATCCCGACGGTCACCGTCATTGGCTTCCAGCTGGGCTGGCTGATCGGTGGCTCAGTGGTGATCGAGACGGTTTTTGCCTGGCCTGGTGCCGGGCGGTTGTTCATCACGGCCATCGGCTTGCGGGACTTTGCCGTGGTGCAGATGTTCATTCTGATGGTCGCTTCAACCGTGATAATCGCGAACCTTTTGGTGGACATACTCTATGGCCTTCTCGATCCGCGGATCAGTGTCATTGGAGTAAAGAAGTGAGACAATTCAAGTGAGCACACAACAGACAAACACTGCGGCGCAGTCGCAGGATGAGCCCCGGATCAGGCGCGGCCGGACCGGCGCGTTGCTGGCGCGCTGGGGGCTGAGCGGCGAATGGCTGGTGACGGCGGCATTGATCTATATTGGGTTTATTCTGTTCGTCGCGGTCTTTGGTTTCCTGTTCCAACCCTATCCGCACACCCAAATGGATCTTTTCAACCAGTTGCAGCCGCCGGTGTTTATGCAAGGCGGCTCCTGGGAACATATCTTCGGCACCGATGAGCTAGGCCGCGATGTGCTCAGCCGCCTGATCCGCGGGCTGCGCCTGAGCGTTCTGATCGGGGTGATCGGGACCGTGATCGGCGCTGTTCTGGGCAGTTTTCTGGGCATTGTCGCGGCGCATTTCCGCGGCTGGGTGGAAGAAGTTCTGATGATGCTGGTGGACGTTCAGGTTTCGCTGCCGTTCATCATTTTCGCCCTCGCGGTGCTGGCCTTTGTTGGCAACAGCCTGACCATTCTGATCATCGTCGTGGGAATTGACGGCTGGGAGCGCTATGCGCGGCTGGCGCGCTCAATGGTGCTGACGGCCAATCAACAGGATTACGTGCTGGCGGTGCGCTCGCTCGGGCTGGGCAATTTCCGGATTTATCAGCGCCACGTTTTGCCCAATATCATGGGCACTCT
The DNA here is from genome assembly GCF_003333265.1 of Candidatus Halocynthiibacter alkanivorans. GTDB lineage: Bacteria > Pseudomonadota > Alphaproteobacteria > Rhodobacterales > Rhodobacteraceae > Halocyntiibacter_A > Halocyntiibacter_A alkanivorans. The sequence goes on from NZ_QOLB01000125.1 coordinate 19,137, forward strand.
GATCGTGCAGGCAACGATCAACCTGCCCGGTGTCATTCTGCTGGAATCAACCCTGAGCTTTCTGGGGCTCGGGGTGCAGCCGCCGATGACCAGCCTCGGCCAGATCCTGGGTGTGGGGCGTGATTACCTGATCCTGGCGCCGTGGATCGCAGTATTGCCCGGCATGGTGATCTTCTTTTTAACCCTGTCGATCGCCACCGTTGGCGACTGGCTGCGTGACCGACTGGACCCGACCCTGAAATGACAGAATTTAATCATCATAATTCGGTGGCGCCGAGCGCTGCGACTGAAAAATACCTGCTGGAGGTGCGCGACCTGTCGGTTGTTTTTGACACCGCCGAAGGCACTCTCGGGGTGGTGGACAATGTAAGCCTGAAAGTGCAGGCCGGACGCACCCTTGGGCTGGTCGGTGAAAGCGGCAGCGGCAAAAGCGTGACCTGTCTGGCCGCTCTGGGACTTTTGCCGCAAAGGGGCAGGGTCACCAGTGGTGACGTGATGTTTGAAGGCCGTGACCTGCTGAAACTCAGCGAGGCGGAGATGTCCGACCTGCGCGGCTGCAAGATCGCGATGGTTTTTCAGGATCCGATGGTGTCGCTCAATCCGGTGCGCACGATCGGCTGGCAAATATCGGAATCGCTGCGCCTGCACCAGAACCTGTCCAAAGGTGCCGCGCGGCGCCGCGCTCTCGAATTGCTCGATCTGGTTGGTATTCCCGAAGCAAACGCGCGATTTGGCGAATATCCGCATCAGTTTTCCGGCGGCATGTGCCAGCGCGCCATGATCGCCATGGCCATCGCCTGCGAACCCAGCCTGCTGATCGCTGATGAGCCAACGACAGCGCTCGACGTCACTATTCAGGCGCAGATCCTGGAGTTGTTGTCGCAACTCAAGACGGAACTGAACATGGCGCTGATCCTGATCACACATGATCTGGGCGTGATCGCTCAGGTCGCCGATGATGTTGCGGTAATTTATGCCGGCCGGATCGTCGAAGAAGCGCCGGTGCTGGATTTATTCGACGCGCCGCTGCATCACTACACGCAAGGGCTGATGAATTCCCTGCCACGGGTCGACCGCAAAGTTGACCGGCTCAGCACCATCGGGGGCGCGGCGCCGCCGCCGCAGGACTTTGTCCCGGGCTGCCGTTTTGCCCCGCGTTGCAGCCATTGCGACGTTTCCTGCGCCGGCGAGAGACCGGAATTTCAGAATGTCGGAGGCGCCCGGCGGGTGGCGTGCAGACATCCCATGACATCAGGTGGATAAAACCATGAACAAGCCAGCAAATATTAAGCCGGACGTCCTGATGGAGGTGCGTGATCTGGTCTGCCACTTCCCGGTCAAGCGCGACGGCCTGTTTGGCAAGCGCAGGGTGGCGCACGCCGTCAACGGGGTGTCGCTCGACCTGATCGCCGGCGAGACCCTCGGGCTGGTGGGGAAATGCGGCTGCGGCAAGTCGACGCTCGGTCTGCTTGTCCTGAACCTGATTTCACCGACATCGGGCTCGGTTTTGTTTCGCGGTCAGGACATCACCCGGACAAACAAGAAAGAATGGCGCCGGTTGCGCAGCGAGATGCAACTGGCGTTTCAAAACCCGCTCGGGGCGCTCAATCCGCGGCGCACCATCGGGGCGCAGATCCGTGAGCCGCTGGATATCCATCAGCTGGGGGATCCGGCTGACCGTCACAAAACGGTTCTTGATATGCTGGAAGCGGTCACCTTGCCAGAACATCTGCTGGAGCGTTATCCGCACCAGTTGTCGGGCGGCCAGCAGCAGCGCGCGGTCATTGCGCGCGCGTTGATCATCGGGCCTCAATTGCTGGTGTGCGACGAAAGTGTCTCGGCGCTTGATGTGTCGGTCCAGGCCCAGGTGGTGAACCTGCTGGCAGATCTGCAAAAGAAGCTCGGGCTGAGCTATCTGTTCATCAGCCATGATCTGAGCGTGGTGCGTCATATCAGCTCGCGCATCGCAGTGATGTATCTGGGCCGGCTCGTCGAACTGGCTGACAGCGAAATGCTGATAGAAAATCCGATGCACCCTTATACAAGGGCGCTGATTTCCGCGGTACCGGTGCCGGACCCGCGCGCCCGCACATCGCGGGCGACAATCGGGGGCGAGCCGCCCAACCCGTTTAACCCGCCTTCGGGCTGTGCCTTCTACAGCCGTTGCCCGCATGCTGACGATAAATGTCGTTCACTGATACCTGAGTTCCGCCAGATTGGTCCACAGCACATGGTCGCCTGCCATCATGCGGAAGCTCTGGCCCAAACCTCCTGATTGCATTGTAATACCGAACCGAAAGCCAACGCCATGCCAACCAGCTTTTTCACCGACGCCGGCAAGTTTTATCGCGGCAATCTGCACACCCACTCCACCATGTCGGATGGGTCACTGGACCCCGAAGAGGTCTGCCGCCGATATCAGGCAGAAGGCTATGATTTCATCGCCCTGACAGACCATTTTGTCGGACTGTTTAATTACCCGATCACCGACACAACCGGACTGCGCAACAACGGTTTCACCACGATTGCGGGCGCAGAATTACACACAGGTTCCATGGAAAACGGCCAGTTATGGCATCTTTTGGGCCTTGGGCTTCCGTTTGATTTTGCCGCGCCGGATGCACCGGATTTCAGCCCGGTCAGGGAGTCGGAATCCGCCGCCAGTATTGCACAACGGGCGCGGGATGGGGGCGCGTTTGTGGCCATCGCGCACCCCCACTGGTCCGGTATGACCGAGGCCGACGCCCGCACCATTACCGCCGCGCATGCGGTGGAGATTTACAACCACGGTTGCGTTGTCGACAATGACCGCGGTGAAGGGTTCCTGACGCTGGAACATCTGTTGAACGAGGGCCGCCGTCTGAACCTGATCGCCACTGATGATGCGCATTTCAATTCCCCCGATTATTTCGGTGGCTGGGTAAAGGTCAAGGCGCGGGAAAACACACCAGAGGCGTTGCTTGCGGCCCTGAAATCCGGTGCGTACTACTCCAGCACCGGCCCGGAAATTCACGATATACGTGTCACCGGAAACAGCATCGAAGTGGATTGTACTCCGGTTGTCAGCATCCTTATTCAGGGCCAGGGCTCGCCAATGGCATCCCAGCGGGGAGAGACCATGACAACAGGGAAAATTTCGCTGGACCGTCTGGCCGGCTCGCCCTGGATCCGCGTTTCGATCATTGACCGGGCGGGAAAACGTGCATGGTCAAATCCGATCTGGGTCAACGATTGAGGCATAGTCTTTACTCTCACCTCCCTGAACGCTGCGCGCTTGCTCAAGAGCGGCGGAAGGCGAGTTTGGCCGAACCCTCGCCAAAACCTAACTGATCAGACCACATGGCAAAAAGGTCTGCCGCGCAGGCTCGATATTAAAGTTTTTCAACAGACTAAGCCCAAAGCGGACCAGGCACCTTCAAACGGAGATGTTTACAGTGGCTGCAGTGAAAATACCCATTTGCGTATATTTAACCAGGCCAGCCAAAGCACTGGGCTGAGCGCACAAGTGCGGAAACTGCCGGGCTAAATTGCCTGCCAGATACATTTATCATCGAGATCGTCCGGCTCAGCGATGGTTCAACCAGTGGCCGCTGCAGAAGTTCCGGCAAATTCACCGAATATTCCGGCATGAACGCAAACCCGATATGTGCCAGCACCATTGCCTGAACCCAGTCTTCACGTTCGGAACGAAAACGCGCGTATAGGTCTACGCCGGTATCCCGGCAGACTCCCATCACCATTTCACGCATTTCGCAGGCCAGCCGGTCAACGTAGGGCTGTCCCGACAGATCGGCCAGCCTGATCGCATTTTTGTCGGCCAGCGCGTGGCCGGGGGCGATAATTACAATATAGCGTTCGTTGTATAGTTCAGTAACGTTGAACCCGTCACTGAACGCGTCGAGCGGATTTAGGATGGCCAGATCAAGATCGCCATTTTCCAACTTGCTTTTCAGCTCGCTCAGGCTGGCTTCGCTGACCGCAACCTCGACTCCATCATAGTCTTTCTGGAATTTTGACAGGAAGCGCGACAGGCGCACATGGCCCACCGTTGACATCACGCCAAGGCGCACCGGCACGTCGTTCAGCAGTCTGAAGTTTTCTGCCAGCGTCTGGGCCGCATCCGTCTCTGCCATGATCTGCTGCAGGTGCGGTAGCATGGACCGGCCAAAGTCGCTGAGCAGGATGCGTTTGCCTTCGCGGTGGAACAAAGGTGCGCCCAACTGCGCCTCCATCGTCTTTATGGCTTTGGTTAAGGCCGGTTGGCTGACATTGCAGTTCGCAGCTGCCTTGGTGAAATTCAAGGTTTTGGCCGATGCCAGCACGTATTTGATCTGAGACATTTCCACGGTGGAGAACTCCACTATTGCCGATCTGACTGCGACTTTAACACAATAGTCGATAACTTGAGGTTATTGATTGATAAGGATTTGCTGGTTCCGTTCGCTCAGATCTTGCGGCTTCATAGTGGCATGCCAAATCACCACAAGGAGAAAACCCCATGACAGTCTACCTGGTCGAGAGAAGTCTCAAAGGGATCAGCATGGAAGATCTCGGCGGCGCGCAGAAGGCCGCAATTTCGAAAGCGGCAGAAATGAGCGCTGCCGGGACCGATATAAAATATATTCGCACAACATTCACCCCGGATGACGGGCACTGCATGTGCCTGTTTGACGGAAATTCTGTCGCCGACGTGCAGCGGCTGAACGAGGAAGCCGGGATACCCTTTGACTCTGTTGTTGAGGCGCTGGACCTGACGCCATAGCGCCTGCACTGCAACCCCGTTCCAAACTATTATTGGCCCGGCGACAAAGGCTTGCCGGGCTCAATGCGGCAAAGTCTGCTTTAAGGCCGGGTGTGATTTGCCACGCTGTAAGCGAAAACAAACACTCGTTCAGTTTCTGTCTGGAAATTCACCCAAATTCAGAATGGTTTCTTCGTCCGCACAGCAGGCGTTCAGCCCTGCGGCAGCGATAGTCCGCTCCGGGCCCTTTCTGTCAAAGGCTGCACCGTAACCATCTAAGCGGTGTGCATTGCTACGTGAACGTCACGGTGTTCCAGCGCCGGTCAGGATTTGTGCTCTTTGGACCGTGCCCGGCCCGTCATCCGTCGGGGCTGCCAAACGGGGCGGCGGAAAACAACACACCGAACTGTTCGCACCAGACCACGACAGAGCGGTACTGACTCAGATCGGTGCCGGCTGGGACGGAATAGCTTTGATCGCCGATATTGCCTTTGAGCAGACCGAGCGACAGCCAATTGCCCGCGGTCACATCTGCAGAGCTGGCCGGATCGGGATGGTCCGAGAGCCAGAGTTCCAGATCGGGGCCATTTGTGACCTCGAACCCGGAAAGCTGCACCTCGACCCCGCCACCGGGCAGGGCGACCATGCGTGCGTTCCCCTTGCCACGATGCGCGGCATCGGCGTCGCGGAAACTTCCCTCGGCCACTATCATCACGTCCTCGCCCTGGGCCAGGGTTTCATTGACAACCCGATCGATCCAGAGGGGCGAAGCCAGGTACCAAAAGGCCGCACCAAAAATAACGCCGGCGATAAAACTGGGAATGGCAATGAGCAAGAACCGTTTCACGAGAGCCTCCGTAACCGTAATATATAAGCACAGAATGGTGCTGCGGGATTGTAAAGGCAATGGGCAAGGCTCGGCATCGCGGTGAACAGGCTGTGCACGCCACATGTGTTTCCGGCACCGCAGTAATACCCGCCGCGTCCCTCTGCCATAACACTCAGGCATGGCCCATTGCTGCTGTTCGACTCTGGCGCGACAAATGGCGGCTCTGAGCCTTTCGGTGACCTTCGTCGCGCCGCATCTGTTGATTTATTTTGTCAGGACGCCGTCGTTGAAACAAAGCAGATGACAATGATTACTTCCGCTGAAAAAGCCCGACAACGTCCTTGCGAATGTCTGCCCATGGGCTGGCATCAGCGATTGGTCTGTTCCATTTTTTCTGTGAGCCGCGCATCAGGCGCGCTGCCAGGACGGCCGCCAGGACATTCCCCACTGTCAGAGCAATCAAAATCCACCACTGACCAAGCAGTGATCCGACAAAAAGGAATGGGAATACGATGAAGAAGGTGCGGATGCCCATCAGTTTCAGCGCGGTCCCGGGCATTTGCAGCCCATTAAAAACGGCTACTGTCACGTTCACAATGCCTTGAAATCCATAGGATACCGCTACGATCCTGAAATAGAGGCCAACAAAGCGCACGACGTCCGGGTCGTCAGAAAAGATGCGCGCGACAGAGGGGCCAAGCAAAGCCAGGATGACAAACAGAAGTACACCAAGATAGACAGAAGCTTTGCCCGCGAAAATCACTGCTGTGTCAATGCGATCATGCTCCCCTGCACCAAAATTCTGCGCAACGAAAGGGGTAACTGCCATCGACACAGCAAAGATGCCGGTCAGCGCCAAAGCCTCGATCCGGCTTGCAACCCCAAAGGCTGCGACAGCCTCTGACCCGTATCCCGCCAGCAGATAAGTTGTGAACATGCCTGTGGCTGGAATCAGAATTTGCATCGAGACGGTTGGCACTGAAAACCTCAGGATCTCGCGCAATCCGGACAGTGCGCCGGGCATTGGACCAAACCGGATCAACCCGTGTCGGGCAAGGATAATCATCACCCCGACAAAAATGAACACAAAGGACATAGCCGTGGCCCAGGCAGCACCAGCAAGGCCAAGCTCAGGGAACGGACCAATGCCAAAGATCAGCAGGTAATCAAAAATAAGATTGATCACGCCGGCGATGCCAAAAATGATTTCGGTTTCTTTGGTGATGCCAATGGCGCGGGCAGCACCGCTGCCGATGATCCCAAGCATCAGAAAGGGAAAGCTGAAGTACAGAATGCCCATATAGGTCTCGACCATCGGCAGAATGTCTGGTGCGGCCCCCAATGCGGTGAACATCGGAACCATTATGATATAGGCGCCATATCCAAACGCGACTGACAAGAACAACGCCAGTGCAAGCGACACCATCGTCAACCCGCTCGCAAGGGTGCGATCCCCCGCCCCGATGGTTTTGGCGACCACCGCAGAGACGCCGACCGACAGGCCCATAAAGACAGACAGAAACAATAGAAACGCGGGTGATGAGAATGCCAGCGCGGCCAACTCTGCTGAACCAAGCTTGCCAACGAAATAGGTGTCGACAATCTGGAACAGAAATGTTGACAGCATTCCCAGACTGATCGGGGCGGCCATCCGCCACAGCATCGTGTTAACAGGGGCTTGTGTCATTGGATTGGTGGTCTCTTGCATGGGATTAGTCCTGTTTCAACCGTGGCGCAGGAAGATCGGGATTATCACCTCTTCCTCGTCGGTGATGTGGCGGTGCATGATCTTGCGCAAAACCGCCGCATTGCGTTGCAAACCGGCAAGGGTGTCGCGATTTGGTGTCTGAAGCGTTGTGGCCAATGAGGTTTCAATCCCACCCAGCGTTTCATCCAAAACCTGATGATCGCCGTCGAGCAAAGTCATTGCCTGCTCCAGGTTGGGGTAGAGCCGGATGAACTGCGGGAAATAGCCGTGGTCCTCGATCTCGTGATGGCCATGCGCGAATTGCAGCAGATGCGCGGCTCTCTGCCCCAGTTGCAACGTGTCGATTTGATCGACGAGGTCATCGTCGGGGACATCCAGCAGCGTTTCAGTTGTTGCAGCCACCCAATCCGCACCGTTCAGCAACTGCCGGTGAATATTCATGAAGAACCGGGCTTTTCCCGCGAAACGCGGATGCGCCTGCCAGTCTTGCTGCGACTCCTCCAGCAAAGTCGGACGGATCACCGCTGGCAATCCGTCCCGCATCGCAACGTGATGCGTCATATTTTTGGGGTCGACCGACATCAGGCCGCCACCTCAACTTTGGCGTTTGTCCCCTGCGCGGCGTGCACCTTTTGCACCGCTGGGTCAGCAGCCAGTTTCCGGATCACGCGGTCGATATTCGTGTACGCGGCGGTCGGTTTTTCAAACCCATAGGCCCAGCTTGCCATCGGATAGAGGAAGGCATCCGCAACTGATTTCGCATCCCCAACCATCCAGTCGCGCCCTTCAAGATGCTGGTCGATCAGCGTCAATGCCTTGTCGACAAGGATGTGGCTCGCGGCCTGAACGGCAGCTTGGCCGTTTTCATCCGTGGTGAAGCGCGTGGGCATGAAATGCGGCCAGAAATAGGGGTGCAAGGTGCCTGACAAATAGACCAGCCATTTGTGCAACTCGACACGCTCAGCGGAGCCTGCGGCAGGGCCGATGTTTGCATCCGGGTTCTGGTCCACAAGATAAAGCAGGATGGCCATGCCCTCAGGCAGCGCAAGATCGCCATCCACCAGCGTCGGCACCACGCCGGACGGGTTGATCTTCATATATTCGGCGGATTTCATGCCGGCAAAGTCGAGATGTTCGACCTCATAGGGTTTGCCAATCCATTCAAGCGCGATGTGCATCGCAGTGGAACAGGTGCCGGGAGCGGAATAGAGTTTCATTTTGGTGGGTTCCTTTGTCAGTCAGAAGGGCGGATCATGGCAAATGGCAAATGGCAAATGGCAAATGGCAAATGGCCAGGGGCCGAAGCCCCTGACCGGTTCCGGATTACCAGGTTGTGTCCGGGTCAACCTTGAACAGGTATTCCATGAAAATCGCGGTCACTTCCGGAAGCACTCCTGAGCGGGCATGGTCACGCTGAAATTCCGCCGGAACCACATTCCAGGTGATCGGCTCAACCCCGGCAGCAATCATGCGCTTCATACCGTTTTCATGGGACAGCTGGCTCATGCTGCCAACCACATCTTCGGGCACATAAACGTCGTAGCCTGCGTTTTCGGCTTCAATCGCGGGGTAGGCCAGACACACGTCGGTCCAAAGACCACCCATGATCAGTTTTTGACGCCCGGTGGCTTCAACGGCTGCGACAAACTCTGGTTCTTCCCATGCGTTTACATTGGTGCGGTCGATAAAGACCGCATCCGGGGCCAGTTCGCGCAGTTCTTCGATCATTGGATCATAGCCGTTCAGGCCAACTGCGACGTGGGAAAAAATGATCGGGATATCATACAGAACCGCGGTTTTGATCAGGCCGGTGGTGTTGTTGATCAGATCTTCGTGGTCGATGTTGCGCACCCCCATCAGGATCGGCGGCTGATAATCGATCAGGATCAGTGCGGAATTGCTCGGCGACAGAAACGGATCTTCATCAGCGGCGCGCACCGGTGTGCCCTGGTAGCCTTCGGGGTAGCTGGCGACGCCATCAACCGTTTTGATCATCGGGGTTTGTGCCAGTGCTGGCAGCGCGGTGAGGGCGATGGTCAGGCTCAGGGCCGTGGCGAGTGGTTTGAAGAAAGAGGTCATGGGGGTAGCTCCTTTGAGGGGATGGGTTTTAGCCGTGCACGTGCTCGGCAATCAGTTGCGCGACCGAGGGGCCAGGGCCGACAAGCTCCAGCACGTTGCGATCCGGGTCGCGGATGAAGATGGTGCTGGTTCCGCGAAATTCACGGCGGCCTGTGATGGCGATGCCATTTTGTGTAACGAAAGCTTCGGTCGCTTCCGCATCTTTCACTTTCACCGCCAGGTGGGTGATGCCGGGGTATTTCTCGGCCTCGTCCATCAGGATGTTTGTGCCTGCTTTTGCCGTTGCCAGCCCCAGCAGATTAATGTTGATCCCGGCCGGATGGAGCATCACCAGCGGATGCCCTTCGTCAAAGCCGCCATCGGCGACCAGTTCGAACCCGAGCAATTCATAGAATGCAACGGATGCGTCCCGGTCGCTGATACGGATGCCGATGTGATCGAAGTTTCTGATGTCCAACATGGCTTAGCCTTTCCTTTGCTTGCAACAAAGGTATCTAATGTTGTATTGGACTTTAATAGCTCAGTCAGAACGGCATATATTCCATATGGATCATAATAAAGACCTCTTTGACGGCATGGTCCTGTTCTGCACGGTGGTGGCACATGAGGGGATGAGCGCGGCTGCCAAACTGCTGGGACATACCCCCAGCCATGTCAGCAAGGAGATCGCGCGGCTTGAGGCGCGGCTCGGCACGCGGCTTTTGAACCGGACAACACGCCGGATCAGCCTGACAGAATCCGGGCGCATCTATTATGAAAACGCCCGTCGGATTGTGGAGGACGCACATGCGGTGCAGAACCGGTTACATTCAATAGGCGACCGGCCCTTTGGGGAGCTGCGGATGAGCGTACCCGTGGTTTTTGCACACGGGTGGCTGAATGACTGGCTGCCCGAGTTTCTTGAGCGATACCCTGATGTCGATCTGCACATCGACATATCTGAGCGGCGCGCCGATATGATCGGTGAAGGGATCGATTTGCTGGTGCGTATCGGAAACCTGCCCCCATCGGATCTGATCGCCCGCGAATTATTTCGCACCCAGGGTCTTACGGTGGCGTCCCCGGCCTATCTGAAACGAAACGGCACACCGCGCCACCCCGCTGATCTGAAAGACCACGATCTGATTGATTTCTCGTTTCACGGGATAACGCAAAGCTGGACCTACCCTGGAGCGGACGGGGAAATGATCACCGTGCCAATCGCGCCACGGGTCCGATGCAACGATGCCCACACCGAAAAGGCGCTTGTCCTTGCAGGCCGTGGGATCACCCGCCTGCCAAAACTCATCTGTCAGGCCGAACTGGATGCCGGAACCCTGGTGTCAATTCTCCCGGATTTTGGAGCGCCGCCGGTTGGCGTACATGTGATCTATGCCAGCCGGGACAACCTGCCAGCAAAGACGCGTGCGATGATCGATTTCCTGGTCGGGAAGAGCGGTTGAGATCAGGTCCCGTGTGGTGTTCTTCCTGCCAGCCGGCGGCTTAGCAGCGGGCGCCGGCCTCTGACCAAAACCGGACGCAACGGCAATGGACGCTGCGTCCGCTCAGCGGGCTTTCATGCGGCGCGCAGCGAACGGCTGGATTGAGCCCTGCGCCTGACCGACGCCGTCTCCTCGCCTTTCAGCGTATCCAACGCCACTTTGGCCTCAAACTCCGGGCGATGTTGCTTTCGTTTCGACACCTCTGATCATCCTTCGTAATGAAGATCAGCAGGTGACAATTCGCAGCTTCCGTCAGTGTCCAAATTTCAGGACCCAGCTCAAACCAAGCTGCGAATTAGTCTTGTTGTGCTCTCAGGTGATACGCGTGGGACGCATTGCCCCCCATCACCGCGGATTTTTCTTCGGCGTTCAGATCGGCCAGCAATATTTCGGTGGCCGCAAGCCATTCTTCATAACTGCTGGCCAATATGCAGACCGGCCAGTCGCTTCCCCAGATCAGGCGGGAAGGTCCGAAGCACTCCAGCAAGTGGTCGACATAGGGTTTCAGGTCGTCAACGTCCCACCCGAACGCCGCCTCTGTAACCAGACCTGAGATTTTGCAGTAGGCGCCGGTCTGTTCGGCAAACCGTTTGATGTCCTGAGACCAGGGCTTGAAGCCGCCGTCCTTAATCGCGGGCTTGGAGCCGTGATCAATGACAGTGCGCAGTCCGGGGTGGCGTTGCAAAAGTTGCAGAAGTATCGGCAGGTGATGCGGCAGGGTCAGAGCGTCAAAGGTCAGATCGTGCTGCATTATGGCGGTAAATGCCGGCTCCAAACCGGGGCGCAACATCCATTCCGGATCAGCGATGTCCTGGATCATGGGGCGCAGCCCGACCAGAAGCGGGTTCTGTGCCAGGCGGGCGATGTCTGCCGGGGCCGGGGACGCTTCAAAATCAACCCATCCAACCACGCCTTTGACAAAATCGTGTTGCGCAGCAAGATCGAGCAGATAGTGCGTTTCTGCCAGGGTTGGAGCCGCCTGCACCAGAATGGTTCCGTCGATGTCGCACCTTGCAAGTTCCGGGCGCAGGTCGTCGGGGAGGAAATCGCGGTAGAGGGGCTCAAGATCCGGCGTCAGCCAAGCATAATCGCCG
>NZ_QOLB01000123.1 GCF_003333265.1 Candidatus Halocynthiibacter alkanivorans
ACATACCCGGAAAGCAGCACCGCATGCGGGGGGCGCATGCGGTGCTGCTTTCCGGGTATGTGGCCCGGGTCAGCCGGGGGCGGCGCATCGGGGCAGGCAGGAATCACCTGGTCAAATCCGGCGCAGAACGCCAGCGTGGCCCGGGAGATAGCGGCCTGAGCCGGCAGCAGTGCCAGGGACGTGATGGTCATGTGATCAACAGTATAAGGTGTTTGCGCATTTTCTCTTTTCCTTGTGGCAAAGGCCGACTATACACGGGGTAACTTCCCCGAAATCGCGGTCACGATCCTGTTGGATCACTTGGTTTTCCCCGGTAATCGGGAGTATTAGGCTCAAGGAGAGTTACGATGGCTAAACCGATTATGGCAAAGGCGACCGCCGTGTGGCTGGTCGATAACACGACACTCAGCTTTAAACAGATTGCGGATTTCTGCGACCTGCATGAGCTGGAGGTCCAGGGCATTGCCGACGGGGATGTGGCGACCGGGGTCAAAGGCTTTGACCCGATTTCGAACAACCAGCTGACCCACGAAGAAATTCAGGCCGGTGAAAAATCACCGCTGCACAAGCTGAAGCTGAAATTTTATGCGGCGGCTGCGGGCGAAGAAAAACGCCGTGGGCCACGTTATACGCCGCTGTCCAAACGCCAGGACCGCCCGGCCTCGATCCTGTGGCTGGTGAAATTCCACCCCGAATTGTCCGACGCCCAGGTCAGCAAGCTGGTGGGCACCACCAAGCCGACGATTCAGGCAATCCGCGAGCGCACCCACTGGAATATTTCCAACATTCAGCCGATTGATCCGGTGGCGCTTGGTCTGTGTAAACAGTCTGAGCTTGATCTGGCGGTGAACAAGGCAGCGGCGAAAAAAGCGGCTGAAGGCGGGCATATGTCGGACGATGAGCGGCGCAAGCTGCTGTCCACCGAACAGTCGCTGGGCCTGAGCGAGCCGGAACCGCTTGCGCCGGTCGCGCTTTCGGGGCTGGAGACCTTTACCCTTGGCGGTGAAGTCGAGAAAGAAGAAGCGCTGCCAGATGCGGACAGTTTCTTTAGTCTGCCGGAAGACAAAAATGATGACGAAGACGAGCAGCCTTGATTTCTGGCGCTGATCTTTGAAAGAGTGAACCCCGGGGCCTTTGCTGGTCGCCGGGGTTTTTCTTTGGGAGGCAGATATGCGTATTGTGGTGGTCGGACGCGGACTGATTGGTTCAGCGGCGGCGCGGCATCTGGCGCTGGCCGGGCATGAGGTGCTGCTGGTGGGCCCCTCTGAGCCGGGTGAAAAAGCCAGCCATCGCGGCGTGTTTGCGTCGCATTATGATCAGGCGCGCATCACCCGGGGTCTGGATGAGGATCCGTTCTGGAGCGCGGTCAGCCGCGCCTCAATTGCCCGCTACCGCGCTCTTGAGCGGGTCAGCGGGGTGCCGTTTTACCATCCGGTCGGCGCATTGTTGACGGGCGCGGCAGGTGGCAGGATTGAAGCGGTGGGTGCGGTGCAGCGCAACGCTGGTGTGGCGGCAGAAAAGCTGGAGGCGGCGGCGCTGGCGGCGCGGTTCCCGTATTTTCAGTTTGCGCCGGACACCCTGGGGTATTTTGAAGCGCAGGAGGCTGGCTGGATCAACCCGCGCGCCATGGTGCGGGCCCAGGGCGTGGCGGCGAGCCACGCGGGGGCCCGGATCCTGGATGCCGAGGTGCTGGGGCTGGAAGAGGGCGGCGAAGGCGTGTTGATCCGGCTGGCGGGCGAAACGCTCGCCGCCGACCGGGTGCTGGTGGCGGCAGGCGGTTTCAGCCCGCAGCTGGTGGACGTGGATCTGCGGGTGCTGGCCCGCACCATCACCCTGTTTGAAGTGTCTGATGCCCAGGCCGCTGAACTGGCGGCACAGCCCTCCCTGATCCGCTTTCACCCGGACGGGCACGAGACTTATCTGTTGCCGCCGGTGCGCTATTCCGACGGCAAGCCTTATCTGAAGCTGGGCGGCGAGCCTGAGGATGTTGAGGTCAGCGGTGCTGCCATCGGCGACTGGTTCCGCTCCGGCGGCTCTGAGGCGGTCTCGGCACAGTCCGAGACTGAGTTCCGCGCGCTGATGCCGGGGGTGGCGGTGAAGTCGATTTACCGCGACGCCTGTGTGGTCAGTTACAGCGCCAACACGTTGCCGGTCCTGAAACAGCTGTCTGAGCGGGTGAGCGTGGCTTGCGGCGGTTGCGGCAAGGCTGCGAAAAACGCTGACGAGCTGGGGCGCATTGCCGGGCAGATTCTGCTGGGGCAGGGCGATGCCGGGTATGAGGCGGCTTTGCTTTGAGGCGGGTAAAACGCCTGAAACAGTGACTGTTTTTCCGCTGTCGGCCAAACCGGCCTGGGCAGGTCGCGGCAGCGGCCAGTTGCCGCGCCTTAATCCGGTGCCACCCGCCGGCGCCACCCTCCAGGGCCGCTCTCCTGTGCCGATATCATGTGCGAATGACGGGGCCGGATTCCCGCGGCGGCCGTCCGGGCGCTATTGGCAGGGGCGCTCCATGATCAGGCAGGGTTCGCCACGGAATTCGGTTTCCACCGTATCCACATAGCCGACACGTTTTGCCAGCCGGACCGAGGCGTGATTGGGGGGATCAATCAGGCAGACGGTGGGCTGATCAAAATGCGCGTCCGCCCAGGCGAGGGCCGCCAGTACCGCTTCGGTCGCCAGGCCCAGACCGTGATGTTGCGGCAGCAGCAGCCAGCCCGCTTCGGGACGCAGCCCGAGAGCGGGGGTGATGTCGCGCTGGTAGTCGCCAAAACCAACCTCGCCGATGAATTCCCCGCTGGCGCGCAGCTCAACCGCCCAGCCACCCCAGCCCAGCATCTGCCAGTGGCCGGCGCGACGCAGCAGCCGTGCCCAGGTGACGTCCGGTGTGGATGGGGTGCCGGAGATATGGCGCACCACGTCCGGGTCTGCCCAAAGCGCGCACATGCCGGCAAAATCGTCCAGGCGGCTGGGGCGCAGGATCAGCCGGTCGGTGCTGAGCGTGGGGATTTCGCGGATCAGCTGCGGATCCGCGGCAGATGTCATGGTGGGTTTCAGCGGGGATTTCGCTACGGAGTTCATAGGGGAGCTCACTCCAGGATCCTCTGGCCGGACGGGGTGTCAAATTCAGCGCGCAGGCGACTATGCGGGCCGGCGGTGATGCGGATGCGCGGATCTTTCAGGTCGGCGAGCGCGGGGCTGAACTCATCGGCGAGAGGGTGTTCGATCACCAGCCGGGTCAGCCGGCAGCCGAGGTCCGCCATGTTTGCCGCCGGATGGGTGCCCGCCGGCCACTGGATAAAGGACGGGCAGGCACCGTCAAAAGGCAGGCTGCCATCCTCAGGTACCGAGATCAGCCAGTTCAGCGCGCCGCGCGACATGGCCAGGGCCGGGCCGGATTGCGCCGGGGCCTGCGCGAGCGTCTGCGCGATGTCGCTGCTGGAAACGATCCAGTGGGCGAGTCCGGGATTGTGGGGCGGGTTGTCCAGGCCGAACCAGCGCGCATGCGCAGGCTTTGGCGCGGCGGGGTCCGGGCAGATCACTTCCAGGTAGCAGTCGGGTCCCAGCGCCATCAGGTGGTTGTGGGTGCCCATGCGCGCGTGCGTCCCGCCCGCCGGGATGTCAACGCCGAGCCTGTGGCGCACATAGTCTATCCCGGACTGCAGTGTCGGTGCTGTGA
>NZ_QOLB01000076.1 GCF_003333265.1 Candidatus Halocynthiibacter alkanivorans
CCGGCGCCATTGTATGACCGGCTTATTGCCCGCCCCTGCCAGACTGCAGGGGCGGGCAACTGCGGTTCAACTGCAAATTCTCATGGGCCTTTTGACCCCCTGCGCCGCAATAACTTATGGCGGGACGGATCCAGAAATTTCTCTTGTCACCTGATGCCGGCGTTTTTAGTGCACGTTTTCAGAACAACAGGTAAGAAATAATTACCCGATGAGAAAGTTTGATAATAAATGTTGAGCAATTGCTGAAATCATTTAGCAGTAAAGAAACACCAGATGTTTCAGGAGGTGATTCAGGTGCTGGCTAATGTAAACGAATTCAAAATTGTGCTGGGTGTGATCGGTGCGGATTGCCACGCGGTGGGGAACAAGATCCTTGCCAGTGTGTTTGGCCGCCAGGGGATTGATATCGACAATCTCGGTGTCATGGTCAGCCAGGACGAGTTTATCACTGCGGCAATTGAAGGCGGCGCGGATGCGATTCTGGTCTCCTCAATCTATGGCCATGGTGAAATTGACTGTCAGGGATTTCGTACGCGCTGCGAACAACGCGGGCTTGGCGACATCCTGCTCTATGTCGGCGGCAACCTGGTGATCGGCAAACGCGATTTTGAGGAGGTCGAAGCCCAGTTCAAAGCGATGGGGTTTGACCGGGTGTTCAAACCCAGCGTCGATCTGGAAAATGTCGCAGCGACGCTGAAATACGATATCCGCGCCCGCCGCCCCGCCACTTATGGCCACAACTCGGCAGCGTTCTGGAGCGAAACGGGCGCTTTTTAACAGTTGCGCTGACCCCGCCGGGCGCCGTTTGCAATTATATCTGGCGCCTGCGCGATGAACCCTGAGACCTGGCCCTGTGCCAGTAGGAAAGAGCAATGCAAACCGCCACCGACATAAAAAATACCCGCCTCACGCAGGCGGACTTTGAAGCCGAACGCGACACGGTGCTGGCCAGTTGGCCCACCGGTCGGGACGTAGATTTTCAGCAAGCTGTCCGGCTTCAGCACGCCCTGGCAGAAGAAAACCGCTTTTCCACTGTGCTGGCCCGGGCCAATACAGAGGGGAAAACCTTGCTGCAACCGCGCGCGGGTGTGGCGCTGATACGCGAACACACCGCCTTGTTGAACGGGTTGTCGCCATACTGTGATCTGCTGCCGACAACGGTGGACGCCTACACGCGGCACAATCGCTACGAAGAGGCGCAAAAAGGCATCGACAGTTCCCGCGCCGCCGGCACGTCTTTGTTGAACGGGTTTCCGGCGGTCAATCACGGGGTCACGGGCTGTCGTCAGTTGGTCGAGAGCCTGGACAGGCCGGTGCAGGTCCGCCACGGCACGCCGGATGCGCGACTGATGGCGGAAATCACCCTGGCTGCCGGGTTCAGCAGTTATGAGGGCGGCGGCATTTCCTACAATATTCCCTACGCAAAGAAAGTGCCGCTGGCGCGCTCAATCCGGCACTGGCAATATTGTGACCGGCTTGTGGGGCTCTATGAAGATGAAGGCATCCGCATCAACCGCGAACCATTCGGGCCGCTGACCGGCACCCTGGTGCCGCCGTTTGTCTCGCATGTGGTGGCGATCATCGAAGGGCTTCTGGCGCTGGAACAGGGGGTCAAATGCATTACACTTGGTTATGGTCAGGCTGGGAACCTGGCCCAGGACATCGCCGCGCTCAGGTCGCTGCGCAAATTGGCCAACCACTATTTCCTTGGTGCAGGTTTTGAAGACTACGCCCTGACCACGGTGTTTCATCAATGGATGGGTGGGTTCCCGGAAAATGAGTCCAAAGCCACCGCGGTGATCTGCCTCGGCGCGATGGCGGCGAAATATGCCCGCGCCACCAAGATCATCGTGAAAACCCCGCATGAGGCCAGCGGCATCCCGACGCTGGAGGCCAATCAGGCCGGGCTGGAGGCCACCCGCCAGATGGTCAACATGATCTCAGATCAGAACCGGATGGAGACGGTCGAAATCGCCTGGGAGGTCGAGATCATCGAGGCCGAAGTGCACGCGGTGATGCGCCGGGTGTTGCGGCTTGGCCAGGGCGATATTGCGCGCGGCGCGGTGCTGGCATTTGAGAGCGGCGTGATGGACGTGCCCTTTGCGCCCGCCGCCGCCAATGCCGGCCGGCTGACCCCGGTACGCGACAATTTTGGCGCCATCCGGGTGTTTGACCAGGGCGACGTACCGCTGCCGGATGATGTCATCGCCTTCCACCGCGAGAAAATCTCGGAACGTTCCCTGGCCGAGGGGCGGGAGGCGTCGTTCGATATGGTGGTAGATGATGTCAGAGCCATTTCAGACAGCCGCCTGATTGGCCGCCCCAAAGCCCGCCCGCTGGCCTGACGCATGCCCGATGCCTGACCCGACATCCGCGCTGACACCTGGCCCGTCCCTTGATTGGCACCAAACCCAGCCCTCTAACCCAAAGAGCCTGTGATGAAGATCAAAAACGTATATTTCGCCGCCGGATTTTCCGCCTTCTACTTTGATGATCAGGCGGCGATCAAAGCAGGTGCGCAACCCGATGGTTTCACCTATCCGGGTCCCGCCGGCACGCCTGGTTTTGAACGTATCCGCCAGCGCGGCGAAAGCATTTCCGTGCTGCTGGAACTGGAAAACGGCCAGATTGCCGAGGGCGATTGCGCGGCGGTGCAATATTCCGGTGCTGCCGGGCGCGATCCTCTTTTTACTTCGGCGCGGTTTCTCCCCTTTTTGCAGCAACACATTGCGCCCATGTTGACGGGCCGCGATGTGCGCAGCTTTCGCGACAATGCCGGTTTTTTTGACGCCCTGCAGATTGACGGCAGGCCGCTGCACACTGCGATCCGCTATGGTCTGTCCCAGGCCCTGCTTGACGCCACCGCGCGTGCCACCGGCCGGCTGAAAGCCGAAGTGATCTGCGCTGAATATGACCTGCCGGTAACCGCCGAGCCGCTGGCGCTGTTTGGCCAGAGCGGCGATGATCGCTATGGTGCGGTCGACAAAATGGTCCTGAAAGGTGTGGACGCGTTGCCGCACGCGCTGATCAACAATGTCGCCGACAAGCTGGGTCAGAACGGTGGCAAGTTGTTGCAATATGTCACCTGGCTGAGCAAACGTATCCGGGAGCTGCGCCAGGACAGCCACTATCAGCCGCAACTCCATATTGATGTCTATGGCACGGTGGGCGAGATCTTTGACAATGACGCCGGACGTATCGCCGATTACCTGGTTTCGCTCGAAAAACGCGCCGCGCCGTTTCAGCTTTATATTGAAGGCCCGGCAGATGCCGGCTCAAAGGCGGGCCAGATCACTCTGCTGGGTGAGATTAAATCCGCGCTGGAGGCGCGTGCCAGCACGGTGCGTATTGTGGCCGATGAATGGTGCAACACCTTTCAGGATGTGGTGGATTTTGTCGATGCCTGCTGTTGCCACATGGTCCAAGTCAAAACGCCTGATCTTGGCAGCATCCACAACACGGTCGAGGCGGTGCTGTATTGCAAGGCGCATGGGGTGGAGGCTTACCAGGGCGGCACCTGTAACGAGACCGATATTTCCGCGCGGTGCTGCGTGAACATTGCCCAGGCGACCCGGCCGCAACGGGTGCTGGTCAAACCCGGCATGGGCTTTGATGAAGGCATGACCGTGGTCTACAACGAGATGAACCGCAACCTGGCGATTCTTGCCGCAAGGGACACTGCCTGATATGACCGATACCCCGTTGAAACCGTATGAAGGCCTGCTGGTCGTTTCGCTTGAGCAGGCGGTCGCCGCGCCGCTGTGCTCCTGCCACTTTGCCGAGGGCGGCGCGCGGGTGATTAAGATCGAACGCGACAGCGGTGATTTTGCCCGCAAATATGACGCGGCGGTCAAAGGCTCGGCCTCTTATTTTGTCTGGGCCAACCATGGCAAGGAATCGCTGTGTCTCGATATCAAAGACCCGGATGACGCGGCGCTGTTGCACCGGATCCTGGAGACGGCCGATGTGTTTATCCAGAACCTCGCGCCTGGTGCCATCGCGCGTGCTGGTTTTGGAACTGAGGTGCTGCGCCAGCGCAATCCACGACTGATCACCTGCGATATCAGCGGGTATGGCGAAGAGGGCGCCCTGCGCGACATGAAGGCCTATGACTTTCTGGTGCAATGCGAAAGCGGTCTGGTGGCGGTCAATGGCGCGCCCGGTGCGCCGGGCCGGATCGGGGTTTCGGTCTGTGATATCGGCGGCAGCATGAACGCCATCATTGGCATCCAGAAGGCGCTGATCGCGCGCAGCCTGACCGGGCAGGGTTCGGCGGTGAAAGTATCGCTGTTTGATACTGCGGCGGATTGGATGACGGTGCCGCTGATGCATACGGTGTATGCTGGCAAAGCGCCAAAGCCTGTGGGCCTGCATCATCCGTCGATTGCGCCCTATGGCGGGTTTGACACGGCGGATGGTGAGATCCTCGCCATTTCAATCCAGAACGAGAGGGAATGGGCACGGCTCTGCTCTGAGGTGCTGGGCCAGGCAGATCTGGCCACCGACCCGCGGTTCTGTGACGCGGCCCGCCGGGTAGAAAACCGCACCGCGCTGGACGCAATTGTCGCCGGCTTTTTCCTTACTAAAACCCGGGCGCAGCTGGAGCCAATGCTGCGTGACACCGCCATCGCTTATGGGGCGGTAAACTCGGTCGAGACGTTCTCAAAACATCCGCAATTGCGCCGCACACCGGTAACACTTGAAAATGGCGAGACCGCGCATCTGGTCGCCGCGCCGGTGCAGCATAGTTTTGACGATGCAGCGCCGCGTTTTGGCCGGGTGCCGGCGTTGGGGGAACACAGCGCATCGATCCGCACTGAGTTTGCCACTGAGAACGCGGATGCGGGCGCATGATCCGCTCATACCTGTTCACTCCCGCGCATGAGAGCCGCTTTACCGACCGCGCCCATCAACGCGGCGCCGATGCGGTGCTGCTTGATCTTGAGGACAGTGTGCCACTGGCGCAAAAAGCCCGCGCGCGGGACATGTTGCCGGGAGTCGTGGCGCAGCTGAGTGAACAGCTTGCCGAGCAGGGGGCGCAGCTGGTGATCCGGGTGAACCGGGATCTGGCCAATTGTGTCGCGGATCTGCAGGCGGCGTGTCGTGCGGGCGTCAGTGCGATCATGCTGCCCAAAGTCTCTGGCCCGGACCACATCCGGTTGATTGATGAATTCCTCAGCAGCTGTGAGCGTGAAGCTGGGTTGGAGGAGCGTCAGATCAGCTTGATCGCGCTGATTGAAACCCCTGGCGCGCTTCAGCAGGTGGCAGAGATTGCCCGGGCTTCAATGCGTCTGACCGCACTGGCCATCGGCACCGAAGATTTCAGCACTGAGTGTGGCTTTGCGCCAACGCCGGACAACCTGTTTGCGCCTTGTCAGCAAATCATCCTGGCCGCCCACGCCGCCGGGATTGAGGCGATCGGCCTGCCGGGCTCAATCGCAGAAGTTCAGGACATCGCGCACTATACGCAGACTGTACAGCGGGCAAAATCCATGGGGTTTGACGGCGTATTGTGCATTCACCCCAAACAGGTCGCGGTGGTGAACGACTGTTTTGCCATCTCTGAGGCTGAGCGTGACCAGGCGCAGCGTATCGTGAATGCCTATCAAACCGCGCTGGCGCAAAACTGCGGCGCGATATTGCTCGATGGCAAGATGATCGATCCGCCGGTTGTGGCCCGCGCCCAGGCCGTTCTTGCTACGGTGTGTCGCCAAAAAAGTCGCGCATAAATCCCGGGCCCTCAGATTTGATATAGTCGCGGAACCTCAGCACGGCCGGTGTCAGGGTCTTGCTGCTCAGATGCAGCACATACCAGTCGCGCAGCTCCGGCATTCCCTGGACATCCAGCACCTTCAGCTTGGCCGCGTCGCGTTCCAGCGCGATGGTATGGGCCGACAGAAACGCCAGTCCCATATTCGCCATCACCGCCTGTTTAATATTCGCATTGCTGTCCATTTCCTGGGCCCGGGGCAGTTCCAGACCGGCAGAGCGGAAAAAATGGTCGTGCAGCATACGGGTGCCCGATCCAGGTTCACGCACGATAAAACGATGTGCCGGGAGATCGGAACGCCGGATCCTCCGGAAACGGGTCAGCGGATGTTCGGGATGGGCAATCAACACATAGGGGTGTTTGGCAAAGCTGAAGGCTTCGACTTCGACCCGGCGCGGCGTGCGCCCCATCAGCGCCAGATCGACCCGGCCGGCCTCCAGCTGCGCAATCACTCCGCGCCGGTTGTCGATGCTGATCTCGAGCCGCGTTTCCGGGTGGCGTTTTTTGAACTCCTGCAACAGTTGCGGCCCGAAATTGCGCGCCGTTGATACCATCGCCACCCGCACCACGTTGTCCAGCCGGCCCTGCAAGGCGCCAATCACCTCTTTTGCTTCACGCAGGGTGTCGGTCACCCGTCTGGCATAGGGCAGCAGCGCGGTCGCTGCGTCGGTTGGCAGGATGGAACGGCCTTCTTTTTCGAACAGCGGCGCGCCCAGCTCTTCACTCAGCCGGCTCATCTGCATCGACACCGCCGGCGGTGTCAGCCCCAGCTGTTTTGCGGCGCGGATGAAATTGCCGTGCTCAACCGCAGCGAGGAAAATCTGCAACTGCCGCAGGGTGATTTTTGAAATGCCGTCTTCTGTCATCGCGCTCTCCGTGCGTCGGTCGCTGGTAATGTCTCTGCTGTCCACAAGACGCAGGTCTGTCATGCCCGGTTTTCAGGCGCCCTATCTTTAGACACCTGGTTTTGTGGTGAAAAAATCACCGCCCTTGTCATCAATAATCAAGAACGCGGGGAAATCTTTGACGGTGATTTTGAATACCGCTTCCATGCCAAAATCAGCGAAATCCAGCGTCTCAATCGATTTGACCACCTCTTTGCCCAGCACCGCCGCCGCGCCACCAACGGATCCCAGGAAAAAACCACCATGGTTCTTGCAACTGTCGACCACCGCGCGCGCCCGGTTGCCTTTGGCGATCATAATGCGCGAGGCGCCAGCCGCCTGCAGGGCCGGCACATAGGGGTCCATCCGTGCGGCGGTTGTCGGCCCGAAGGAGCCGGAGGCGTAGCCTTCTGGCGTTTTAGCCGGGCCGGCGTAATAGATCGGGTGATCGGTGATATAGCCGGGCAGGGGCTTGCCCTCCTGCTGCATCCGCGCCAGTTCCGCATGCACCATGTCGCGTGCCACAATCATGGTACCGGACAGCAGAACCGGGGTTGACACCGCCAGTTTTGAGAGCGCGCGACAGATCTCTTCAATGGGCTGATCCAGATTAATGCGCTGCGCGTCCCGCGCATCAAAGGTCTGGTCGGGCAGGTAGTCGGCCGGGCTGCGCTCCAGCGCCTCGAGCCAGATGCCGTCGCGGTCAATGCGCCCTTTGATCTGCCGGTCAGCCGAACAGCTGACCCCCAGCCCCACCGGCAGACTGCCTCCGTGCCGGGGCAGGCGGATGACGCGCACATCGTGGCAGAAATACTTACCGCCAAACTGCGCCCCCAGCCCCATGTTGCGGGTCAGTTGCAGGATCTCTGCCTCCAGGTCCGTGTCCCGGAAGGCGCGGCCGCTGTCATCCCCGGTGGTGGGCAGTTCGTCCAGCTCTTTGGCGGAGGCCAGTTTGACCGTTTTCAGCGTCTGTTCCGCCGACAAGCCGCCAATCACAATTGCCAGGTGGTAGGGCGGGCAGGCGGTGGTGCCTAGCGTGCGGATCTTTTCGTCAAAAAACGCCAGCAGCCGTTCTTTTTCCAGCAAACGCCGGGTCTCCTGAAACAAAAAGGTCTTGTTGGCCGAGCCGCCCCCTTTGGCCATGAACATAAACTCCAGCGCTTCGCCGCCGGTGGCTTCAATATCGATCTGCGCCGGCAGGTTGGTGCCGGTGTTTTTTTCCTGATACATCGTCAGCGGCGCCATTTGCGAAAAGCGCAGATTGCGGGTCTGCCAGGTGTCATGCACGCCCTGGCACAACGCTTCCTGCAGATCGCCCTGCACCAGCACATTCTGCCCCTTTTTGCCGGTGATGATGGCGGTGCCGGTGTCCTGGCAGCTGGGGAATTCGCGCTCGGCGGAAATCACCGCGTTTTTCAGCAGTTCCAGCGCCACGAACCGGTCATTGCCGGTGGCGTCTTCATCCTCAAGAATGCGTTTCAACTGGGCGAGATGCGCCGGGCGCAACAGGTGCGAAACGTCGTCATAAGCGGCGCTGGTCAGCTGACGGACCGCCTCGGCCGGGACTTGCAGGAACTCTTCGTCTCCGGCTTTGAACACGGCCAGCCCGTCAGTTCCGATCTTGCGAAACTTCGTCGCGGAAGGCCCGCGCTGAAACAATCTTGGGAATTGGGGGGCCGAGCGTGGGGCAGGAAAGGTTTCTGACATCAGTTCAATCCAATTTATCTGTCGTGCAAAACAACTAAATGGATTTTAACTTTAGTCAATCACTTCCCCGCCGGGTGGCGCTGATAAATTGCAGGGCCACACCCGGTCGGAAATCATGCCGCCGGGTGCCGCCCTTTGTTCAGCCAGATCCTTCAGAAACATCGGTCACGCCAGGTCTGCCATGCCAATTACCGGGGTGGAGGGCGCCGCCATATCGCGCGGCAGCATCGGATCGGCGACAAACGCCTCACGCCCGGCCTCTACCGCTTTGGCAAAGGCGCGCGCCATCAGCACCGGGTCCCCGGCTTTGGCCACCGCCGTGTTTAAGAGCACCGCGTCATAGCCCATTTCCATCGCCTCCGCCGCATGAGAGGGGCGGCCCAGGCCCGCGTCCACGATCAACGGCACATCGGGAAAATGGGCGCGCATGGACCTCAGCCCGCCGATATTGCGCAACCCCTGGCCCGATCCGATCGGCGCGCCCCAGGGCATCAACACTTTGCACCCTGCGCGCAGCAACCGGTCGGCGACGCCCAGATCCTCGGTGGTATAAGGGAACACCTCAAAGCCGTCGTCACCAAGAATGCGCGCCGCTTCCACCAGGCCAAACACATCCGGCTGCAACGTGTCGGCGTTGCCGATGACCTCGAGCTTGATCCAGCTGGTGCCAAAGACCTCGCGCGCCATCTGCGCCGTGGTCACCGCTTCTTTTACTGAGTGACATCCGGCGGTGTTGGGCAGGATACGGGCGCCACTGGCCTGGATCAGCGACCAGAAATCCTGACCCGAACCGCCCGCAACGGTTTCACGCCGCAGCGACACGGTGACGACGCCCGTGCCCGAGGCCTTGATCGCGCCCGTCAGTTTTGCCGGTGAGGGGTATTGCGCTGTGCCCAACAGCAGCCGCGAGTCGATCTGTGCGCCATAAAGCTCCATATCTCAGCCCCCCTGCATCGGCGCCAGCACTTCCAACTGGTCATTCGCCGCAAGGGGGTGCGCCGCACGGGCAGGGGCTGCGACAAAACCGCCGTTCACTGCAGTGGCAATGGCGCCACCAGTAAAGCCCAGCTCCTCAAGCGCCAGATCAAGCGTTGTTGCGTTCACTTCACGCGTCTGCCCATTCACAGATATCTGCATTGCTGGCCTCCTTTTTTATCGTTCACTGCAGCAATCATATCGGCGGCCCGGTCCGCCATCGCCGGGGCCAGAAGATAGCCGTGGCGGTACAAGCCGTTGACATAAACCGTGTCGCCGTCGCGGCGTACATCGGGGAAGTTGTCCGCAAATGCCGGCCGCACGCCGACGCCGGTCTCCACAATCTCTGCCTCGCCAAACACCGGGTGCAGCGCGATGGCGGCCCCCAGCAATTCCATCACCGAGCGCACCGAGATTGGCGCGGCGCTGTCGCTTTCAATCATCGTGGCACCGACCATATAAAGCCCGTCGCCGTGGGGCACGATATAGACCGGGAATCTCGGGTGCAGCAGGCGCACCGTGCGGCTGAGCCGGACCTCAGGACTGCGCAGCAGCAGCATTTCCCCCCGCACGCCGCGCAGATCAGTGAGCCTGTCGCGCGCGCCCAGACCGCGGCAATCCACCACCGGGCCGGTGCGCTCACCCGCTGTGGGCAGGCGTGTGTCATAGCGGATCGGCACGCTGAGCTCTGCCAGGCGCTTTTGCAGTGCCGCGAGGGCTTTGCGTGGATTGAGATGCGCCTCCTCCGCAAAAAACAACGCCTGGTCAAAGCGGCCGGCCAGATCCGGTTCCAGTTCCGCGATCTGATCACCATCGAGCCGGGAATGGCCTTTGGTGCGGCGCGAAAACCGTTCCAGATCGGCCCGGTCGCGCGCTTGCGACACTACCAGGGTGCCGCGGCGGGTGACACCGGCGAATTGCCGGTCCCACCACTCAATTGCAGGCAGGCCAAGTTCCACCACCTCCGGTTCCGCGTTCTCTGACTCGCACCAGGGCGCCAGCATGCCACCGGCAAACCAGGAACAGGCGTTCTGATCAATGCGTTGGGACCGCTCAATCACCTCAACCTGATGCCCGCGCACGGCCAGCTTGATCGCACAGACCAAACCAGCCACGCCCGCACCAACAACGGTGACCGTCACGCAACGCTGTCCTTTTTGCCGTTCTTACCCAGCGGCAGATACAGCTCACCGCTCTCGCGGAATTTTTCCGCCATCGCCGCAAAACCTTCTTTCTGCGCCTCGGCGCGGATGTCATGGCTGATCCGCATCGAGCAGAATTTAGGCCCGCACATCGAGCAGAAATGCGCCACTTTATGGGCCTCTTTCGGCAGGGTCTGGTCGTGAAAATCCCGCGCCGTATCGGGATCAAGCGACAGGTTGAACTGATCTTCCCAGCGGAATTCAAACCGAGCGCGGCTGAGCGCATCGTCGCGCCGCTGCGCACCGGGCAGCCCTTTGGCAAGGTCGGCGGCATGGGCAGCGATTTTATAGGTGATCACCCCGGTTTTCACATCATCCCGGTCGGGCAGTCCCAGGTGTTCTTTGGGTGTCACATAACAAAGCATGGCGCAGCCGAACCAGCCGATCATCGCCGCGCCGATGCCCGAGGTGATATGATCATAGCCCGGCGCAATATCGGTGGTAAGTGGCCCAAGCGTGTAAAACGGCGCCTCGTCACAGCATTCCAGCTGCTTGTCCATGTTCTCCTTGATTTTGTGCATGGCGACATGGCCCGGGCCTTCGATCATCACCTGGCAATCTTTGGCCCAGGCGATTTTGGTCAGCTCGCCCAGTGTCTCGAGTTCGGCAAACTGCGCTTCATCATTGGCGTCGGCAATGCAGCCGGGGCGCAGACCGTCGCCCAGCGAAAAGGCCACGTCATACTGGCGGCAGATGTCGCAGATCTCAGCGAAATGCTCATAGAGAAAACTCTCGCGGTGGTGATGCAGGCACCACTTGGCCATGATCGATCCACCGCGCGACACGATACCGGTGACCCGGTTCACCGTCATCGGCACCATGTGAAGACGCACGCCCGCGTGGATGGTGAAATAGTCGACGCCTTGCTCGGCCTGCTCAATCAGCGTGTCGCGGAACACTTCCCATGTCAGATCCTCGGCAATGCCATTGACCTTCTCCAGCGCCTGATACATCGGCACCGTGCCGATCGGAACCGGCGCGTTGCGGATGATCCATTCCCGCGTGTTGTGAATATTGCGCCCGGTGGAAAGATCCATCACCGTGTCAGCCCCCCAGCGGATCGACCAGACCATTTTATCGACTTCTTCTTCCATCGAAGACGTCACCGCCGAAGTGCCCATATTGGCGTTGATCTTGACCAGGAAATTGCGCCCGATCACCATCGGCTCAGATTCCGGATGGTTGATATTGGCGGGGATGATGGCGCGGCCGGCAGCCACCTCATCGCGCACAAATTCCGGGGTGACATAATCGGGGATATTGGCACCGTAATCATTGCCGTCCCGTGGTTCCACGATGTTGTCACGCAGCTGGTTTTCACGGATGGCGATGAATTCCATCTCGGGGGTGACAATGCCGGCGCGCGCGTAGGCCAACTGGGTCACCGCGCGGCCGTCTTTGCTGCGCAGCGGGCGTGGCTTGACCGGGAATTCCGGCGTCAGCCGGTCGCCTTTGACAAAACCGTTGTCCGCCGAGGTGATATCGCGGCCTTCGTATTCTTCTACATCCCCGCGCGCCAGGATCCAGGCGCGGCGCAATTGCGGCAGACCTTTGGGAATATCGATCTGCGCGTCCTGGTCGGTATAAGGGCCGGAGCTGTCATAGACCGGCAGCGGCGGCTCACCAGCGCTGGGATGCACAGCGATTTCGCGCATTGGCACCCGGACATCGGGAAACAGCGTGCCGTTCACATAGATCTTGCGCGAGGCGGGCAGACCGCCAGTGGTGATTTTGGGGTTTGGGACATTCATGTTGGTGCTCCTCAAGCATTCACTCAAAAAGACACAGACGAGGTATGGCAGGGAAACAGGGCGGACCCTTCTCAGAACGGAACTGTCAGGGACAGCGCGATCCTTAGCTTCCTACGCCAGTGTCAACTGGGTCAGGTTCAAAGGGTCGCTTCACCGTGCTTAAAGCACTGTCAGCCTCTCAGTCCCATGGGCGGGACTCCCCTGCGTGCGGCGTTGATAGGGGGTCGGGCATCGATTGGTCAACTAATTTTCTGGTGCCGGTCAGCCCACCCGGCTGAATGCGATGCATATCATCAGGCCGTGCAGCCGATAACGGCCGCGCGCGGTGCAAGCCGAACCAGTTGCGGGATCACACGTTATTGACGGTTCGCCGCGAGCCCAACATGATGCTGGTTTCTGAGCGCAGAAAACCGGGAATAGCGCCCATTTCGCGCAGGGTTCTGTCAAAGCGTTCGAGGCTTTCGGCCTCCAGCATGATCATTGCATCCCACTGGCCACTGGTAGAGTAAAAACCGGAGACTTCGGTGATCTTGTTGATCGCGCGTGACGCCGCCTCAGATTTCGCGCCGTCGATACAGACCAGCATCACCGCGCGGATCATATGTTTCTCAGCATTGCCGCCAAGCCGGACGGTAAAGCTTTCAATCACCCCGGTTTTCACCAGCCGTTCAAGGCGCTTTCGCACGGTGACCCGCGACAGCCCCATGTCAATCGCCAGGTCGGAAATTGCGGCGCGTCCGTTCTGTCTGAGCAGGCCGATCAGCTTTTTGTCGGCATTGTCCAATTCGGTCATATACTGCTCTCACTTCGGGAATTATTACGGATTTTCTTATCAAATATAACCCTATTGGAAATGTCCAGTCGACTTGTAGGATATTTTCACAAACCAGCGTGTTGTGACTGCTCTACAGGTGAGCCAGGCAGCCGTAAACCCGAATTTCTCCGAAGGAAACCCGATGAAAGACGAGACAGCCTGCGAACTTCAAAGCGGTGCAAATGGTGGAACATTTGGCATGGCTGCCTATGGCGGCGAGGGCTGGGTGCCACGTAACGGGACGCATATTGAAGAGCTGGGCACGCTGTGGAAGTCCTACAGCATAGATTCAGAATGGCGTAAATTGCAGGCGGTGCTGGTGCATCGTCCCGGCGCAGAACTGGAAGTCTCTGCTGAAGAAGCAGAAGCGGCGCTGCTGCTGGAGCCGCTGGATATTGTGCGTGCCGCTGAGCAGCATGAAAACATGTGCGAAGCCTATCGTGCCCATGGCGTTGAAGTGCATTACGTTGACCCCAAAAATCCGGCCCGGCCCAATCAGATGTTCTGTGCGGATCAGATGGCTATGACTCCCCAGGGCGTCATTCTGGGCCGCCCCGCCGGCCAGGTGCGCGCCGGTGAAGAGGCAGAAGTCGCGCGCCGGCTTTCTGACATCGGTGTGCCAATCCTGAGAACGCTGACCGGGGGGGCGACTTTTGAGGGCGCCGATCTCATGTGGCTGGATGAAAACACCGCGATGATCGGCCGTGGCCACCGCACCAACCAGGAAGCGATTGATCAGATCACTGCTGCGCTGGCTGAGATCGGCGTGGACACGATCGCAGTCGATCTGCCGTTTGGCACCATGCATTTCATGGGCATGCTGCGCATCGTCGACAAAAATCTGGCGATCTGCTGGCCCCGCCGCACCCCACTGGCGACCGTGGTGGCGTTGCAGGACCGCGGCTATCAGGTGATCTGCCCGCCCTGTGAAGACGATACCGAAAGCTATCGCGCAATGAATTTGGTGACCCTCGGGCCGCGCAAAATTCTGATGGTTGCCGGCCTGCCCAGATTCCAGCCCTTCTTTGAATGCCATGGCATTGAATGTGTCACGGTGCAGACCGATGAGATTTCAAAGGCGGCCGGGAATGTTGGTTGCCTGACCGCAGTTCTGGCGCGGGAATCAAATTAAACCACTGAAAACATCAATTATGATTGACCGTAAAATCAACAGGTGAGGACCCCACAATGAATGGATTGATTAATAAAGTCTCGACCGCGCTGGTGCTGACCGGCGCGCTGCTGGCGCCGCTGGCGTCTCAGGCCGGAGAAGTGCTTGATAAAATCATGCGCGACGGCAAGCTGACCATGGCCACAGATTCGGCTCTGCCGCCGATCTCGTTCCTGAATCAAGACAACGTGATGGACGGGTTTGACGTCGAAGTTGGCAAAGAAGTCGCCCGTCGTATGGGCGTTGAACTTAAGATCGTCACCCCGGAATGGGCCGTGATCACTGCGGGCAACTGGAATGGCCGTTGGGACATTTCTGTAGGCTCTATGACCCCGACAGAAGCCCGCGCCAAAAAGCTGGATTTCCCGGCGGTGTATTACTACACACCAGCGGCTTTTTTTGTGCATGAAGATTCCGAGATTCAGAGCAAAGAAGAACTGAACGGCAAGATGATCGGCGTTCCGACCGCCACCTCTTATGAAAGCTATATGAGGGGCGACCTGGTTCTGGACGCCGGCGGTGTGCCGGATTTCACCTATGAGGTTCAGGCCGGCAAGATCAAAACCATGAGTCTGTCCACCGCGCTGATGGATGATCTGCGTCTTGGTGCTGGAGTGCGTCTGGACGGTATGCTCTATGCGATGCCTGGCATTATGGATGCGATCAATTCGGGCTATCCGTTCCGTGTTGTTGGTGACCCGGTGTTCTATGAGCCGCTGGCCATTGCCACTGAAAAGGGCGATGCCGAGCTGAACGCAAAAATCGTCGAGATCATCGAAAGTATGCGCGCTGACGGCACGTTGACCAGCCTGTCGAACAAGTGGTTCGGCGTCGATTATACATCGTTCTGATCAAAATACTTCGGGCCTCGCCGTTGATTTGGCGGGGCCCTTGAACTCAGGGGAAACACATGTACGCCGACACGATAATCCAGGACCGCTGGCTTCACAATTACAGGTTTGTGCTGCTGCTGCTGAGCGCGGTGACCGCGCTGACTTATTACCTGGACCCGATGGGTTTGTCATTGATGGAAGCTTTCGGAATCGCGGAAGAAGACGGCGGACCCAGCGCGCCGGCACGGCTTCTGGCCTCCGTCCTGATCAGCGCCATACTGGTGGGCGTGGCGGTTATAACCAGCCTCTTTAACAAAAAAACGCAGGTGCTGATCAGCTGGGCCATCATGACCCTGGTGCTGGGCGGGTTCTTCTATATGTTTGACCTGTCGATAGAATTTATCCGCTCCAAACTCTGGTTTCTGGTTTCCCAGGGCCTGTGGACGACGCTCTATATCTCGGCCATTTCCATTGGCCTCGCCTGTGTCATCGCGCTGATCGCAGCACTGGCCAAACTGTCGGACAATGGCATGGCCAACGGCATTGCCAA
The DNA here is from genome assembly GCF_003333265.1 of Candidatus Halocynthiibacter alkanivorans. Taxonomy (GTDB): domain Bacteria; phylum Pseudomonadota; class Alphaproteobacteria; order Rhodobacterales; family Rhodobacteraceae; genus Halocyntiibacter_A; species Halocyntiibacter_A alkanivorans. The sequence goes on from NZ_QOLB01000076.1 coordinate 15,658, forward strand.
TTTCTATACCTCGCTGTTTCGCGGTTTGCCGCTGCTGATGCAGGTCTACCTGATCTATATTGGTCTGCCGCAACTGGGCTATGTAGTCGAAGCCATCCCGGCCGGTATTGCGGCGCTTGCGCTGTGTTACGGCGCCTATATGACTGAGATTTTCCGCGCCGGCATTGAAGCCATCCCCAAAGGCCAGTGGGAAGCCGGCCGCGCCATTGGGTTCACCCCGGGGGTGATGATGCGTCGTATCATCCTGCCCCAGGCCATCCCACTGGTGATCCCGGCGATCGGAAATCAGTTTATCGCCATGCTGAAAGACAGCTCGCTGATCTCAGTGATCGGGGTGTGGGAACTGATGTACCTGGCGCGTTCGCTTGGCAATCAGACCTTCCAGCATATGGAAATGCTGATCACGGTCTCCATGATCTACTGGCTGCTGACGATTATCCTCGAAATGATCCAATCCAAAATTGAAAAGGCGTTTAAACATGCCGGAAGATAACGCCATGCCCGCTGTCGCAGGTGCCGCTTCTGACAGAGGCGAGACCATCATCAAGGTCGATAAAATCAGCAAATGGTATGGCGATTTTGCCGCGCTAACCAATGTCTCGCTGAATGTGAAACTTGGCGAACGCATCGTGATCTGCGGCCCGTCAGGCTCGGGGAAATCCACCTTCATCCGCTGTCTGAACCGGTTGGAAGCACATCAGCAAGGCACCATCACCATTGATGGCGCCCGGCTGCATGAGCGGATGAAAAACATCGCGGACGTGCGTAAAAACATCGGCATGGTGTTCCAGGATTTCAACCTGTTCCCGCATATGACGGTGCTGGAAAATTTGACTGCCGCGCCAGTATTTGCCGATGGGGTCAAGCCAGCCGAGGCCAGAGAGACCGCGATGACATATCTGCATCGGGTGAAAATCCCCGAACAGGCAGACAAATATCCGGGACAGTTGTCGGGCGGACAAAAACAACGTGTCGCCATTGCGCGGGCGCTTTGCATGAAGCCGAAAATCATGCTGTTTGACGAACCCACCTCTGCACTGGACCCGGAAATGGTTTCGGAAGTTCTGGAGACGATGGTGGATCTGGCGCGCGAAGGTATGACAATGATCTGCGTCACCCATGAGATGGACTTTGCCCGCGATGTAGCGGACCGGGTCATCTTTATGGACCGGGGCGAGATTGTTGAACAGAACACGCCAGAAGCTTTTTTCGACAATCCGCAGGAGGAACGCACCCGCAAGTTCCTCGGTCAGATCGTACACGGTCATCCGCAGGCCCCAGCCGTTGTCCAGCAGGTACAACCCGCTACAGCCGCGCCGTAAACAGCCGTCTGAAATGCCAAATCTGTGGTTGAGAAAACAACGCCGTGCCCGGATTACCGGGCGCGAGCAGATACTTATTGCCTGCTTGCCAGCAGGCACAGGCCAGCCTCAGGAGGCATGGATATGACCGTTTTTTCAGTACAGGCACCCCGGGCCGTGATAATGATCCGGCCGCACCGGTTTGCCCCAAACCCGGCCACCGCGCGTGACAATGCGTTTCAGGCCACGGATCCCATGCGCGCCGCATTCGTAGTGTCGCAAGCCGCTTATGACGAATGCACCGATCTGGCCGCCACTTTGGAACGTGCTGGCGTGCGGGTTCATCTGTTCGATGATATTGACGACGACAGCCCGGATTCTGTGTTTCCCAACAACTGGTTTTCCACCCACAGCGGTGGGCATGTGGTGACCTATCCGATGGCCTCGCCCAGCCGGCGCAAAGAGCGGCGCAGTGACATCCTTGAGATGTTGAAAGATCAGTACCGCGTGCAATCAATCGTCGATTATTCCGGTCTTGAGCAGGACGGGGTCTTTCTGGAAGGCACCGGTGCCATGGTGCTGGATCACGCGGAACGGGTGGCCTATGCGGTGAAATCGGACCGGATGAGCGACGTGGCGCTGGAACGGTTTTGCACCCATGTCGGCTTTGAGCCCGTGGTCTTTGACGCCGCCGACAGCAATGGCGTCGCGGTGTACCACACCAATGTGCTGATGTGCATCGGGGATGCGTTCTGCCTTGCCGCCTTTGACATGATCACCGACCCGGCACGGCGCGCTGAAATCCACGACCGGCTGACCGCCTCTGGGCGCGTCACCATCAATCTGAGCGAAAGGCAGATCCGCGAATTTGCCGGCAATGCTATTGAGCTGATGGGCACCGACGGGCGCGTCCTGGCGCTGTCCAGGCGGGCTTTCAAAGCACTGACTGCAGACCAAATCCGCGAGCTGGAGCGGTTTGTAACGCTGGTGCCCGTGGACATCCCGACCATTGAGCTCGCCGGGGGATCGGTGCGCTGCATGATTGCCGGCATTCACCTGTCGCCCCGACTTGAGACGCATGCAAATACCGCTACGAAAAAGGCCTCCTGATGAGCAATATTAAAGCCGATAAAACAACAGTCATCCGCAATTGTAACTGGATTGTTGCCTGGAACGAGGCGACCGGGTCTCAGGAATATCTACAAGGCGCAGATATGGCATTCTGTGGTGACGAAATTCTCTATGTCGGCGCGCAATATGCCGGCAGCGCTGAGGTCGAAATCGACGGGCGCGAGGTGATGCTGATGCCTGGATTTGTCAATATCCACAGCCACCCTGGCCATGAGCCTGGCTGGAAGGGCATGATGGAAGAGCTGGGCAGCCCAAAGCTTGGTCAAAGTTCGCTTTATGAATTCATGCCGGTGTTTGATATTGGCCCGGAATATGCCCGCCCCGCCTGCCGGGTGTCACAGTCGGAACTGTTGAAAAGCGGCGTTACCACCATTTGTGACCTGGCGCCGCCGCGCGAAGACTGGATCGGCGATTATGAGGAATCCGGTATCCGCGCCGCGCTCTGGGGCATGTTCCGCGCCGGACCGTGGAAGACAAAAAATGGCCATTCGGTGGAATATGACCTGGTGGAAAGCCGTGGCGACCGCTTGCTGGTCGATGCGGTGGCGGCGGCGGATGCGGCCAACGCCCATGCCAGCCCACTGATCAGCGGATATATCTGCCCGGCGCAGATTGATACCTGTTCTGAAAACCACATCATGGGGGCGCTGGAAGCGGCACGCGAGCGCGGCCAGCCGATCCAGATTCACGCGGCGCAAAGCGTGGTGGAGTTCCAGGAAATCACCCGCCGCCATGGCTGCACCCCGGTAGAATGGCTGGACCGGATGGGTGCGCTTGGTCCGGACACGGTGATCGGCCACGGTATTTTTCTCAATGACCACCCCTGGATTCACTGGCCCCATGCCAATGATTTTGAGCTGCTGGCCGACAGCGGTGCGCAGGTCGCCCATTGTCCGGTGGTCTTTGCGCGCCGTGGCATCGCCATGAACACGTTGCGCCGCTATGTGGATGGGGGCGTGCCGGTGGGTATCGGCACCGACACTTTCCCGCATAACATGCTCGATGAGTTGCGCATGGCCTGTTACGCCGGGCGTATCATCGGCGGCAGCTTTACCGCCGCCCCAACCAGCTATGCATTTGATGCCGCCACCCATGTGGGCGCCGACATCATCCGCCGTCCTGATCTCGGGCGACTGGCGGCGGGCTGCAAAGCGGACTTCTCCATCGTTGATATGAAAAACCGGTATATGCAGCCGGATTACGACCCGATCCGCAGCATCGTTTATTCCGCCAACGATCGCGCCATCCGTGACGTTTATGTTAACGGCGTCCAGGTAGTGGCCGACGGCGAAGTGCTCACCCTCGACATCAGTGATGACATCGAAATGCTGCGGCGCGGTCAGCGGGACGCGATGAAAACCGCTTCTCAGCGCGACTGGGCCGGGCGCGAAATCGAAGAGCTGACGCCGCGGGTCTACCAGATTGGCAAAGCCCGGGTTTAAACCGGAATTTTGAGCCCTCTGCGAACCGTGCTGCTTTTGGCGCGGTCGCGGCAGAGGGCCTGAGAAACGAGGACATTATGACACTGCAATTGATTGATAACCCACCCCCCTGGCCCAATGGCGCCCGCTGTGCGGTCTGTTTTGCGTTTGACTTTGACGCCGAAAGCCTGCTGCATCTGTTCTTTCCCGACGATGCACAACGCCACGTCTCCTTTGGCGCCAACCTGCGCTATGGTGCCCAGGTAGCCATGCCGCGCATCATCAAAATCTGGGAGCATTTCAACATGCGCCAGACCGCTTTTGTGCCGGGCTGGTGTGTTGAAAAATACCCCGATGTGATCCGCGCCCTGGTGAACGGCGGCCATGAGATCGGCCACCACGGTTGGCTGCATGAACGCATCAACCAGTTTTCCCGCGAAGAAGAACGCACCATCCTGCTGCGCGGCATTGAGGCGATCGAGAAAGTCACCGGCAAACCACCCGTGGGCTACCGCGCGCCTTCCAACGCGTTTTCCGAACATACGCTGGATCTGCTGCTGGAGAACGGTTTCAAATATGATTCCTCGCTTGGCGGCCACGACATCCCCTATCAGATGCAAGGCCGCTCCGGTCAGCGCATGCTACAGCTGCCCTATGATATTTCCTCGGACGACTGGGCGCAGTTTGTGCATCTGGACGACGCGGAACACAATATGCCGATCCGGGCACCGGAACGCGCCTTTGAGGTGTACCGCGCCGATTTTGATGCGGCCTGGAAATACGGTGGTTTCTGGACCTCGGTCTGGCATCCGTTTGCGTCGGGCCGCCTTGCGCGCGCCGACGCTATGATCAATCTGATCGAATATATGATCGACAAGGGCGATGTGTGGTTCGCGCCATTACACGAGATCTCGGCCCATATCGACGGGCTGATTGCGCGCGGCGAATGGTCGCCAGTGGTGGAGCACTTGCCGCTGTGTGACGGCCCGGAACCCCAGATCGCCAGACCCAGCCGCTAACATGGCCCGCAAAAATCATCTGCGACAGCCCCTGGGACCAAAATTTAGCATTGGTTTCAGGGGCCTCGGCGCGGCCTCCGCCGCGTGATGGATAACCTTGCTAAGGTCTATTTAAGTTATACCTTTCAAATTGTTAGGCGAATAACGGCGCATCCTTATTTTTTGCCGCGCTATGATGTTGACGCCCTGAAATTCTTCCCTATGACCTTGCCCAGAGCTGCGTCTTGCGCCCCATCAGGCTGCAGGCGTCACAGGAGGGCTGAGCTATTCTGAAACATTTGAATGATCCCGTTTTCATCGATGGTGCCTGGGTCTTGCCGTTTGTTCAGGGCGGCAAAGGTGTCGGCGCCAGCAATGGCAGAAGCGCCGGCGCATGGGCTGCAGAAAACGCGCTGGGGACATTTTCCGGCACGGGTGCAGCCATCGGTTATGACAGCCGCGGCGTGGAAATCTCTTATCCCCACAGCGGCCGCCTGCGTCAGGACCGTCACGAGGAACTGGTGGCCTGGTCAATCGAGGGCGGCATCCTGCAGGCGGGCATCGCCCATGCGGCGGCGGCAGGCAAAGGCCGGATCCGGGTCAATTTCCTGAAAATGGCCGGCGGAACATTGCGGACGATGGCGGGGGTGCTGGCGGGCACAAGGCTGCCTGAGGGCGGCAATATGATCCATGCGGTGACCATGGGTGCCGGTCTGCCTGGCGAAGAAGAAGCCGAGATCTGCCAGCGCGAAGGGGTTTATCTGGACCCGATCATCTCAAGCGTTATGGCGTTGAAAGTGCTGCTGAAACGTAATTTCAAGAAATGGAGCGGGCAGTTCAGCACCCTGATCGGCGCGGTGGTCTATGAAGACCCCTGGCTCGCCGGTGGCCACAATGGCATTACCAGCCGGGAGGACGCCGACAGTCCGCAATCCCCCTATGAGCGGGTCAGGGCCCTGCGCAATTGCATGAATGAAAACGGCATGCAGCAGGTAGCCATCATCATGGCCGGCGGCGTCTGGTATCTGCGGGAATTTGAACACTGGCTGGGTGATCCGGACATCGGCCCCATCGCCTTCCAGTTTGGCAGTCGTGATCTGTTAACACAGGAGTGTCCGATATCCGACGCCTGGAAAGCGCTGATCCTGTCGATGAAAGAGGGCGACATCGCACTGAATAAATTCAGCCCGACCGGGTTCCATTCTTCGGCCTATAAAAATGCGATGATCGAAAACCTTTATGGCAACATTCAGCGTCAGGTGCCCTTTGCGACCAAAGCCAGCGAGGCAATGCCCTGCCAGGTGCAGGGCTCGGCGGTGCCAGGCAATGGTTTTCACGTCGCTGAGGCCGACAGCGCCAGCGTTGCCCGCTGGATTGCGGCCGGGTTTAACACCCCCCTGCGTACGCCGGACGACACGCTGATCTTTGTTACCCCCGAGCGGGCGCGCGAAATCCGCGAACATCGCAGTGACTGTGTGGGCTGTCTGGCGACGTGCGCTTTAAGTGCCTGGAGCCAGGACGCTGACAAAAGATTTGTTACCGGCAAACGGCCGGATCCACGTGCCTATTGCATCCGAAAAAGCCTGGTCGGCGCCATTCAGGGCGAGGATTTGCAGCAACAGCTTATCTTCACCGGCCACAAGGCGTTTCAGGCGGGAAGCGACCCGTTTTACCGCGGCGCCGATGGCGATATCTTCATTCCAACGGTGAAACAGTTTGTGGCGCGGCTGGCGACCGGCAACTGACGCTGGTCCGCGACAAACGACAACTCCAGGGTGTTTCATGCGCGCCCTGCACGCTGCCCTGAAACCTCTGCGCCCGGGCCTTCGCCGCGCTTCGTGCAGACGGTGGCGGGCGGCGCGCCTGCTGGGAGTTTGTCCTTTTCAAATCCCGGGCACCAGTGCTACAGGCGAAAGTGTCGGAGCTGAAACACCTGGTTTCGGTGGTGCCCGTGTTCGCGGCGAATACAGTTCAGTCTGTTGAAATCCGCCGGGGAAGACGGGCGGGCAGAGTGTAAGGGATAGAGTGTCAGCATGTTAAAACCGGCCCCGACAGAATGAAACATTATTCGAAATTACTGCAAAGGCTGGCGGTTATTGTTGTGGTCTCTGCTGGCTTCTACGTCGCGCTTGTTCAATATTTTTCGCGTCAGGAGGTCTGGCAAACGGAAAACAGGGCGGCTTTTTTTGCCAGCACAATTGATGATGCGTTGCGCCGCCTTTGGCATCTGCCCTTTGTGATTTCGCAGAATGAGGCGGTGGTGGAAGCGCTGCAAAATGGCAATGGATCGGCACTGAGCCCACGGCTCCGGGAATTCGCACTAAGTGCGGATGCCGACCATATTTTCCTGATGGATCTGACCGGAAACACCATTGCCGCGTCGAATTTCGGCACAGCGGACAGTTTTATCGGCAACAGCTACATGTTCCGACCCTATTTCAGAGACGCCGTTCTTGGCGGAACCGGACAGTTTTTTGCCATCGGCGCCACCACCGGTGAACCGGGATATTTTGTATCGGCACCGGTGCGGGACAACGCCGGAGGCATCATCGGGGTGATCGTCGTTAAAACCGGCCTGGATTCGCTGAGCCGGGCCTGGCAGAATTCAGGCGAACGCATTCTGGTGAGCAACCCGGACACGGTGGTCCTGCTGGCCTCTGACAACGTTGATCAGTTTCGTACCCTGCAGCCGCTGACCGATCCGGCCCGACAAAGTTTGGAAAAGGCACAACAATTTGGTGATCAGCCGCTGCTGCCGCTCGACTGGCAGGTGGGCGGCAACGGACGTGTCACGCTCGACGGGGCAGAATACCTGCTCGCTGAGGCGCAGATTAAGCAGCAGGACTGGACGGTTTATCTGCTGTCTGACCTGACTGGCATCCGACTGCGCGCGGGACTGGTGATTGCCGGCGTTCTGGCCGCACTGTTTGGCGTCATCATCGCAATCACCGGCTTCCGTTCGGCCCGTCTGCGCGAGGCGCTGTGGAAATCGGACGCCGACCGGGTGCGTCTGACCCGGGAAATTGAAGTGCGCCGGGCCGCAGAATCTGATCTCAAAGTCGCCAAGGACGGCCTGGAACGGGCCAGCCGGCTGGCGGCGCTGGGGCAGTTGTCCGCCTCAATCACCCATGAGCTGGGCCAGCCGATTTCAGCGATGCGCAACTATCTGACCGCCGAAGAAATCGCCACCGACGCGCCGCCCAACAGCCTGAACCCTCAGCTCTCCGGACTGGTCGACCGGATGCAGAATATCAACAACCAGCTGCGTTTTTTTGCCACTCCCGGCGTTGAAGACAGCCGTGTCTTTGATCTCCGCCGTGCCAATGATGCCGCGGCGGAATTGGTGGCGCACGGCATGAGCGCAACTAACGTGACCCTGATCCGGCACTATGCGCAGGGCGCGGTACATGTGGCGGGCAATCAGCAACGCATTGAACAGGTTCTGGTAAATCTGCTGCGCAACGCGATTGACGCGGTGTCCGGGCAGGCGCTGCGCCAGATCACGGTTGAAGTGGATTGCAGCGACAGGCGCGCCTTTGTGCGTGTCACCGATACCGGCACCGGGCTGGAAGGTCGCAGCATGGACAATCTGCAAGAGCCGTTCATGACTACAAAATCATCCGGCGTCGGCATGGGGCTTGGGCTGGCCATTTCGGCGCAGATTGCCAAAGATATGAACGGGACTATAGAAGCGCAGGACGCACGGCACAGTGGCGCAGAGTTCACCCTGTGGCTGCCGCTTTCGGAGGAACACCAATGAGCAAAACGAGTTTCAAAATCGTCGTTGCCGATGATGACCGCGAATTGCGCCAGTCGCTGGAGCACCTGTTGACGCGGTCGGGCTGGGAAGTCGACGTGTTCGCCGATGCCCGCTCTGCATTGTCGCGGCTTAAAGACCTGGAACCGGATGTGATCCTGTCAGATGTGCGGATGCCGGGCATGTCCGGGCTGGAATTTCTGGCCGCGTTGGACAAAGGTACCGCGCCGCCGCTGGTGCTGATTTCGGCACATGGCGATATTTCTATGGCGGTGCAGGCGATGCAGGACGGGGCCTATTCCTTCCTGGAAAAACCCTTTGATCCGCGTCAGTTGCTGCGGGTTCTGCGCCATGCAGCCGAAAACCACCGACTATTGTCCACTACCAAACGTCTGCGCGCCCAACTGTCGGAACTCTCCGGCATTGACCGGGTGTTGCTGGGCGCAAGCGACAGTATGACCGCCCTGCGCAACGATGTTTTTGAAATTGCCGACACCAAAAGCACCGTGCTCATTCAAGGCGAAACCGGTACCGGCAAGGAGCTGATCGCCCGCGCGCTGCACGCGATGAGTCCGCGCAGTGATCAGCCGTTTATGCCGGTTAACTGTGCCAATATGCCGCCCGAAACCATGGAGCTGCAGATGTTCGGCGCGGTGGACGGGCCACAGGGGTTTTTCCGCAAAGCTGAAGGCGGCACCATCTTTCTTGACGAGGCCGGAGCTTTCCCGCTTGAAGCCCAGGCCAAGCTGTTGCGTGCACTGGAAACCGGCGAAATTACCCCGGCCGGCTCAGACGAGGTGATCAGAACTGATGTGCGGGTGATTGCGGCCTCCAATGAAAACCTCGAAGCCAAAGCCAGAGAGGGCCGCTTTCGTGCCGATTTTCTCTATCGGCTGAACACGTTTCAGATCGAACTGCCGGCGCTTCGGACGCGTGGCGAAGATGTGATCATGATTTTTCAGCATTTTGTCACCCAGGTGGCAGAAACCTATGAGGTGCAGCCGCCGGAACTGACTGCCGGAGACGCTGCGACACTGCTGTCTTATGACTGGCCGGGCAACGTTCGGGAATTGCGTCACGTGGCCGAACGCCGGGTGCTGGCAGCGCGGCGTGGTGGCGGCTCGGTTGCGGCGGCGCTGCGCATAGAAGAGGGCGACCAGGATATCCCTGAAACGCTGCGCGAAGCCATCGCTGCCTTTGAACGCACACTTATTTCCAAATCCATCAAGACCCATGGCGGCCGGATGGAATCCGTTGCCGAAGCACTTGGCATCGGCCGGCGCACGCTGAATGACAAAATTGTCAAACTGGGTATCGCCAAAGATGTTTTGCTGGAAGACTGACGCGCGGATCTTCGCAGAGCTGTTGCCGCTGCATATGCGGTTTTTTTCATAGGTGGAATTTATCTCCTGATTTACCATTCTGGCAATTGGCCTGATTACAAGGCCGGTTTTTTTGGGAGGAAACTATGAAGATTTTCAAAACGGCGGCTGCTTCAGTCATCGCCATGTCATTGTCCGTTGCTGCCCCGGCTCAGGCCGAAGAAGCCAATTACATTCTTGCAACCGCCTCCACCGGCGGCACCTATTATCCCGTCGGTGTGGCGCTCGCCACTCTGGTGAAGGTGAAACTGCAACCAAAACAAAAAATCGGCATGGCCGCCATCAGCTCTGCCGGCTCCGGCGAGAACGTGCGCCTGCTGCGTGAGGGCGAAGCCCAGTTTGGCATTATGCAGGGCCTGTACGGCTATTATGCTGCCACCGGCACCGGGCCGCTTGCGGAAGTCGGGCCACAGGAAAACCTGCGCTCCGTCACCATGCTGTGGCAGAATGTGGAACAGTTCGTGGTCGACTCCGATGTTGCCAAGACCGGCACCATGTCTGACATGGTCGCTCTGACCGGCGAAAACATGGCGATGGGCAAACAGAACTCCGGCACCATTGGCTCAAACGCCGCGCTGCTGGCCGGTCTGGGTGTGGATATCTCCAGCGACTATTCCCTGGTTTACGGTGGTTATGGCCCCTCGGCTGAAGCGTTGCAAAACGGTCAGGTCGAAGGTGTCGGCATCCCCGCAGGTGTGCCCACCGGTGCGATCAGCCAGCTTTTTGCCTCCGCAGGTGACAGCGTGACCATGCTGAACTTTACCGACGCTCAGATTCAAGCTGCTGATGGCGGCCGGGGTCTCTGGACACCGTTCACCATCGAAGCGGGCACCTATCCTGGTCAGGACGCCGATATCAACACCATCGCGCAGCCAAACTTCCTGGCCACCAGCGCAGATGTATCGGAAGAAAACGTCTACCTGATCACCAAAACCATCTATGAAAACCTGGCGTTCCTGCAGGCAATCCACCCGGCAACCAAAGCGATGATGATTGAACGCGCCATCGCTGGTCTGCCGCTGCCGCTGCACCCCGGTGCCGCGCGCTATTATGCTGAAATCGGCATCGATATCCCTGAAAGCCTGATCGCCAACTGATCACTTTCAGCACGCCTGATCCGGGACGTCCCGGGTCAGGTTATTTTATGGGGAGATGAAGATGACCGACGCCAGCCAACAGCCGGAAGAAACCTCTGCACGAATGGCCAGAGGCAAGGCAGCCACGGCACTGATGGCATTTTCAGCCCTGTTTGCTTTTGCACATCTTTATAACGCTCTGTTTCCGGTGGTTTCGGAATTTCAGCGCAACGCTTTCCATTTCGCCGGCTTTGCTTTCCTGGCGGCGTTTTACTACCCGTTTTTCTCCACAAAGGGCAAATCAAGAACCCTGCTGATGCTGGACCTGACGTTCGGCACCCTGGTTGCCATCTCTGCGATCTACCTGACATTCGCCGAAAACGCGATTTACGCGCGTGGTGTCAAACTTTCACCACTTGACTGGGTCGCAACCGGCATCGCCATTCTTGGCGCCATTGAGCTGACCCGGCGTCTGACCGGCTGGGTGATCCCGGCGCTGATCATCCTGTCGTTGAGCTATGTCGGCTTTTGGGGCCAGTATGTGGGCGGTATTTTCTCTTTTCCCGGTCTCAGCTGGGAATCCGTCGCGTTTCGCTCGATCTACGGCGACGATGCGATGTTTGGCACCATTGCCCGCATTTCTTCGACCTACGTCTTTCTCTTCATCATCTTTGGCGCTTTCCTGCTCCGTTCCGGGGCCGGCGATTTCATCATCGATCTGGCCCGCGCTGTGGCCGGCAAGCTGGTCGGCGGACCTGGTCTGGTGGCGGTGATTGCTTCCGGTTTGACCGGGACGATTTCGGGCTCCGCCGTGGCCAACACAGCCTCCACTGGCGTGATCACCATCCCGCTGATGAAAAAGGCTGGCTTCCCGTCGAAATTCGCCGCCGGCGTTGAGGCTGCGTCCTCCACCGGTGGCCAGATCATGCCGCCGATCATGGGCGCCGGGGCCTTTGTCATGGCCAGCTTTACCCAGATCCCCTATGAGACCATCGTCGCCGTCGCAGCGCTGCCGGCACTGCTCTATTTCCTCTCTGTTGCGTTTTTTGTGCGCATTGAGGCCAAGCGGCTGAGCCTGCAGCCAATGGCCGCCAACGGCCAGACCCTGGGCCAGGCATTTCGCAAGGGCGGCGCCAGTTTTGTGCTGCCCATCGGCCTGCTGATCGGCTTGCTGGTCGCCGGGTTCACCCCCACCTATGCCGCTGTGATCGGCATCGTGGCGGTGATCGCCTCCAGCTGGCTGACACAGAATCCTATGGGCCCGCGCGCCGTGGTTGAAGCGCTGGCGTTGGGGACCAAAAACATGGTGCTGACAGCCGTGCTGCTCAGCGCCGTTGGCCTGGTGGTGAATGTGATCACCACAGCCGGTATCGGCAACACCTTCAGCCTGATGATCGCCAGCTGGTCCGGCGGTAATATCCTGATTGCGCTGGTTCTGGTGGCACTGGCCAGCCTGATCCTGGGCATGGGCCTGCCGGTAACCGCGTCTTATATCGTGCTGGCCACCCTGTCCGCACCGGCGCTTGCCGGCATGATTGCCGACCGTTTTGTGATTGAGGCGCTGGTGGACGGCAGCCTGACGGATTCCGCAAGGGCGATCCTGATGCTGGGAGTGCCCGAAGCGATGGAGCTTCTGCTGGGCCCGATGAGCGCGGCCCAGGCCAGCGATCTGATTGGCAATCTGCCGCTTGAGATCGCCGCACCGCTGCGCGATCTGATGGTGCCACCAGAGATCACCCTGGCCGCCTTGCTGTCGGCCCATATGATCATATTCTGGCTGAGCCAGGACAGCAATGTCACGCCACCCGTCGCGCTGGCATCCTTCACCGCTGCGGCCATTGCCAAAGCCCCCGCCATGGCCACGGCGGTCACCAGCTGGAAACTGGCAAAAGGGCTCTATATCGTGCCGGTTCTGTTCGCCTATACGCCGCTGCTGTCGGGGGACTGGGGTGCGATGCTGTCGGTCTTCGGCTTTGCAGTTGTTGGCATTTACGGCATCGCCGCCGCGTTTCAGGGCTGTATGGAGCGGCCGTTTGGCTGGACCCTGCGCATGCTCGCTTTTAGCGGTGGCGCGGCTTGCCTCTGGCCGTCCGACATCCGCATCCAGATCGCCGGTGTAATTACTGTCGTGGCTCTGCTGGTTCTGAACGTGCTGAACTATGGCACACAACAGCCACAGAAACCTGAAGGGCTGCAAGGGTAAGACCCTGCTAGTTTGATGGACAGCAATCCGGAAACAGGTTTTCTGGCCGCAGACCTTTGGAAGGCGTTATTCAATATGACAGGGCCGGCGTCGAAACGACAGTCCACCGGGAGGCCCGCGGGCAGACACATCAGCCCGCAGTTGTTTATGTCATGGCCCAAGCAGTGATGGGAGTAATTATACCCATAATCGATGTTATGTAACAATTTTGCATTACTGCTGCGCCAGATGAGTCAGACCTGGGCCTCCGCTCTCATGTCAAATCAGAGAAAGTCTCAAAGTCCGGCCCTTTGAAGCCACTGCTAATTATCTTCGGAAGTGAGTAATAATGTTCCAAAATCGTTTTTGCACACCCAGATCCAACCAAATTTCTTCTTGTTAATAAATACAAAGAAGTAATGCGCATGGTGAACTTAGGTTTCAACAGGATCTCAGTCTGGGGGAAACACACAGCCAGGGTGGCTGAATTTGTTGCGGCCGTTGCGGGCCCCTCTAATTTCAATGTTATTGCTCCGGTCCCGGGCATTTTGATCAATGTACGGACAGTCTCGCCATCATTGCCCGGGCGGTGCCACCGATTGAGGGCGATGTTCTGGTCGACGTAACGCAGTTTGTGCACCCCTTGGGGGAGGCCGTGCAGAATGTCATCGCGCCGTTCTTTGCTGACAACGACTACAACCATTTCAAGCGCCTCAGAGAACGGATTGATGCCAATCTCAGCCGGACACATCGCACGCAACCAATCTTCCCCAGAGACTACAAGGGCGATGATGTGGTCGACACCTATCTGGCTGGTACGCATCTGAAAGACCTCTTTCATCTGCGCACGCCGTTTGAAATCCCCGAGGAGTCGCGCTTTGAGCATATGCATATTGTTGCCGGCTCAGGTCACGGTAAAACCCAGACGCTGCAATACTTCATTGCCAGGGATCTCGAAGAGGTGGCGCGTGGCGACAAGTCTGTTGTGGTGATCGACAGCCAGGGTGATCTGATTAATACGATCCTCAAAGCCACGGTCCTGCCGCCAGAAAAGATTGTGCTGATCGATCCCGAAGACATTGCTTTCCCGGTCAGTCTCAATCTGTTCTCAGTCGGACAAGACCGGTTGCAAAACTACGGTGGTCTTGTCCCGATTTAGTTCCGGTCTCTTTCGAGCGATATTCGCAATGAAGGAGACAAGAAATGGCACCAAGATACAGCGAAGAATTCCAGCGTGACGCGGTTCGCATTGCAACGACCAGCGGCCTGACGCGACCCCGGATTGCGTCGGATTTGGGGGGTGGCGTTTCGACCCTGAACAAGTGGGTTCAACAACACCAGAACGACGACCTGATGTCTGGCCCACATG
>NZ_QOLB01000092.1 GCF_003333265.1 Candidatus Halocynthiibacter alkanivorans
GGAGCGAGCGTAATCCCAATGAGGCCACGACCCGCGTGTCGATCAACAGGCCGGATACATATGAGCGACTTCCGAGAACATGTGAAAAATCATTTGCGAACAGTAGCCGGTACATACAAAAGGGCCGTTCTTGACTGTGATGGCAGAGGGAATTGATCCGATTGCTGCACCAGGCACAAGTCGACGAGAAGGGCGGATTGCCGACTTTCGCTGCGCGTCGCACCAATGCCTGCTGTGCGGACAAACCTGTCGTTCGAGCAGTCGCGTTGAAGGTCTGCTTAGGGAAACCAGCAAGCAAGCGACGTTGCAATCTCCATTGGGGTAAGAATTGGCTTAACCATGCCGCAGGAATATCGGAATGATGACCTCTTCTTCATCCCAGATATGGCGATTGAGGATTTTCTCAAGCGCCAGGCCTCCTTTGTGCAACGCAGCCAGGCTGTCACGTGTGACCGTTGCGCGGTTAAGTGCATTCAGGGCCATTTGCGTTTCATCTAGCGCTGCATCCAATACTTTATGATCTCCATCCAAAAGAGCGAAGCCGCGGTTCAGTTTTGGATACATCCGCGCGAATTGCGGAAAGTATCCGTGATCTTCGATTTCGTGATGATGATGGGCAAACCCGATGAGGTTATGGCTAAAGGGCAGGAACTTCATTCTCGCTACAGCTTCGCCGACATCGCTGCCAGGAACGTCAAGAAGTTGCTCGATCCCACGCGATAACTTGGCTGAACCATCTAGAAGATCACGGTGAATTTTCATGAAAAACTTCGCCTTGCCACCAAACCGAGGATGCTTTCGCCATTCTGAGCGCGTGCTTTCCAATAACGTCTTTTGAACAGATTCAGGGAGTTTTTTCCGCTTTTTCACGTGATTTTCTTGCCGGTTATAGTCAAGGCGCATCGAAATATCTTTCTGAAGGTTTTATGCCTCAAGCCATGGGCGGAGCACTTTTTCGAGCCATGGCATGATTGGCCAAGTTAAGAGAGCAGACAACACTATTACAATTACGAGGACCTGTATCGGTTGTGGCAATCCACCAATTATCGGAGCGCTCAGGCCCATCAAGAGCATCAACATCGGATAAACCGCAACAACACTCATAGCCACGCGCTTCCAGACTGGCGGAAGCTTGGGGGCCAAGCCCTGCGCATGATCAACCCACATCCCCAAACCGGTGGCTTCCACAATTTGCGCGGTGCCACCGGTCACGGTTTTTATTTCAGCAAGCTTTCTTTCAATGGCTGTATCTTGTTGCCATTGCGTTGCAGCGGCCTGATCCGACCACCGCGACAACACGGTATATTCGACCTGATGCGGGCGATTGTGGCGCACGATATCAACGGACAGAAAGCCTTGTTGTGCCTGGAACAATTGATGCAGTTCTTCGACCAGTGCTTCGTAGCGGGATTTCTCTGCCAGAGGCACATGGTCGGTCACCGCAAGTGTAACAGGGTCGCTCATAGCACGAGTTCCGGTCCAACCGGGACAATACCGCTTGGGTTTACACCACGCAGGCTGGCCCAATAGTGGGTCTTAATCTGATCAAATTTCACAGTGTCAGCGACATTCGCATGTTCGTAGAGCTTTTTTCGCAAAGCTGAGAGATTCGGATAATCTGCGATCCGCCGAATGTTGCATTTGAACAAAGCGACATAGACCTGATCAAACCGGATGAGGGTTGTGAAGAGGCGCAAATCAGCCTCTGTCAATTGTCCGCCAACCAGATATCCGCTGTTGTCCAGTCGCGCTTCGACGGTGTCGAGGGCTGAGAACAGATCGCCAACAGCCTCTTCATAAGCGGCTTGTGTTCCGGCAAAACCACAGCGGTACACACCGTTGTTGATCTTTTGATAGACGAGATCATTCACGACATCGATTTCTGCCAGCAGGGCCTTTGGTGCAAAATCAGCATTGTTGCCCGCCACACCTACAAAGGCAGAGTTCAACATCCGCGTAATCTCGGCAGACTCGTTGCTGACAATGGTGTTTAACTTTTTGTCCCAAAGCACTGGCACACTAACGCGGCCCGTATAGTTGGGGTCGGCCAAGGCGTAGATTTCATGCAAGTAGTTTTTGCCCGACAAATGGTCTGGAAACGCGCCATCGGCACCGGTGAACTCCCAACCGTCTTCATTGACGATGGGGTTTACAGCAGAGACAGAAATTGTATCTTCCAGGCCCTTCAGGCTGCGCATGATCAAAGTCCGGTGAGCCCACGGGCAGGCATAACTGACGAAGAGATGATAGCGGCCAACTTCGGGCGCAAATTTTGCTCCGGGTTCTTGTGAAATCCAGTCGCGGAAGTCGGTTTCCTGACGGTGATAATGTCCGTCCTCGGACGCCAGGATATCGCCTTCGCGCGTCCATACGCCGTCAATCAATCTGCCTGCCATCGTATCGTCTCCTAATTTGGTACCCCGGCGGCAGGGCCACCGGGGATAACGCCGTTATTCAGCAGCTTGTGGCTTTGGCTGTTGCGAAAGGTAACTCTCATAAACCAGGCCATAGGCCGTGTGTCCGCCCAGCACGCCGCCAAGCGGGTAACCTTGCTCAGAGCGCCAGTCATTCATGACCTCGGCCAGAACTGACGCCCAGGTCGTGACCTTTACGCCTGCCTGGTTCATCCGCAGCATGGCCGCGTCGCGGGTCACTTCATCCCAGGTTCCAGAGGCATCAATGACCGCATAGACGTCGTAGCCCTCTGCAACTGCGGAGAGTGCCGGGAACAGTAGACAGACATCGGTGACGATCCCCGCCATGATGATCTTTTTGCGGCCCGTCGCTTCGATGGCCGCTTTGAATTCGGGTGAATTCCAGGCGTTGATTTCGCCCGCACGGTTTATAACTTCATTGCCAAGTACATTGGTGATATCGGAAGAAACCGGGCCATTGGGACCTTCGGGCATGGACGCTGTTACAACCGATGGAATGCCTGCGGTTTTTGCCATGTTGGTCAGACCGTTGATGTTCTTGCGCAGGGTTTCGGGCAGGATGTCGCGAACACTGGCCAGCAGGCCGGTTTGGTGATCGATCATTGCCAGAACTGCGTTATCCGGGCTCAGGAATTCTGCAGATTTGTCAGACATGGGGGGGCCTTTCTTGGCGGGTTGGACCGCAACGCAAGCGTGCCGATAAGTATGAGTTGAACGTCTGTTGTGGCTTTGAATATGCCATCGGTGCCTCTGATCAGTTTCACGCCAGTCAGAACCGTGCCGTCAAGCTGCCCGTCACCCTTGGCGACATAAGCCAAATACGGAGCGGTCAGTTCAACGCTTTGGTCTGCTGTGAGCATGGCAACGTCAATCGTGGTCTGAGCGGCGAACGATTGGGTGTCTTCGGTCGTGCCGCCATAGATTCGGGTTGTCTCGCCCCACGCGAGGCTGAACTTCTTGCAACCCGCTGGCGCGCCTTTCACTTCCGGCAAAACCCAAAGTTGCAGCATCCGGTTTTCCTTATCGTCCGGATTTACCTCGTTATGCCTGAACCCTTCACCACCTGCGCGTTGGACTTGCGCGTCATTGGTGTTGAGCCATCCGCCATGTTCCAGTGAGCCTTGATGGGCGATACGGCCCTCAACCATGACCGAGATCACATCGATCTCTTTATGGGGATGCATGGTCGTTACGCCTTTTGGGGCGAACTGTGCATCAGCCAAATAGGCAAAGTTGCCGATGCCATCCCAGGCATCCGGGTTGGCGCGATCACCCCAGAGCTTCTTGCCGGTCACCAGACGATGCTCTTTCAATCCGGGGAAGCCGCCTTTGGTGAGTGCATCGCGGTGCAGAATTTCCAGATTTTGTTGGGCCATATCGTTTCCAATCAAGCATGTTGCCTTGCTTGATGAGAATATGCGACTGTTCCTTAAATGGATCAATCATGCAGTATATCAAAACAGAGTTCTAAATATGGAACACAGAGACCTCAACGATCTGGCGATATTTGCCGCCATCGCACAAGCAGGCAGCATCACTGGCGCTGCAGACAAGATGCGACTGCCTAAGTCAAACGTAAGTCGCCGACTGGCGCGGCTAGAAGATAGGCTGGGTGTTCAGTTGATGGAACGCAACACGCGCAGCGGCAAACTTACGTCGATTGGTGTGTGCTATGCAGACTGTTGTCGGTTGATGGTTGAGGAGGCGAATGCGGCAGACGCCATCGTCGATACGAGCCTGGCAGAGCCTTCGGGAGAATTGCGGGTTTCGGCCTCGGTGCTGGTTGGACAACAGATCATGGCACCCGCAATCGCCGCATATGCTGAGCAATATCCGAAAGTTCAGGTGATCCTGGAGCTAACAAATGCACGCGCCAATCTTATCGAGGATGGCTTTGACCTCGCATTCCGCATTGGTGAAAATCAGGATTCAACGATGATGTCTCAAGCGATAGGGACATTTCCGCTTAGCCTCTATGCCAGTCCAGAATACCTGCGCAGAAAAGACGCGCCTAAGTCTCCCAGGGACCTGAAGGAACACCGCTGCCTGATTATGGGCAGTGGTATCAGAACCTCGCGCTGGAAACTGAAGCGTGGCGCAGAATTGGTAGAGTTCAAGGCTCCAGGCGCTGTGATCGTCAATGACTTCCTGACACTTCGAAACTTAGCCGTCTCAGGCGGAGGAATCGCGATGCTGCCCAAGTATGCAGTACACACAGAGTGCAGGTCTGACTGGCTCTCTGCAGTTTTGCCGGATTGGAGTGGCTCCAGCGCGACCCTTTCCGCAATTTACCCAAGCCGTCGGGGCGCGACCGCCAAAAAACGGGCGTTCATCGAGCACGTTAGAGACATTGCGGATAGTTTGAGGTGAACATAAGGGATTAGCCGCAAAGCGGGCATTAGTTGCATTGCGGAAAACGGTCAAATTGGGCTCAGCCCAGCCGTTCGCTGCAGGCTGTTCGAAGGTTCGGTTATGGTCGAGGGGACGTGGTCGGATTGCTGCACTAGATACGTTTCGGCGCGAAGCGAGAAAAGCGGAAGTTCGTTGCATTCGCGAACCTGGTCGGCGCGAACCACACAAGCGGACATTCAACAGGCGGCCACAGCGTATTTCCCTTCTGCACTGCGACGATTAGCATAGAACCCAATATGACCAACGCTGAATTGAGCACCAAGGTGTGCGAAGTATATGGTGCAGCCATTCGCGCAATGCTATGTCCCAGCGAATAGGTGGCGCTGCTCCATTTCGCATCACAGCAGACTCGACAAAGCAATATCACCTTGATAGCGGGCAGGGTTCCTGCAAGTCATTGCAAATTTATCGTAGAAAGGTGGTGAAAACCACATGCAAGTTAGTGTTCGTGACAACAATGTCGATCAAGCCCTTCGGGCTTTGAAGAAAAAGCTGCAGCGCGAAGGCGTGTTCCGTGAAATGAAGCTCAAGCAACATTTCGAGAAACCGTCCGAGAAAAAAGCGCGCAACAAAGCTGAAGCGATCCGTCGTGCCCGTAAATTGGCGCGTAAGAAATTGGAGCGCGAAGGATGACGTAAATCATTCTGTTGTTTTGACAAAATTCGGAACCCCCGTAACCAATTGGCGGCGGGGGTTTTGGTTTGGCCGCCGAACCTTAACCGCGATTCCCCAAGTGAAAAGGCCCGCTAGCAAAACAAGACCATGCAAGGCGTTTCAGTTGCGCTTCGCACTACTTACGATAGATGGAGCGGCCTGGAGCGTTGGTGAATATACCGTGTTGCATGAGTTCGAGACCGTGGAGGTGAGGCAGGGATGAACAGATGGGCAGCAACAATTTGGGCGCGCCGGAAGACTGCGAAGTGTTTATCCACAACCTTCGAGCGGAGTGCCGCATCCGACAGGAGCGGCGGAGAGCGGTCCTTCACTGCAACTTGAACGAACGTCTGCAGCGCAGGACAAAGCAGTCGTCCACCACTCAGTCGGAAGTGACAAGCCCGGCCCATTCTGACAAAATTCTGCGGCGGCAGCATTGATCACTACTGGCTCGAAGGCTCCGCCCTGGCGTGCGAATGGCCCCGGCGGCTCCGAGTTCTACTGATCAGCAAATTGTTCTCGTGTTTCACTTTCTGTAGTAAGCCATCTGGTCATCCGATCAGCCATTTGCATAGCGTTTGCGTTGCGTATCATGGATGCGTGATCCCCCGGGTGCCTGAAAACATCCAGCCTTTCCCCAAACATTTCCTGCCATTTTTGAAGCGCCGGCAGTGGGAATTCATCACCGTAAAACAGAGCAAACCGTTCCAAATTCAACGGCAGCGGTTCAAACAACTGATCCCCCGGAAAGGCGTGTTCGTTGCCCAGTGTGGGCGGTCTTTTCATGTAAGTTTTCAGCGTTCTTACGCCATAGCTGGCGCGTCTCCTAAACCAGCTCCGGTCAAATGTAGTATATGGATCAATCAGGATCAGGCTGGTTTTTGTTTCAGGTGAAAGTCGGGCGATTTCCAGCGCAACCGCAGCGCCATAGCTATAGCCCAACAATACACGCTCTTTTGCGTTGGGCAGGTGCTTGATGGCTTCCCTGGCCTTTTCTTCAATTGAAAATGCGCGGGACCTGCCTGTGTAATCGGCGGTCAAACCCACAACACCGGTGCCATTGCCAAAAGACTGCGCCAGTTCAAAATAGTCCGACACACTGCCGTCATAGACATGGATTGCATATATTGGCGGCTGCTTCTGGCCTGGCCTGAGGCTCCGCAACCGCCTGCCGGTTCCCACTCTGGACGCATCGCACAACGCGCGGAGTGTTGCGCCAGAGAGGATCAGCGCGTCGAGGGTTAACCGCTTGCCGGACAGCTCTTCAAAATCAAGAAGCATCTCCATCGCCTGCAGAGAATCCCCGCCGACATCAAAAAAATTGTCTTCCGCCCCGAACCTTGCATGGCCCAAAACGCGCTGCCAAATTTCTGCTAACTGTTCTTCTTGCCGGGAATTCGCCGCAGCCACGACCGGGGCACCGACCTGTCTTCGTAAGCGCAATTCGTTTCTGCGGATTTTTCCTGACGCGGTTTTGGGCAAGGCGTCCGTTCGCACAAAATACTGTGGAATCATGTAATTCGGCAGTCTCTTGCCCAGGTGCGCCTGAAGTTCACTTTCCGAAGCGCTACCGACATAGTAACAACACAACCTTGGAATATTTCGCTCGCATTCGGACACGACCACGGCGCATTCTGAAATTCCGGAGTGCTGCTGCAGCTCCATTTCCACGTCCGCTGGCTGCACATTAAACCCGCGGATCTTAAGCTGTTCATCTTTGCGACCGATGCAGTGCAAGTCACCGTTTTCGTCGATATACCCCATGTCCCCGGTTGAAAATGAGCGTGCGCCGTCGTGTTCATTCTGAAAGGACAAATTCGTACGGGCCGGATCACCAACATAGCGTGATGGCAACAATATCGAACGAATTACAAATTCCCCGATTTCACCGGGGCGAACGTCCCGACCATTGGGACCTTTCAAAAAGAGACTTCCGGGGTGAACTGGTTTTCCTATTGGAAGGGAGCGAGCAGGCAATCTGTCGCCATTTTTATGGCGATAGCTGGTGACCCACACCATTTCCATTGAGGCATAGCAATTTAGCACTACGGTTCCGGCAAGCGTTCTGTCCTCGAACGTTCTCACGTCGCTTTGGCTGAGGGACTCACCTGACAAAACCAGTAGCCTCAGGTGTGGAAATTTTCCTTGCCCATGTGACATCAGTCTGAACAGGGCTGGATATGTCGGAAGAACCGAAATTTCGTCCTTGTTAAGCCAGTCAAACAGCTGCGCGGCGCCCTGCGTTGAAGCGTCAACACATGAAAGTGTTGCGCCAGCGGAAAGTGAGGCAAGCACTGATTCAAGCCAAAAGACACCGGTATGACCCACGATATCCTCTGATGTCAGCCGGTACTCATCGCGGTGGACCCAGCTGTAGTGTTCGGTCGCTTCGCGTGTGTGTGGAATGATTTTGGGCCGACCCGTGGAGCCCGAACTACAGTGTAGCAAAGCGACATTGTGTTGGTTGCTTTCAGGCCACTTTACCAGGCGTTTTTGAGGGTATTGTTTCGCAAGCGGAGGCAAGTCAATGCACTGGATTGTTGAATCCTGAGTGCCAAAGGGAAGATCCGAAAGACAAATTTTCACCCCCGCCAACGCGAACAAATCGGCACACAATGGTTGTGGGAATTTTTGGTTGACCGGAAGGAAACCCAGGCCAGCTTTTGCACACGCAAGGAATGCCACGACCAGCGAAATGCCGTTGGTACCTGTGTAAGCGACAGGATGATCTGAAACTGCCCCTCGGCTCAGCAGTTTCAACGCTACCGCATCACTCCACATTTCAAGCTGTGCAAAAGAAAGCTGTCTGTCGCCATCAATTATGGCAGTTTTTTCGGGCTGCGCAGCTGTCCGCCGTGCGATTTCCGCTATTATCTTATGCAATCCGTCTGCTTCCCCGCCGCCACAATTTGGTTTTTTCAGAACATTGAATGTTACCGGAGCAAATGGCATCTGAACAACGAAAAATTGCACGGTCAATATTCGCGGAAGGTGCCTGCCAATCAATTTTTCAGGCTTCAGATACTGTGTGTGCGGGACCGGTCACACATTTTTTTCAATCACTGACCCGTTTGAATGCCGAATGTGGCGAAGCATTACATGCCATAAGTAAAACCAACCGCTGCTGTCGATTGCTTTGCAAGGTGTCAGTTGCATACGCCAAAGCTGGTTCGCGTAAACCCTGCACAGTAGTAATTCTTTGGCCGCGCAGTGCACGGTCAATTCCCCTCCCATATCCACGACAAAGGTATCGTGATACTGGCCGTCAATCAGGTCCTGACAGGCTGCTGCAATCCAGTCTGCGCGTTCCTGATCGATGCTGCCAAGTTCGGCATTTGCCTTCGCAGCTGCGCGCTTCACCATTGCAAGAGCGCGAATGAAATCGGGGAGATGGTTTAGTTTGACCCCGGTAATCGGGAAG
The DNA here is from genome assembly GCF_003333265.1 of Candidatus Halocynthiibacter alkanivorans. GTDB lineage: Bacteria > Pseudomonadota > Alphaproteobacteria > Rhodobacterales > Rhodobacteraceae > Halocyntiibacter_A > Halocyntiibacter_A alkanivorans. Next base: position 8,923 of record NZ_QOLB01000092.1, read on the forward strand.
TTTTCAACCGCGCGTACAGTGTGCACGCCGAAATAAGCATTTTTCGGCACGTTCATGGCGCCAATGGAATCGAATTCCAAACGGGTTTTCATGATACTTTCGCCGCTTTGTCAGGTGAATTGTGCGCCGCGTTTGGCCAATTCCGACGCGATGCGATTCAGCACGGTCAGCATCTTGCCTGGATCGCCGTCTCCGAAGGCGTCTTCCAGCAGCGCCGCATTGCCGGCAAAACGTTCAAAAACAGCGTTGCTCTGAATTGTGGTCGTTGCCATGCGTTCGTTGAATTCAACGAAATCCTCAGCCATAGCAGCCAGAAGAAAATAAGAGACAGCAAGATCAGGCGAGGACATTGCAAGTTCCCGTGCCCTGTCAGCGCACTTTCGATACGCATGGATACCTTTGCCGTTTTTTTCGAGTGTTTTGACAAGTTCTGTGAACATAGTTTTCTCCTTAAAAAGAAAGCGAAGTGGCTCCGCCATTGTCGCCGGACCATTTGAGCGGTTCGTTTAGAAAACGTTCAACCTCAGCCAGCGTCGCCGGATCAAAATAGTTGGCTTCTTTGCTGACCTGCAGAATATCGCGCCATGTGGCCAGCGCGTGCAGCGTCAGATTGTGTTCCTTGAGCATTGAGCGCGTCTCTGGGAAAATATCGTAAAAAAAGATCATGATCGTGTGATCTACACGGGCACCGGCGCGACGCAACGCCTCGCAAAACTTGATTTTGCTACCGCCGTCGGTGGTCAGATCTTCTACCAGCAGCACACGCTGGCCATCCTCAATGACGCCTTCAATCTGTGCGTCGCGCGCGTAACCTTTGGGTTTCTTACGCACATATTGCATCGGCAACCCGAGATCGGCAGCGAGCCACGCAGCAAAAGGAATGCCCGCCGTTTCGCCCCCCGCCACCGCGTCGAATTGCTCGAACCCCACTTCGCGCAACAGGACAGAGACGGCAAAACTCATCATTGCCTCGCGCACACGGGGGTAAGAAATGACTTTCCGGCAATCGATATAAACGGGGCTCGCCAGTCCCGAGGTGAACATGAACGGCTGATCGGGTTGGAAATGGACGGCGTTGATCTCCAACAACATCTTTGCTGTCATATGCGCGATAACTTCGCGGCTGGGAAAATCATGTGTCTTCATGACGTCGCTTCCTTTTGCAGAGTGGCTGGACGCTTGTGTCTGTCGAGATCCCAGAAAACCGGGAAACCAGGGTCGAATACCATGATCTCGTCGGGTCCTGCTGATATCCGGTTTGGCCAAATCTGCGGCCTGGTTCTTTTGACAAGACGGATCTTCGCGGAATTTGGTGCAATTCCGTAGAAAGCGGCGCCATTCAGCGACGTAAACGTTTCAAGTTGACCGAGCTTGCCTTCTTGCTCGAAGACCGTTGCCAGAATGGGCATCGTGTTGATCGAGGTGAACATCCCGGCACAACCGCAAGGCGACTCTTTCGCAAATATCGGATGCGGCGCGGAATCGGTGCCCAGAAAGAACCGGGGGTCAGCTGAAACCGCGGCCGCGCGCAACGCCAGACGGTGTTTTTCGCGCTTCAGGACCGGCAAACAGTAGTAGTGCGGCCGAATACCCCCCGCGAGGATGGCGTTCCGGTTCAGGATCAGGTGATGCGTGGTCAGCGTCGCCACCAGCCCGCGATCAGCAGATTTTACATAGTCGACGCCATTCTTCGTTGTCACATGTTCCATGACCACGCGCAATTCGGGTAAAGCGCGGCGAACCGGATCGAGCACCCGGTCGATAAACACGGCCTCCCGGTCGAAGATGTCGATTTCCGGGTCTGTCACTTCGCCGTGAACCAACAATGGCATCCCGATCTCAGCCATTTTTTCGAGAACCGGCATGACTTTCTTGATATCCCGCACACCGCCTTCGGAATTGGTCGTTGCACCCGCCGGGTACAGTTTGACCGCCTTGACCGCGCCCGAAGCAAATCCGCGCGCTATCTCTTCCGGGTTGGTTGCCTCGGTCAGATAAAGCGTCATCATAGGGGTGAAATCGTCCGTGGCCGGCACGACAGCCATCACCCGGTCGCGATAGGCCAGGGCAGCATTCACTGTCGTTACCGGTGGAACAAGGTTCGGCATAATGATTGCCCGACCGAAATCGCGGCTGGAATATGATGCTACGGCTGCCAGTATGTCGCCGTCCCTCAAATGCAGGTGCATGTCGTCCGGGCGGGTGAGGATCAGTTCATTCTTCACGGTCTTGTTCTCCCATGAGATGCTCGTAAATGATCGATGTGCCCACAAGGAAATCGTCGATTTCCATCGCTTCATCCGGATTGTGGGACCCGTTGCGGTTTCGCACGAACACCATCGCGCTGGGAACGCCCGCATTGGCGAAAACCGCTGCATCGTGCCCGCCGCCGGAGGCCATCACCATTGGCTCCAGCCCGAGGCGTTCCATTGCTGTTTTAAGCCCGGTTACGACCGTCTCGCTCATCAGGGCCGGTGCGGTGACATTGACGCCATCGAGTTCGAATTCGACTTTCCTATCACGCGAAATCTGCGCCATTTCATCGGTCAGCATCTGCCGCATCCCATCCAGCGTTTCCTGGCTTTGGCTGCGGATATCGAGGCTGAAGTCGACGTGATCGGGGATCCGGGACAACGCGTTCTTTTCGGCGTCGGTATGAACGACGCCCGAGGTCATCACCAGATCGCCGCCTTTTTGCAGGATGGACAGCCAGGCTTCGTCCAGACGACTGAGGAGATCGGCCATGGCCAGCACGGGATCCTTGCGAAAAGCGCGTGGAACGGCACCGGAGTGGCCCGGCTCGCCAATGCAGTTAATGGCATTGTGACGGAAATTTCCGCGGATGCCTGAGACCACGGCGGCGGGCAGGTCTTTTCCGATCAACAGCGGACCTTGCTCAATGTGCAACTCGATATATTCGAGGATATCGTCGGTATTCACCAGTGGCTTGCCAGCGCGGACCGACGCCATATCGATACCGACGCTTTTCATATGATCGTCCAGGCTGCGCCCATCTCCCTTGTGCAGCGAATTCCGCTCGGCTTCACCAAGCACGCCCATCAGCGCTTTGGAGGCGATGTAGCAGGGCCCGAACCAGGCACTTTCCTCGCCCCGCATAGCGATCACCTTCACCGGCCGGGCAAAACACGCACCGCGCGTCCGGGCCCGGACAAGGCAAATGAGACCGGCAACAACACCGGCAAGGCCATCGAAATTGCCACCCATTGGAACGCTGTCGACATGGCTGCCAACCAGAACGAACTTTTCGGCTTGGGCGTCTTCGGGCAGGGACATGACCAGGTTCTGTCCCGCATCATAGGATGTCGCCAGCCCCGCCTGCACCGCAACATCTTCGAGATAGTGCAGCGTTGCTGTTTCGGTCACGGAAAAGGCGGGGCGACTGACTCCGGCCTTGTCCTGGCTCATCTTTGCAATCGCGGCAAAAACCTCCTCCGCCCGACGGTGTTCCACCGCATCGCCCGAGATCGTTGCAGCCTGTGTCACGGCGCAGCCTCCATGAAGACGACGGAGTCTGCGGCGTCGTTATCACGCACAGTGCCGATCAGTTCACGGACATTGCTGATATTCTGGGATTCGAGAAATCGCTCCAAATTGCTGATAAGCGTCACCATTGTCGTCGGGTTGATGAAGGTCGCTGTGCCAACCTGAACGGCGGTGGCACCCGCGATAAGATATTCGACAACGTCTTCAACCGTCGATATTCCGCCGCAACCGATGACCGGAATGTCCACTGCCTTTGCGCATTGATAGGCCATGCGCAAAGCAATCGGTTTGAGCGACGGCCCCGACAGCCCGCCCATCAGGTTGCCGAGTTTGGGCTTGCGAGAATGGATGTCGATGGCCATTGACAGGAGTGTGTTCGACACCACCAGGGCATCTGCACCTGCGTCCTGCGCAGCCTGGGCGACTTCGGTGGTCTCGCCGGTATTCGGCGTCAGCTTGGCCCACAGCGGAAGATCGGATACCGCCCGCAATTTGGTCATCACTTTGTGGGTAGAGGATGGCCGCATGGCGAAGGCTTTGCCGTCCTCTTCGATATTCGGGCACGAGATATTCACCTCGATCACATCGACGCCCGGCACCGAAATTTCTTCGCAGATCCGTGCGAAATCATCAATATTGTGTGCCGAGATACTGACGATCAGCGGCACATCATATGCCTTATAGAACGGGATCACGTTCTGAATGAAATGATCGATCCCTTTCGACGGGATGCCAATGGAGTTCAGCATCGAGCCGCGCACTTCGCATACCCGTGGCGTCGGGTTGCCGCCGCGCTTTTCCCGGGTAACCGTCTTGGTGACATGCGCTCCAAGAACGCTCAGGTCGATGACATCGGCGAGATCTTCGGAGAAGGTGCCGGATGCCGGCATGATCGGGTTTCTGAGGGTCAGCGCTCCGATTTTCGTCGTTAGATTTACCATCCCATGGCCTCCTGAATATCAAACACCGGGCCTTCGCGGCAGACACGTTCGTGAGTGATTTTTCCGCTGCGACGGAAGGAGCGGACGCAGCATTGGCACATGCCGACGCCGCAGGCCATCTGCTGTTCCAGCGCAATTTCACCGGGAATGCCGTATTCGGCGCCGACGTCCTGAAGCAACTTCAGCATACGGTTGGAACCGCAGGTATAAAGCGCGTCCACCTCGCCATTGGCGATCTTGGTCCTGATGATTGACGCGACATTTTCCAGGTCCGAGGTTCCCTCGGTGTCTGTCACCGTAATCACCTCGGCGCCCATCTCTGTGAAAAGGTCGATGGACATCAGGACGTCCGGGTTGCGGGCAGAGCAGATGGCGGTCAGCTTACGACCCAGCCGGCGGGCTTCATGTGCAAGTGGGGCAAGGGTCGCAAGACCAACCCCACGGGCGAGAAGCAGAATGTTGTTCCAATCGTCCCGGATGGTGTACCCGACACCGAGCGGACCAAGCACGTTAAGTGTGTCACCCTCATTCAACTCTGCCAGGGCCTGCGTGCCTTCACCGGTTACTTTGTAGAGAAAGTGCAGTTCGCCCTTTTCCGGAAAGTAACCGTAGATGCTCATCGGACGACGCAAATAAGGTTGGTGTTTCGACGTTACCGGGCAGAGCAGGTGAAAGAACTGGCCTGGCTGGCAGTCAAGAATTTTCTGCGGGGCATCGAGGATAAGCTGACGGTATTCACCATTTACTTCCCTGTTGCTTTTGACCCGGGTTTCAGCTTCGAAAGCTCTCCCGTTCGCCGAAGTTCCTGCTTCGGCGTTACGTTGTTTAAGTTCCATTGGATTCCCTTTCTTAACCGAAGATGAGTTTCGGAATAAAAGTTGAGATTTCCGGTACATAGGTCACAATCAACAGCACGATGATGTTGACGGCGACGAAGGGCCAGACTCCCTTGATGATGTCGAGGACAGGTTTACCAAGCGTCGAAGAGGCCACAAAGATATCCAGTCCGAATGGGGGCGTGATCATGCCCAGACTGATGTTCAGCGTAACGATCATCCCAAAATGCACCGGATCGATACCAAGTGCGGTTGCCACCGGATAGAGAGGCGGCACAAGGATCAGCAGCGCCGAGTTCGGATCAATGAACATACCCGCGATCAGGAAACAGACATTGACGACCAGCAGGAAGGTGATCGGACCCGCATCGATTGCTGCCAGAAAGTCGCTGATCTGCGTTGGAACCTGCGCAAGGGTCACGAAAAATGAGATAAGTCCGCCCATGGCCAGGAGTATGAAGATGACAGACGTCGTAATCGCGCTTTGCTCGGTGATGCGGAACAGATCCCGGAAGCTGAAGTTACGATAGATCACCATCTCGACAATAATCGCGTAGACAACGCTGACAGCCGCGGCTTCCGTCGGAGTGATGAGGCCAGAATAGATCCCGCCGAGAATGATTCCGGGCATCCCCAGGGCCCAGGCCGCAGCCCTGATCGCCTGCAGACGTTCTCCCCATGTCGACCGCTGGCCCGGTTCGATCCCTTTGCGGCGGGCTTCGATGATCACCATCAAAGCAAATGCCAGACCAAGGAAGACGCCAACGGCAAGTCCGCCGGCAAAGAGCCGCGCGATCGAGGTGCCGGTCATCCATCCGTAGATGATGAATGTAATCGAGGGTGGAATGAGCAAGGCGGTTTCGGCGCTCGCCACCAGCAAGCCAAGGCTGAATTTCTGGCTAAACCCGGATTTGCGCATCTCCGGATAGACCATCTTGCCCATCGCAGCCACTGTCGCCGGTGCCGATCCTGAGACCGAGCCAAAGGCCATCGACCCGCCGATCACTGTATGTCCCATACCTCCGCGGGTATGGCCGATCAGAGCGCGCACCAGCCCCGTCAGGCTCTTTGCGATTTGCCCCGATCCCATAAGATGGGCTGCAAAGATGAAGAACGGAATGGCCAACAGTGTCGTATGGTCGATACCGCCAAAGATTTTCTGAACAACCGCAGGGTCCGGTATGCTGCCATAAAAAACCTCTTTGGTCGCCAGCGCCGGAAGGCCCAGCACCAGAAACATCTCAAAACCAGAGAGGAGCAGAACAACGGCGAGCAGGATAATAAGAATAAACATCAGTGAGTCTCCGCTTCAGCTTCTTCCGATACGGAGAAACGATCGATAACGCCGAAAAAGCTGAGCGCGAACCGCAAGGCCAGGAGGCCAAAACCCATGACCGGCGCCAGGTAAACCCATCCCATCGGGATATCGAGAGTCGGACTGCGTTGCCCGGTCATCAGAACAAAATTGACAAGGCTGTAGCCGAGCACAACCAGGTAGAGAGAGAAAGCACAGCCCACGGCGTCAATGAACTTAAGAAGGCCATTGCGCAGCCTCTCCGGAAGCCTGTCACGCAAAGTGTCAATACCCACATGCCGCCCGCGTTCGAGAGCCAGGCCAAGCGCAATGAACACCAGGAAAACGTTCATGAGGCGCACAGCTTCCTCGATCCATGCGAAGCGGCTGGCGAAGGTTCCGCCGATCTCTCTTGCGACAACACCCCAAAAGAACAAGGCAACCATTGTCAGAAAGACCGAGACCAAAAATGTTCGCTCAACGAACCGGAGATAATTCAGAAGTTTCATGCTTTCCACCATTTGTGGCACCAAGTGCTGACCACTTACGTCTCTTTTCTGGTCAGGCCCGCGGAACGGATCTGACTCAAATTTTACGACAGGCTTAGTTGCCCGAATAGAGGTCCATCAGGCCCCTGCCAGCGTCGCCAGCACGTTCGACATATGCGGCTACTGACGGCTCGAACATCAAATCGCGGAACGCTGCGCGTTCCTCTTGTGAGGCCACACGAATGTTGATGTCGCTTTGGGAAATGACATCAAAGGCTGCCTGAACCGCTTCAGCTTTGTGCTCCATCAAACCGGGAACAACTTCGGCAAAGGCTTGGGTAATCACGTCCCGATATTCTTGAGGGAGGCTATTCCACCAAGCCGGGTTGAACAGAGCGACATCTTCCATGGCGCCGTGCTCTGAGATCACAAGATAGTCCTGCACCTCGAAAAACTTCATGCGCTGAATGGTATCAAGCGGGTTTTCCTGGCCGTCGACAACGCCGGTTTGCAGCGAGGTATAAAGCTCGCCAAAAGACAATGCGATTGCCGAAGCGCCAAGCGCGTTGAATTGCTCGATCAGAATCCTTGAATCCATCACGCGGAATTTCTGATCCTCAAATGCAGAGATGTCATCCAGAGACTTGTTCGAAGTAAAATTTTTCTTCCCGTTCGGCCACCAGGCAACGCCAACAACACCTCTGGCGGAGAAAGAGTCCAGCAAAGCCTTGCCGAAAGGGCCCTCACGAAGGGCCTGGGCCTCGGCATTGTCCGCTGGCATCAGGTAGGGGATATCCAGCACGGAAACGGTCGGATTGAAACCACCCAGAAATGCAGCCGGAGAAACCGTTGCCTGAATAGTACCCAGTTGGACACCTTCGGTCATCTGGCGCTGATTTCCGAGTTGACCCTGTGGGAAAATCTGAAATTCAACACTACCGCCAGTCCGTTCCGAAACAAGAGCGGCAACCCTTTCCAGATAAATATGGCGGCTCTGCTGTGGCGACTCGAGGTGTCCGACCCGCGCCACGAATTCCTGAGCCATCGCGGGGACAGCCCCGAGTATAAATGCGCCGACGGATAGCGCGAGAACAGTTCGTCTCCAAAGTGGATTTGCAGTTTCAGTCATGGTGTCCTCCCATTGATGATGCTGAATTTTAGCCCGCTGCAGTATCACTGTCAAGAAAAGTCTCACTTTTGAGACGGGGCGGCGAGGCAATCTAAAAATTGCGATTAGGGCCGTTTGTTGATAGAGTGTCTCAAATCAACGGGATCGAAGCAGGCATGTCTACACAATACCAAACAATTCTTCTGGTTGGCGAGCGCTTGCGCTCTTATCGAATCGGCAAGGGGCTGACCCCCGACGAAGTCGCGGAGAAAACGGGGATCTCGAGAGCGGCAATCTACCGTTACGAATCCGGTAAGCCCATCAAGTCCGATGTGCTTGGAAAGATCGCGGACCTGCTGGAAGTTTCGCTTACTTCACTCTTTGGTGTTGGCTCAGAATACACCGATTCTGCGCTGACCTTTTTTGAACGTATGAAGCAGATCGAGGCTTCGGCAGAGCAAATCAGCGTGATGTTCGGCCCAATCTCATACTTGCTTACAACGGACAAGTTTGATGCCATCCTCGGGAAAGTGCTGCGCGAAAGCGTGCCCGATAGTGCCGTGGACCGCCGCAGCCTGGAGCCAGAGATTCATCAGATTCTGACTACGCTCCTTGAAAGAAAAGCCAACTTCACCAAACGCCGCCCCAACATCGTTAGCTTGGTATCGAGTGCGGAACTTGAGCAATTTGCGCACAATGGGTTTGTGGGCCGGCAGGGTATAACAGGTGCAACACTTAATGAACGGCGCGCGATCGCCAAGCACGAAATCAAGAACATCATCAATCTATTGAGGGAACAGCCGATGGGTGTTCAGATTGGAGTTGTTGAAGACGCTACACCCGGGGCGAGCTTTCAGATCTTTCGAAGCGGGGTGCACGCGCAAGTTGCTGTCAGCCCGTTTCGGCTTGGAACTTATCCGAACGTGCGCATTGGTGTGGCGACCATTACATCGTCTCAAGAATCGGTCCATCTGCACCAGAAAGTGACAGAGCAGCTGTGGAAGAACAGTCTGAAAGGGGCGAAGGCCATTGAGAGGCTCGAGAGAATTCTAAAGGGCTGAGCGTTGCAATTACCTAATCATGCCTGTTTTCAAATCTATACCAGCTTTTGATCCGGTAATTGTCACGTCAAATCCCTTTGCACAGGGATCGATGTCAGAGGTTTTGAGTCTGGAAATGTCCACTTCTGGGAAGCAAATTCAATACGACGCACCTGCGACGAAGGGAATGCTCCAATTTCTGCACTACATTTCGACGCGAAGGGCGGTGAGCTGCCACTCGCTGCGAGGTCAGCAAAGGTCAGCTGAGCGGATAAAGCTGTCGTTCATTGAATGCCTCCTCAGCGTAATATCTGGTTGAAAATGTTCGGCAACCCATCGCTTAAATGGGGTGCCAACTCTCGCCTGGAAGCCTTCGATCATCACTCCATCTTTGCTCAAAGATTAAAGTGTTGAGCCCACCGCGGATTGCCGACGTTCTTCGGTCAGTTCGTCGCCTCGGTGCAGCTTTCGAATCGCGGACATTCGCCCGGAACGCAGCGTTTTTTTAGCTTAGTTGTCGGCCCGCGGGCTTTTGTGCCCCCTCAACTCCGGCCAAACACCAAATCCAAGTTCAAATTGGCGGTATCAATCCAGCCACAAACCTTCTATGTCTGCCTGAAATCCGGAAAGGATACCCCATGCCTAAATCAAAAAAACCTAAGGCAAAACGCCCGGGTGCAAACCCTGTTCAGAAGCCCGCTTGGTATCAAGCGCTCAACAACACTGCTGGACAGCATGGTGAGCGGTCAACCAAGACAGGCAAGAAGGCACAAAACAAATCCGCATAAGCCAGCCGGCTGCGGGCTTTTAATAATTTGATGTGATTGCAATATTTGCACTCTGAGCCGCCATTCCCTCGGTGGCTATCAAGGACGGCCCACAGCTGCCGTCCACTTCACTGACCACCTGCGCAGTGCAGTATTCGCATTGCTGCCATTCGTCTTTGTTGCTGCATTTTCATCACGGAAATTGCTGCCGCGCCGGACAAAATCGGACCATGTCCTTCGGTGAAGTAAATACATGCGCCAGGTTGTGATCGCGCATGCCTGCCAAGTGAAGTTCTGCAAGAACGGTGCTGTTGCGAAGCGGCGCCGCAGGTTGTGGTGGCAGGCGTCTGCACCACAACCTCCATCTCATCCTGCGCTCTTGTTGAGAAGTGCGTTCACCCTCATGAAATATTGTTTACTTGCAACGCAATGTTAATCACTAACCTGAACAATGGCCCAAAAGTGAATTTACGAAACAACGTGATTGTTCGCGGCAGGGGGAATTTATGGACGACCAGGCACTTACAGTATTCAACAGCGTTTTCAGCTCCGGGAACGCCTTTATCTACCGCTGCGCCAATGACGATGTTTTCACAATGGAATTCATGGCCGGTCAGGTCGAACGCCTCTGCGGATATTCCATCGCCGACATCATCGGCAACCGCAGCGTGGCCTTTGGCGACCTGATGCATAAAGAAGACGCTGATCGCGTCTATGCCGAAGTCGATACCGCCATAAAAGAGGGGCGCAACTGGGATGTGGCCTATCGCTTTCGCCGCCGTGACGGATCTGATGCCTGGGTGCGTGAGCGAGGCAATGCGGTCTACAACGAACAGAAAGTAATGGTGTTTCTGGAAGGGCTGGTGGTGGATGCTTCGGCCGAGGTGAAGTTGCGCGATACATTGCAACGCACCTTGCAAGCCAGCGAAGATGCCAACACCGAGATCATCGAACTTGCCGAGAATATTCTGCGCTCAGTGCGGAAACTGTCGACCCTTTCGATAAACACCGGGATCGAGGCGGCCCGCGCAGGCGACGCCGGACGGGGGTTTGCCTATCTGGCACAAGAAATCAAAGAGCTTACCAATGAGAACGCCAAATGGGCCAACCGCATTTCCGACACGATGGCCGAGCGCGCGCGCTGTAAGGCCAGGCCCGCCGCCGATCAGAACGCTGCCTGAACGCCTTCATCAGCTAATTTCAGCTCCCTCACAAAAGTGGGGCACCCGGAATCGGTGAGCCAGGCGCCGCCCGCCGTGCTGGCGCTGGAGCGGCGCGCGCAATATAGGACGGGGCGAAGTTGTTGGGTATGGAATGGCTGCGGCAGTGCGTAGGATGCCCGTAGCGCTAAGGACTGACACTCCGAAGCGCCACGGTGTGGTCTGATAGCGGATCAGGCTGACAGGGATTCCTGGTGTACGGCTTCGCGCATGCCTTTCCCTGTTATAACAGACAGAATTGATGTCACCTGTGTTGTCCAGTTCCGGTCTGACAAAAGCTTTTTCGGAAACAATCCTTTCAGATTGAACAGGCGGTCAGCAAGTTTTTCCGGCACGGCGCAGTTGCGGAGTATCTCGGTAATTTCCTGTTGTTTTGGATCGCGCAGGGCGTAGGGCGTGCCCCCGTCAGTCCGGCCGGAACAGTACCGCATCCAGGCGGCTGTCGCGAAGGCATAGGGGCGCAGCGGCTGTCCCTGTCCCTGAGCCACCAGCGCTGGTTCAAATATGCGTTGCGGCAGTTTTTCGGTGCCATCCATGGCGATCTGATAGGTCTCATGGGCAATATTCGGGTTGCTGAATCTGCTGAGAATATCTGCAACATAACGCTCGATATTGATGCCTGGCAACGGGTCAAGGGTGGCAGCGGCGGCGAGGAGATGACGGCGGACAAGTGCCGCCATATCCGTGTCCGCCATCACATCACAGACCAGGCGGTGGCCAGATAAAAACCCTGCATATGCCAGCATGGAGTGGGTGCCGTTTAACATCCGCAATTTCATTTGCTCATAGGGCGCAACATCCTGGACAAATATAGCGCCACCGGCTTCCCAGGCGGGGCGTCCGGTCGGAAAATTGTCTTCAATAACCCATTGGCGGAAAGGTTCTGTTTCGATCGCCGCCTGGTCCTCGACACCGGTCAGCCGTGTTGCCTCCGCCAAAGTTGCCGGTGTCCTGGCCGGGGTAATCCGGTCCACCATCGAGCAGGGGAACGCCACATTGCGCGAAATCCAGTCGCCAAGACCGGGATCCTTCCGTGTGGCAAAATCGATGACCCCACCACGCAGCATTGCCCCGTTGTCCGGCAGGTTGTCACAAGAAAGCACCGTAAAGGGGGCCACATCATTTTTCCGGCGTGTGGCAAGCGCCGCTACAATCAGTCCCAATACACCGCCCGGGGCGTCCGGAGTGGCCAGGTCAGCGGCCACAGCAGGGTGGCTGGTATCGGCGCCGCCGGTTTTACGGTCTATCCCATAGCCCTTTTCGGTAACGGTCAGGCTGACAATGCGAATCGCAGGGTCGACAAGGGCGGCGATGACGCTTTTGTGGTCCCGGGACGCAGAAATGACCCTGGCGATACTGCCGACGATCCGCGCGGAGCCGGGCTCGTTCCCGCGTTCGATCACGGTAAAAAGGCCGTCTTGCGGGTTAAGTTCTTCTGCTGCTGTGTCGCTGCGCAGGCTGACGCCGAGGATGCGCCAGTCGCCGCCTTCAGCCGCCAGCGCATCGTCGGTATAGACTGCCTGATGGGCTTTGTGAAACGCACCCACCCCAATATGCACAATGCCCGGGGCGTGTTGTTGCGGCGTGTATCCGGGCGTTGCGACACCCGAACTAAGTTCCTGGCGGGTGTTCAGACGGGGCGTGTTCATAGCGCAGGCCTTCTGGAATGTGACAGCGCCGCGATAACGCCACGCAGTTCGGCAAGGCCTTTGAGCCGGCCAATTGCGGGGTAACCTGGTTGGGCGTGGCGGTTCAGATCATCGAGGATGTCCTGGCCGTGGTCGGGGCGGAAGGGGATAGAACTGTCGCTTCTGCCGGATTTGCGCCGGCGGGCCTCTTCCTTCAGCACCGCATCAACCAGCGCCACCATATCTGTATCGCCACCCAGGTGCTCTGCCTCATGGAATGACCCTCGTATGTCAGGGCTTTCGCGGGTGACGTTGCGCAGGTGAAGGAAATGCACTCTGTCGCCGAGCCGGTCCATCATGCCAGGAAGATCGTTGTCAGGTCTTGCCCCGAGAGAACCTGAACACAGGGTAATTCCGTTTGCTGGCAGATCGACGGCCCTCAGTACTGAGCGGTACTGCGCTTCGGTGGACATGATGCGTGGCAAACCGAGCAGGGGAAAGGGCGGATCGTCGGGATGGCAGCACAGGCGCATGCCCAGATCCTGGGCAAAAGGCGCGACCTGTTCCAGAAAAGAGATCAGATTTTCACGTAACATATCTTCCGAGATATTGGCGTATTCGGCCAGATTCTGGCGGACATCTTCCAGCGAAAATGTCTCTGCAGCGCCAGGCAGGCCATAGACAACATTGCGCGCCAGCAGCTGTTTGTGCGTCTCGCTCATGTCAGAGAAACGTTTGTCAGCAGCGCTGGCCACGTTTTCAGAATAGTCAGAGGACGCGCCCGGTCGCTGCAGAATATGCAGGTCGAAGGCGACAAAATCAGTCAGGTCAAACCGCATGCAGGTTGCCCCGCCGGGCAGTGGAAACGCGATATCGGTCCGCGTCCAGTCCAGCACGGGCATGAAATTGTAGCAGACAGTTTTGATGCCGGCCGACGCAAGATTACTCAGACTTGCTTTGTAATTTTCAATATGGCTCCGCCAGTTTCCGGTCTGCTTTTTGATGTCTTCTGAGACAGGCAGGCTTTCGACCACTTCCCAGGCAAGACCAGAAGCTGCTCCGTCACTCATCATCGCGATTTGTGACTGTCGTTTGGCTATCTCTTCAGAGGTCCAGGTATCGCCTGATGGCACATGATGCAGTGCCGAGACCACGCCTTCGACTCCGGCTTGCAGCATGTCGTTTACAGAGACCTGATCTTTCGGACCGAACCAGCGCCAAGTTTGCCTCATTGTATTCTCCTTCGTCTGTCTGCGTCCCGGGTGGCTTCATACTTACCAGGTGCGATTGGGTGATACCACTTTACAATAATGTTGACTAGTATGGAAGTATGGTTCATATGGAAAGCGGGAGGACGATTTATGAAACTTGAGTGGGCATCTGTACAGGAACTCGATCATGGTATTGCAATTGGGCCGCAGCTCCATCGCATGCTGCGGGAGCGGATCATAAGAAATGATCTGGCGCCCGGGAGTAAAATCTCCGAATCTGAGCTGGCGAAGAGTTATTCGATCAGCCGTCAGCCCGTCCGCGAAGCCTTTATCAAATTGTCAGAAGAAGGTCTGATCGAAATCAGGCCGCAGCGCAGCACCATCATTCGCAAGATTGATTATGCATCGGTGCTGGATGCACGTTTTGTGCGTGAGGCAATTGAGGCAGATATCGTCAAATTGCTGGCGCAGCAGCCTGATGCGGGTCTGGTCAAGGAATTGCGCGCGCAGCTGACCGAGCAATCCCGTGTGGCCAAAGAATCTCCGCTCCGGTTTATCCAGCTGGACGAGCTTTTTCACCGAACGCTGGCCGAGGGCGCGGATAAATCAAAAGCCTGGAAATTTGTGGAAGGGCTGAAATCGCAGATGGACCGGGTTCGTTTTCTCAGCCTGAGCCGCTTCCCGTTGAGCAAACTCATCCAGCAGCATGAAGCCATTGTCGACGGGATTTCAAACGGGGATATCAAAGTTGCGGAAGCTTCAATGCGGCTTCACCTGAAGGAAATTCTGACAGACTTGCCGGAAATTCTGGCCGCCAATCCTGAATTATTTGATGCACCAGTTTCGTCACCACTTACGGAAAAAAACACCAACCAGGAGGATAAACAATGAAAATTCCAAAGAGAATAGTAACGCTGATCGCCGCGGGTCTGGCGGCCCAGGTCATAAGTGGCGCAGCGTTCGCACAGGAGCTGACGCTCAAGCTTGGCCATCTCGCCAATGAAGAAAATCCATGGCATCTTGCGGCCGTCAAATTTGGCGACGAGCTTTCCGCACTGACGGATGGACGTATTGTAGTTGAAGTTTTCCCAAACGAGTCTCTGGGAAAGGAAATTGACCTGATCAACGGTATGCAGCTTGGCACTGTTGATATGACGATCACCGGTGAAAGTCTGCAGAACTGGGCGCCCATGGCGGCGTTGCTGGCGGTGCCCTACGCCTATAAATCTCTGGAGCATATGGATTGGGTCGCCAGTGGTGAAATCGGCGATCAGATTAAAGCGCAAATTATCGAGAGGGCACAGGTACGTCCCATCGCTTTTTTTGCGCGCGGACCGCGTAATCTGACTTCAAACCGTGCCATTTCCAACCCTGGTAAACTGGACGGGCTGAAAATGCGGGTGCCAAACGTGCCCCTGTTTGTGGATGTCTGGAAGGCGCTCGGCGCGCAACCGACACCGATGGCATTTTCTGAGGTGTTTACCTCCTTGCAGAACGGTACAATTGGCGCGCAGGAAAACCCGCTTGCTTTGATCAAGTCGGCGAATTTCAATGAGGTCCAGAAATTCGTCAACCTGACGCAACATGTGCGGTCGTGGATTTATCTGACAATTGCCGAAAGTACCTGGCAGGATCTGTCTGCAGAGGATCAGGCGGCGGTGATGGAGGCGGCAAGCCGTGCTCAGGCTTATGAGCGGGGGCTGTTCCTTGACAGTATTGCCGCCGACCGGGCTGATCTTGAAGCCAAAGGTATGACCTTTGTTAAGGTCGATGGCGCCGCATTCGCAGCGCAGGCCAAAGACGCGGTCCTTGCCAACGTGAATGATGAAATTCGTCCAATCGTAGAAGCACTGTTCGCTGAATAATCCGGATTTCCTTACCCGGCGCCAGCAGATTGTTGGCGCCGGGCGCAAACCGACAAGGAAAATTTGATGTCGATTAACCGTATGAATTCGCTGGCCGTGCGTTTCTGTCGCCTGGGTATTTGCCTCGCATTCTCTGTTCTGATTGCTGCGGTGCTGCTTCAGGTTCTGGGCCGCACGTTTGGGTCTTCGCCGGTGTGGACAGAAGAGCTGACACGCTATGCGCTGCTCTACCTCGCGGCCTTTGGTGTCGGCTTGTCCCTGCGCAGCGGAGAACTGGTCAACGTTGACGTCTTTTGCGAAGCGCTGCCGGGAAACTGGCCCTGGCGGCTTCGGGTGTTCTCCACCACCACAACAGTGGTCATATGCCTGGTGCTTTTGGGGCCGGCGTGGAAATACACCTCCATAGGAGCACGGCAGACCTCGCCTGCCATGGGGCTGAGGATGGATTTTGTCCATGCCAGCATCCTGATTATGCTCGTTTTTCTTTTAATCTTTGCTGCCCTGCGCCTGGCTGCAATGTTGCTGAACGGTGACACTGGCTTGCCGCAAAAACCGGACGGAGACGCCTGATGGCCGTTACAATACTGATTGTCGTGTTCTTGCTTGGGCTTGTGGCTGGCATCCCTGTGGCGGTCACACTCGGGCTTGCCTCAATGGTCTATCTTTTTATCACCGACATCCCGATTGTGGTGATGCCGCAGAAAATGTACGCGGGCATGGATGTCTTTGTCCTGCTTAGTATTCCGGGCTTTATCCTTGCCGGCAATCTGATGAACAGCGGTGGCATCACCGGGCGCATTATCCGTTTTGCCAATGCAATGGTCGGCTGGATCCGGGGCGGTCTGGGTCTCACTAATATTGCGGCGTCTATGTTGTTTGGCGGCATCACCGGCACGGCGGTGGCTGACGCGGCCTCCATCGGTGGCGTTATGATCCCCGGTATGAAAAAGGCCGGCTACCCGGCCGATTTTTCCGCAGCTGTGACCGCCGCTTCATCCACCGTCGGGCCGATCATTCCACCCAGCGTTCCGATGATTATTGTCGGTTCTCTGTCGGGAATATCGGTGGGCAAGATGTTCATGGCAGGAGCCATTCCCGGGATCCTCATGGGACTGGCAATGATGGTGACCTGTTATGTCATCTCGGTAAAAAGAGATTTTCCCCGGCAGGACTGGCAGGGGTTTGCCGAATTGGGCCGGTCCTTTTTCGCGTCGTTCTGGGCGCTGGCGATGACTGCTCTTATTATTTACGGCCTGCTCAGCGGGCTGGCGACACCCACTGAAACAGCGGTCATTGCCAGCGTCTATGCTTTTGTCGTCGGTGCGTTTGTTTACCGTGATCTGGACTGGCGCAAGCTTCCGGAAATTCTGATCGACAGTGCTGTGTCATCGGCCGCGATCCTGGTGCTGGTGGGATTTGCCAATGTCTTTGGCTGGATACTGGTATCTGAACGTATCCCTCAGGCCATCGCCGACGGGGTGCTGTCGCTGACGGACAACAAGTTCCTGGTGATCCTGCTTATCAATATACTGCTGCTGTTTGTCGGCATGTTCATGGAAACAATTGCAGCGCTGATCATTCTGTTTGTTCCGCTTCTGTCGCTGGCAGAAGCCGTCGGAATCGAACCGCTGCATTTCGCAACCTTCGCCGTGCTCAATCTGATGATCGGCCTGACAACGCCACCGGTGGGCGTGGTTCTATTTGTGTGCGCCAATATCGCGCGTCTGCCGCTGACACCGGTCGTGCGGGCGATCATGCCGTTTCTGCTGACCAATATCTTCGTGTTGCTGCTGGTATCCTACATTCCAGCGCTGGCAACGTGGCTTCCCTCTGTCCTCTTCCCATAAGGCTTCCCCATGCAAACGCGCCTCTGCCGGCTCTACGGCAAACAAGATATCCGGATTGAAACAGACAGGGTGGCTTTGCCAGGAGCGGGCGAAGTGGTTGTGGCCATCGGTGCCGGCGGGATCTGTGGATCTGATCTGCATTACTATCAGGATGGTGGTTTTGGCCCGATCCGGGTGCGGGAGCCCATTGTTCTTGGTCACGAAGTTGCCGGTACCGTGTTGAGCGTTGGAAAGGGCGCGGGCAACATTAAAGAAGGCGACCGGGTTGCGCTAAACCCGAGCCGCGCCTGTGGCAGCTGCAAATATTGCGAAACAGGGCTTTTTCAACACTGTCTGCACATGCGGTTTTTCGGATCGGCACTGCGTTTCCCCCATGAACAGGGGGCTTTTCGCGACAAGATGGTCGTCCGGGCTGCGCAGTGTGAAAAGATCAGTGCCGGCACCACCCTGGCAGAAGCGGCCTGCGCAGAACCGCTTGCCGTCTGCCTGCACGCCCGCAGCCGGGCAGGGCAGCTGCGTGGAAAACGGGTGTTGATCACCGGCGCCGGTCCCATTGGCGTGCTTTGCGCCGCACTGGCAGGCGAGGCTGGTGCCGCAGAAGTCGTGGTCACCGACCTGCAGAACATCCCATTGACTGTGGCCAGTGAAATGGGCGCAACGCGAACGATAAATGTCCTGGAACAGGCGGAGGCGATGGACCCCTATTTTGCAGACAAAGGCTATTTCGATGTGGTTTTTGAATGTTCAGCTGCGGCGCCGGCGATCAGGACGGCGGTTGAAGCGGTACGGCCTCTCGGTACCATCGTTCAGGTCGGCGTTGCAGGCGATACTCTGATGCCCGTCAATCTTCTGGTCGGAAAAGAGATCAATCTGTGCGGCACCCACCGCTTTCATGCTGAATTTGCTGAGGCGGTGACGCTGATCGACAATCGTGTGGTTGATGTCCGGCCGATGATCACCGGCACATACCCGGTGGAACAGGTGCAGTCTGCGTTTGAAATAGCGGGCGACCGGACGCAGGCTGTCAAAGTTCAGCTTTCTTTTGCAGGAGCGGGCTGACATGGCAAAAGCTCTGAAAATCGCTTGTGTCGGCGAAGCTATGGTTGAGCTTTCGCTGGAGGAGGTGCCCGGGAGCGGGCAGGCGGGTGTTGCGGGCGATACGCTGAATGCAGCGATCTATCTGCGGCGGGCGCTGCCAGAGCCGCACCGGGTTTCATATGTGACCGTGCTCGGTACTGACCTGTTGTCGGATCAGATCGTCGCCTTTATCAATTCCGAAGACATTGCCACCGATACTGTTCGCCGGGATTGCAAACGATTGCCGGGCATCTACGCGGTTACCACGGACGAGGCCGGGGAACGGTCTTTCCTCTACTGGCGCGAGAATTCAGCCGCACGCACTTTGTTCCAGAACGACAACGGCCTGTCCTTTGATGTTCTGGAAGGGTTCGACATTGTTTACCTGTCCGCAATCACCCTGGCAATCTTACCGGCCGATGTTCGCGCGGCTCTTTTTGGCTGGATCGGTCAGTTCCGCGCCGGAGGCGGCAAATTTGCCTTCGATTCAAACTACCGCCCGCGCCTGTGGCAATCGCCTGACGAAGCCCGCCGGTGTATTGATCAGGCATGGCGGCTGTGTGACATCGCGTTCCCGTCGCTGGATGATGAGCTTGCCCTGTTTGGTGACGCGGATGAGGCCGCTGTTCTGGCGCGGTTCCGGGCCTATGGCATACCGGAGGGCGCCCTGAAACGCGCGGCATGCGGCCCGGTGCCGCTGACCGCGCAGGCAGAAACAACTTTGCCTTTTGCGCCGGCGACTCGTGTGGTCGATACCACCGCGGCGGGCGATAGTTTTGTTGGCGCGTTCCTTGCGTGCCATCTGTTGGGGGGCACGCTTGCTGAGGCTCTGATGGCAGGTCACAGCTGTGCTGTAAGTGTGGTGGGCCATAAGGGCGCCATCATGCCTCGAGATCTGATGCTGACCTGAACGTAAAGCGACCAGCGTCTTGTCCGTGTCTGATATCTGCGCAAGTCGGGTAAATAGTTTCGTGGCAGGGCGGTGCCGAAGTCTGGCCAGGTACCATGTTGCAGGACCCCGGATCGGATCACGAGGCGCAGGACGGGCGGAGGGAAGGGGTGTCGCAGCAGAAATGCGGACTGTGGCGCCGGACCACCCCTGCTTACCGGTGTGCCAAAGCTTCTTTCGCCACGCCCTTGCATTGGGGCTCCTCGCATAAGCAGTCCCTGACAACTGCATTAGGGGGCTGTGCCGCACGTTCAGCTTGCATCAGAGCCAGCACTGCCGCCGCCACATTATCTAGTGGCGGAGCTGGCGCCGGCAAACGGGTGGCACAAAGACCGTCGGTTTCCGGGTGCTGCCTGCGGGTGTTGTGGTTCGGTGTGATTCTGTTCTGGTGGGGGTTCTGCTGCCGGGCCTGGTGGTCATTTGAAGATTAAGATTGTTTATTTTCAGAAGGTTACGAGGTTTTTGGGTGGAAAGTGGATCTTTGTGTGATTTAGCGCTTGCGGCTTTGGGTTACTGGGCCTAAAACCCACTTCACCGGCCG
>NZ_QOLB01000070.1 GCF_003333265.1 Candidatus Halocynthiibacter alkanivorans
GTGTCCGAAATGCGATGAACGAGCAAACCCAAGTGACCCAAGCCCAAGCAACCCCGGCCCAAGCAACCGCTGCCCCAACAACTGCAGCCAGCGAGACCCCGACCAAAGCCACCCCCACCCTGCCCAATGCGCAGACCATCACCAAGGTCACGCAGTGGACCGACCGTCTGTTTTCCTTCCGGGTGACGCGGCCGCAGTCGCTGCGCTTTCGCTCCGGTGAATTCGTGATGATCGGGCTGATGGGTGACAATGGCAAACCGCTGCTGCGCGCCTATTCCATCGCCTCACCCTCCTGGGATGACGAGTTGGAGTTCTATTCCATCATCGTGCAGGACGGTCCACTGACCTCCAAACTGCAGCATATCAAAGTGGGTGATCAGATCATCCTGCGCCCCAAACCCGTCGGCACCCTGGTGCATGACGCGATCCTGCCGGGCAAACGGCTGTGGCTGTTCGCCACCGGCACCGGTTTTGCGCCGTTCGCCTCGCTGCTGCGCGAGCCGGAGACCTGGGAAAACTATGACGAGGTGATCATCACCCACACCTGTCGTGAAGTCGGCGAACTGGCCTATGGCCGCGCGCTGGTGGAAAGCCTGGCAGCAGATCCGCTGATCGGTGAAATGGTTGGCGACAAAGTGAAATACTACCCGACCACCACCCGCGAAGAGAGCCCCAAAATGGGCCGCATCACCGATCTGATGCGTTCGGGCGAAGTCTTTGCCGATCTGGGCATTGATCCGATTGCACCGGAAACCGACCGCGCCATGGTCTGTGGCAACCTCGCGTTCAATCTGGAGATCAAAGAGCTGATGGAAGGCTATGGTCTGCGCGAAGGCGCCAATTCTTCGCCCAAAGAGTATGTCGTCGAAAAAGCCTTTGTCGACTGAGACACTGAGTAACTCTCCCTGACTTAGCGGCTCCTTTCCGGGGCCGCTTTTTTTTGTTGTCCCCGCGGTAGCCCTGGCCAGCCCTGGATGCGGCCCCGGCGCGACCAGAGACAGATGCACTGAGAGGAGCACGGGCCTGAACGCGCCCCTTGCACCAGTCAAAACACCGGCCCGCGCGCCGGCTGGTGCACGGCTCAGGGCACTGTCCGGACGCAGACGGCAATACCGGCCACGCACACAAACTCATCGCCCCACAATGGACGGCTCCCGCCCCTCTGAACCCCGCTGAAGCGGCGCCCTCAGAGTGTTGGGCCGCGCGCCGGGCAGAGCCCGGCGCGCGCCCGCCCGGGTGCAACGTCATCTTTATTGTGTGTCCGGGGAGGACAGGCTCTGTTTCAGCCCTTGTTTCAGGCGCAGGAACCCGCCTGCAGCGGATTCTTTTGCCACGCCGGCGGCTGCAGCAGCTTTTTCCACCGCCCCCGCAACCATGGCCCCGGTCGCCGCTGCGGCCTCTTTTGCACTGCCGCTGGCCGTGTCAGCGCCACTGTGCGCCGCCTCTACCACCTCTTCCGCGCCCCCATTCATCGCTTCTGCCGCATTATCCACAACATCACTCACAACGTTCCCCACCGTTTCAGCCCCCCCTTTCACCGCCGCCACCGCAGTTTCAACCGCGTTGTCCATGACGGTCTCCGCATTCTCAGGCGTCGCATCCTGAGCTGCCACCCCCACTTCGGACGGTTCTGTTGTGCCCTCGCCGGTACCGGAAGCTTCTTTTTCGTCGTCCTTACATGCGGCCAGGGTCAGTGCCATAACGGCGATCAGGGTGATTTTGGTGAATCGGCTGCTCATAGGTCAATCGTCCTCAATTTCCGGGTAAATTTGCCTTAATCCTATGGCGAATCCGCTCATGGTTAACAATATTAAAAGCACTGGCGGTAACAATATGGCCAGAACCGGGGAATCGGGCTATTAAGCGGTTGAATATTGACGCCAGCGGCCCTATTTTCCGCCACCAGATATCTGCAACCACATAAGGAACAGCGCCATAGCCCGCAGACCCCATAACGCCCCGCCGACCCGTGACACCGGACCCCGTATCAACGGTCGCATCAGGTCGCCTGAAATCCGCCTCATTGGCGCCGAGGGTGAAAACATCGGTGTTGTAACACCCGAACGTGGCCTGGCGCTGGCGGAACAAGCGGGTCTTGATCTGGTGGAAATTTCCCCCAATGCGGTTCCCCCCGTGGTCAAAATCATGGATTTCGGCAAGTTCAAATATGAACAGCAGAAACGTGAATCTGAAGCCCGCAAGAAGCAGAAGACCATCGAAATCAAGGAAGTCAAATTCCGTCCCAATACGGATACAAATGATTACGATGTGAAAATGCGCAACGTGTTCAAGTTCCTTGAAAATGGCGACAAGGTGAAAATCACCCTGCGTTTCCGTGGCCGTGAAATGGCGCACCAGGAGCTGGGTCGCAAGCTGCTGCTGCGGGTTGCAGAAGACATCAAGGAAACCGGCAAAGTCGAGAACATGCCGAAAATGGAAGGTCGTCAGATGATTATGATGATCGGTCCGCTTCAGGGCAAATAAGCCCGTTTCCAGCAAGATTTAAAGAACCCCCGGCTGCCTGGCAGTGCGGGGGTTTTTCTTTGACTGTCCGCAGCGGTGCCAGAGGCTGTGCCTGCCCCGGCACTCTATGGCTGCGATACGCTTTCCGTATTATGTGTCGCGCGAGATCGTGTGGTGATCCCGTGGCGGTGCCCGCGAAATTAAGCCTCTTGCGTACAGCTGTCCCGCCACAGCCACGGCCCGGGCCAAAAAAAAGCGCCGGAGATGCACCGGCGCATTTTATTTTGTTTTGTAACGCAAGCCTTAGCCGGCAGCCTGCACAGCGCGCCGCGTCATCACAGCCACCAGATGGGCGCGGTACTCAGCCGTGCCATGCAGGTCGCCAATCATGCCCGCCGCAGACATTGTCAGCCCGTCCAGCGCCGCAGCCGAAAAATCAGCCGACAGCGCTGCTTCGGCCTCAGCCCAGCGGAACACCCCTTCTTCAGACGCGCCGGTCACCGCCACCCGCACACCGCTGGCGTATTTGGCAACAAAGACACCAACCAGGGCAAACCGGGACGCCGGCTGTTCGAACTTCTGGTAGTTCGCCACCTCCGGCACCGCAAAGCGCACTTCGGTGATGATCTCACCCTCGTCCAGTGCGGTGGTGAACATGCCCTGGAAAAAATCATCTGCTGCGATTTCACGCGCGTTGGTGACGATAGTGGCACCGGAGCCAAGCGCGGCCGCCGGGTAACAGGCTGAAGGGTCATTGTTGGCCAGCGAGCCGCCAATGGTGCCGCGGTTGCGCACCGCCGGATCACCGATACCGCCCGCCAGTGCCGCCAGTGCCGGATAAGCCCCCGCACCGCCCGCCACCGCCGCATGGGTGCTGCCACCGCCAATGCAAAACTCGCCGGCACCATTTCTGCTGATACCGTTGATTGCATCAATGCCCGCCAGCGACACCAGCACGCCCGGCATTGCCAGCCGCTGTTTCAACGTCGGGATCAACGTCTGCCCGCCGCCCAGCGCCTGGGCATCCTCGCCCTTAAGCGCGGCCACCGCCTCTGCGATCGTTGCGGGCCGTTCTATTTCAAAACTATACATCCTCGTCCCTTTCGATCAGGAATTCATCGCCGACCACACCCTGGCGGGTGACAGTGGCATGTCGATATGGGTGACATCAAGGCCGGCGCGCTGCAGCGCGTCCACCACCGCGTTGACCACCGCCGGAGGCGATCCGATCGCGCCTGCCTCGCCGCAGCCTTTGACCCCGAGCGGGTTATGGGTGCACGGTGTCTGACAGGAATGATCGACCTGAAAAAACGGCAAATCGTCGGCCCGTGGCATGGCATAATCCATATAGGACCCGGTCAGCAACTGGCCATTGTCATCATAGACCGCGCCTTCCAGCAAAGCCTGACCGATGCCCTGGCCAATGCCGCCATGTACCTGGCCTTCCACGATCATCGGATTGATCACATTGCCAAAATCATCCGCCGCGGCAAAGCGTTCAATGGTGACGCGCCCGGTGTCCGGATCCACTTCGACCTCGCAGGAATAGGCGCCCGCCGGATAGGTAAAGTTCGTCGGGTCATAAAACGCGGTTTCTTCCAGCCCCGGCTCGATATCGTCCAGCGGGTAGTTATGCGGCACATAGGCAGCCAGGGTCACTTCGCCCCAGGCCACGGATTTATCGGTGCCGACAATGGAAAACTGCCCGTCTTTCAGCTCGATATCCGCGTCAGACGCTTCCAGCAAATGGGCCGCGATTTTCTTGGCCTTGGCGATGATCTTCTCGGTCGCCCGCACCATCGCCGATCCGCCCACAGCCAGGGAACGCGAACCATAGGTGCCCATGCCCATCGGCGCATTAGCCGTATCGCCATGCACGATCTCGATCATGTTCTCATCAATACCAATCATTTTGGCAATCACCTGAGGAAAGGCGGTTTCATGCCCCTGACCATGGCTGTGAGACCCGGTCATCACCACCAGGCCACCAGTGGCATTCACCCGCACCGTGGCGGATTCATAAAGCCCCGCACGGGCGCCGAGTTGCCCTACCAGGTTGGAAGGCGCAATGCCACAGGCCTCAATGTAACAATTGATCCCGAGACCCCGCAGCAGCCCCTTTTTGGCACTGGCGTCGCGCCGCGCTTCAAACCCGGCATGGTCCGAAATCTCCAGCAGCTTGTCCAGGGTGGCGTCATAATCGCCGGTATCATATTCCACTGCCACAGGCGTGGCATAGGGGAAGTCGTGGATGAAATTGCGCCGCCGCAGTTCAATGGGATCAAAGCCCATTTCGCGCGCCGCCTTGTCGATCACCCGCTCCAGCTGGAACGTGGCTTCAGGACGACCAGCCCCGCGATAAGCATCCACCGGCACCGTATTGGTGAACACCGCTTTCACATTCACATAGATCAGCGGTGTCTTGTAGTTGCCAGCCATCAGGATGCCATGCAGCCAGGTCGGCACCGCTGGCGCAAACGTGGACAGGTAAGCGCCCATATTGGCGTGGGTATCGGTGCGCACAGCGAGGAAATCACCCTCTTTGCTCAGCGCCAGTTCGATTTTGGTCACGTGATCGCGGCCATGCGCGTCGGAGATAAAGGCTTCCGAACGCGTTGAGGTCCATTTCACCGGACGTTTCAGCGCCTTGGCGGCAAAGGTACAAAACGCCTCTTCGGCATAGTGGAAAATCTTGGTGCCAAAACCACCGCCCACATCCGGGGCAACGACGCGCAGTTTATGTTCCGGAATGCCAAGCACAAACGCGCCCATCAACAGCCGGATAAGATGCGGGTTTTGCGAGGTGGTGTACAGCGTGCTGTCCCCGGTGCCGGGGGCAAAATCGCCAATGGCAACACGGGGCTCCATCGGGTTGGCCACCAGCCGGTTGTTCACCAGTTCAAGTGTGGTGACGTGATCAGCCGCTTTGATCGCCGCGTCCACCGCGTCGCGGTTGTCCTCAACAAACCCCCAGTCGTAACAGAGGTTGCCCGTCAGATCGTCATGGACCTTAGGTGAGCCTTCCGCCAGCGCCGCTTTCATATCGATTACGGCGGGCAGCTCTTCGATATCAAGCTCAATGGCCTCAGCGGCGTCTCGCGCCTGGTCTTCGGTTTCTGCAACCACGGCGGCAATCATATCGCCAACAAAGCGCACCTTGCCCTGGGCCAGCACCGGATGCCCAGGCTCCTGCATCACCTCACCATCGCGCGAAGTGATCTGCCAGCCGGTGGGAATGCCACCAACGCCTTCAAAATCCGCGCCGGTAAAGATGCGCAGCACGCCGGGCATCGCCGCAGCCGCAGTGGTTTCAACCGCCTTCAGGCGGCCATGGGCCACCTGGCTGCGCAGAAACACTACATGGGACTGGCGGTGCAAATCGATATCATCTGTGTAATTTCCGACGCCGGTCAGGAACCTGACGTCTTCGCGCCGTTTTGAACTGGCGCTGTGGCCAATGTCGTTGGGCATAATAAATCCTTCCCTGAAATTGCTGATTGCCCTGCGCCGGTTATAGTCCTGCGTCTGAAGATCGGGCCTCTGGCTGTGGCCGGAATGGCCGTCGCTGCCTATTCTGCAGCGATAGCGCCTGCGTCCTGTCCACTGGCCGCCAGAATGGATTTCACGATATTATGATACCCGGTACAGCGGCAGATATTGCCTTCCAGGTAATCGCGGATTTCCTGAGCGCTGGGTTTCGGGTTTTCTTTCAGCAATGCCGCTGCCGACATCACCATGCCCGGGGTGCAAAATCCGCACTGAAGCCCGTGGTGATCCTGAAACGCCTGCTGCAAGGTCGACAATGAGCCATCCGCATTGGCCATGCCTTCGATGGTGGTGACCTCTGCGCCATCCGCCTCAACGGCAAACATGGTGCAGGATTTGACTGCTTCGCCATTCACGTGGACCACACAGGCCCCGCACTGGCTGGTGTCACAGCCCACATGGGTGCCGGTCAGCCGCGCATCTTCGCGCAGAAGATCAACGAGCAACGTGCGCCCTTCGACCTGAGCCGTCACCTGGGTGCCGTTCACGGTAAGTGTAACGTCCGTCATAGGTTCCTCCTTGTGAGATATCATTGATGTAAGCACGCTCCAGGTGAGTTGAAAACCACCCAATTACGCATATGTGGCAAAATTATCCGGTTTTCGCCGGTCTTGTCTGCCTGTAACTCCCTGGCGCAGCGGGTAAATCCACGCCAGGAAGCCGGCTGCAACCCGCACGGGACCGGGCGGTCACAATCGTTATGCTTCGCGTGGATAGCCGCGCTGCGGACTTTCTTTTAACAGGCCGCCAACCCCCATCGCCGCGATGTCATCATCTGTTGGCGCCAGGCCGCAGACCACCCGTTCCAGCACCCAGTCCGCCCCGTTTAAGGCCGGCGCACGCACACAGCCCGGCAGCCCGATCACATCCCGCCCGGCGAGCTGGCCGAGAAACAACAGATTACCCGGGTCCACCGGCATGCCAAAGCGGGTCACTTCGCCCCCCGCCGCACGCAGCGCCGCCGGCGCCACGTCATTGGGATCAGACGTAGCCGAAGCGGTCAGCACCAGCACAAGTTCGCCCTCGGCCCGGGACATCTCGCCCGCAATCGCCTCAACCCGGTGATCACAGCGTACCGAGGCCGTGAGCGTGATACCCAGAGCCTGCAAGCGCGCCGCCACCGCCGCTTCGCCTTTGAGCGCCAGCACGTCATCGCGCGGCGACAGCCGGGTCTGGATCAGCGTCGCGTGGCGCATTTTTACCGGTGCCACCACCATAGCGTCGTGCAGTATGCTCGCGACCTGATGCACGGGCTCTGCCGCGACCCCGTAAGCAATGATTTTCACCGTCGCCACCAGCATACCGGCTGAAACCCGTTGAAACGCGGGCAATGTGGCCAGCGTGATCATCGGGTCCACCAGGTTGGCGGCGTGTAACCTGGCCACATCCAGCTGCAAAACCCCGGCGCAGGCGGCGTGGATATTGACGCGCCCGCGCGCCGCAGCGCCAATCACCAGCCCGGCCGCTTGTGCATCAGGCACCAGCGCCGCCGCAATCTGCGCCGCCGCCGGATCTTCGCCCAGATCGCCCGGTTCCAGCCGCGCCACAACCACAGTTTCATGCCCCGCAGCTTCAAGCTTTTCCAATTCCCTCGCGCCCAGCACCACGCCTTTGCGCAGCCGGCCGTCGCCGGAAAGATCGACGGAATGGGCGAGGATTGCGCCTTGGCTGAGACGGACAGTTTCTTCGCCAAACTTCATGACTGACGCAACCGCTGAGTGAGTTCCGCCAGGATTGCTATGGCGATTTCAGCCGGTGATTTTGCGCCGATATCCAGCCCCACAGGGCCGTGAATACGGCCGATATCCGCCGCCAGAAAACCGGCCTGCTCCAGGCGTTGCACCCGTTTGGCATGGGTGCGTTTAGAGCCGAGGCAGCCGAGATAAAACACCTCTGATCTTAAAGCGACCTCAATCGCAGGATCATCCAGTTTCGGATCATGGGTCAGTGTCACTACCGCGCTGCGCGCGTCCGCACCCCAGGCCGTGAGCGCCTCATCCGGCCAGTCGCTGATCACCGTTTCTCCGGGAAACCGGGCCGCCGCGGCAAAGCTGTCCCGCGGGTCAAATAACGTCACGTCATAACCAGCCAGCCGCGCCATCTGCAGCAGCGGCTGGGCAATATGCACCGCGCCGATGACCGCGAGGCGCAGCGGCGGATTGTGAATCGCGACAAAGGTCTCGCCATCCGCCTCGAACCCGGAACGGTCCTGGCGGAAGCGGTCTTCATACTGCCCGCGCCCGGCCAGGTGCCGCCCCTGCGGGCCGACGACCTCGGCCACTGCGCGTCGCGTCGCACGTGCGGCCACCAGTTCACTCAGATGCGCCTCGGATATTTCGCTGCCCACCGGATCCAGCCGCACCCGGATGCGGCCACCACAGGCGAGCCCTACCGCAAAGGCGTCTTCATCGCTGACACCAAACTCCAGCAGCCGCGCTTTGCCGTCCGCCAGCGCCTCAGCCGCCTCCATCACCACAGCACCTTCAACACAGCCGCCGGAAACCGAGCCCTGCATGTCGCCCGTGCCCGAGATCACCAGCTGGCTGCCCACCGGGCGCGGCGCTGAGCCCCAGGTTTCCACCACGGTCGCCAGCACCGCGCCCAGGCCCTGACGGTGCCAGTCCAGCGCGATCTCCGGGATCTGCTCAAATCCGGCTGTGGTCCCGGCGGCAGCCAAACCGGTGGGTTGGGAAACTGCCAGACGCTCAGGCCGGGCGTCAGACCGCGTTTCTCTTGCGGCGTCAGGCTGGGATTCGGGCGGGGCCTCTGGCGTGAATTTGGGCATAATATCCTCCGGTTGCGCTCAATATGGGCCGCCACCGCCGTCCCGCCAAGCCCCAAGACGCCTCCGGGCCGCAACATTTCACAAACCGACAAAAAAAGACGCCGCAGATTCAGGGAAAAATCTGCAGCGCCAGGTAATGTCTTCGCCACGCACAACAGCGAACACAAGAGAACGCGGAAGGTAAAGCGGCGCCCCGCTTTGCTTTCCGTAACTATGTGATGCCCTGGTTTGCAGCGTGCCAACTTGATACAGGTCAAACCCCTGTCACTAATTTTGGAATTTTTCGCATTTTGTGCCGGGGCTTCTGCGCTCAGGCGGGATCAGGGGCTTCATTTCCCCATCCCCTGTTGCGCCCGCGCTGCGTCACCGGGCCCCGCTGCGCCCTTTGCGGCGCACCGTCCTGCATCACCGCACTCCACTACGCCCCGTCAGGGTCCCCGTCCTGCGCCCGTCAGGCCCAACCGGGGCCCGCTGCATCCCGCCACGCGCGGGTGGCAAAACAATTGTTGCGTGCGGAGCGGATGTCGACAAATTCCACGCCCGGACGCGCCAGCAATGCGGCGACATAGCGGTCCAGCTCTGCGACCGGTGTGATCCGCCCGGTGCCATACACAATGCGGTAATCGCTGCTGTAGGCCTTGACCAGATACTCGGGTGAACTTGTCAGCACTGGTGGAACGCCGGGCTGCCCCCAGGGCGTGCAATGCTCAGCACACAGGAAAATCGGCCCGGTTTCGGCATAGGGCTGTTTTTCCGGGAACGGGCACGCCGCCAGGATCAGCATCTCCGCCCCTGCGGGGATCATCTGCAGACAGCTGCGACAAGGATTGCCGTCCCCATCAGACACCGCGTGTTCAGCTGGCAATCCGTAAGCGTCTTCCCTGCCTTCGCGCACACGGGCAACAAAAGCGGCATTGTAGGCGGTATAAAGCGGGGTGAAATTGGTGGTCATGCTCAAGCTCCAATGGCGTCATCTCCGGCTCACACTGCCGCCATGCCACCACCAATGCGACCCGGATCCTGCGCATTAACATCAACTGCAGCACAAGTCCGTATCCGCAAGTGCAGCACCAGTCAGTATCAACAAATGCAGCACCGGTCCGCTTGTTGCCAGCGCAGGTAATCAGCCGCCCGCGATGTCCGCCGCCCTGTCAGCCTGTGGCCCATGCTGCCAACCAAGAGGCCCGATCATGCGCCCCGGTCAGCCCACTCTGTCAGCCCACTGGCCGGCTTGCCCGATCAACCTGCCTGATCAGCCCGCACCTCCAGGCAGCATCAGCCCGCACCATCACCCGGCTGAGTCAGCCCGCGCGCAACATCGCCAGCAGGCGCGCTTTTTCACCGCCATCCTCCGGGCGGCCCAGAGCAGCGCCCAGCGCCTCCAGCGAACTGATGTTATGCCCGGCACGAAAGCTGTCCACATGGGGCAGCAACGCCCGGATGCCGCCCGCTTCC
The DNA here is from genome assembly GCF_003333265.1 of Candidatus Halocynthiibacter alkanivorans. Classification (GTDB taxonomy): domain Bacteria; phylum Pseudomonadota; class Alphaproteobacteria; order Rhodobacterales; family Rhodobacteraceae; genus Halocyntiibacter_A; species Halocyntiibacter_A alkanivorans. The sequence goes on from NZ_QOLB01000070.1 coordinate 10,250, forward strand.
GGCGCAAACCCCTGCCAGCGCAGCAGCGGGTTCAGCCAGATCAACCGTTTGCACGACAGCTGCAGCCGCTGCGCTTCGCGCTTCAGAACCGCGGTCTCCTGCCGCTCCAGCCCGTCAGTAACCAGCAGCACCACCGCACCCGAGCCCAGCACCCGGCGCGACCAGTCCCGGTTGAACTGCGCCAGACAGGCGCCGATGCGGGTGCCACCCTGCCAGTCCCGGGCGCCATGACCTATATCTGCCAGCGCCGCATCCGCATCCCGCTGGCGCAACAAGCGGGTGATATTGGTCAGCTCGGTGCCAAAGGTGAACCCGTGCACCGAGGCCCAGCCCTGGCCTTTGTGATTGCAGACCGCATGCAGGAACAACAGCACCGCCCGGCTGTAGGCGGACATCGAGCCGGAAATATCACAGAGCACCACCAGGTTGGGCCAGCGCCGGCGCGGTTTATAATGGTGCAGACGGGTGATCTCACCGCCCTGACGCAGCGCCGCACGCAGGGTGGCCCGCGCGTCAAGCCGCCCGTAATGCGTGCTCTGGTGGCGCCGGGTCAGGAGCGGTGGCACCGACAGGTTCAGCCGCGCCAGCATTTTCTGCGCCTGGCGTACTTCCTCAGGGCTCATCTGCTCAAAATCCAGCGACTTCAGACGCTGCTCGGCGGACATGCTCAGCGTCGCATCGGCCTCGACTTTGGTCTCACCGCTGTCCGGCAATTCCGGCGCCGGGCGCTCCACCCCGTCCAGCAACGCTGCAGCGGCGCGTTTTTCCGCAGGTTTTACTGCGCGTTCCGCCGCCGCCCCCCGCATCGAGGGCAAAAGCATCGCCATCATATGTTCGAGATACTGCGGATCGCGCCAGAACAGGCGGAACACCTGGTGAAACACCTCACGCTGCTCCGGCCGGGTGATGAAACAGGCCTGCAACGCGTGGTAAAAATCGCCGCGCTCGCCAATGCCGGTGACGGCAATGGCGCGGCAGGCCTCAATCACCCGACCCGGCCCCACGGGCAGGCCAGCCGCCCGCAAGGCGCGGCCAAAATGGGCGATGTTCTCCGCCAGTTTACCGTCCTGCGGCAAGTCCAGATCGCTCAGATCAGCCATGCGCCACTCTCCTGCATGTTGTCGTCATACGCCCTAAAGTCTTCCGTATAACTGTCACCAATGACCCCCGATTATCCGTCACCCGCTCTAACTGTCATCCCCACTGCCCCAAATCCGCCCGCCGTCTGGATGTCGCGGCACGCTTTGCGCTGTGCCCGGTCACGCCAGTCCTGTGAGCCTGGCAACCAGCCCGCCAGGTGCTGCGGGTGCTGCGGGTGCAGCGCAATCCAGCCATCGCCGTATCAGCGGTCTGGTAACAGCAGCCCAGTACGCCAGCTCTGCACGCCAGCCCTGTATCAGCGGACCTCACGTGTCTGCGCCCCGCTCCAGCACCTTTTCTTTAAACCCGACGCCTGATCCCGTGACGGCAAGCGCACAAACGGAGCGGACAGCCACACCGGCAACGGTGTCACTCCGCCCCGCTGAGCGCCTGCCTGGTTTCCTCCAGCAAGCGCGCCACCTCACCGCCCTGCATGCGGGCGATATCATCCTGATATTTCAGGATCGCGCCAATGGTGTCGGCAATCACCTCGGGCGACAGCGACACCGTATCCAGCGCCAGCAGGCATTTCGCCCAGTCAATGGTTTCCGCCACGCCGGGCCGCTTGAACAGATCCTCTGTCCGCAAACGCTGCACAAACGCCACCACTTCGCGCGACAGCGCCTCACTGACGCCAGGAGCGCGCGCGCGCAACACTTCCATCTCGCGCTCAAAGCCGGGGAATTCCACCCAATGATACAGGCAACGCCGTTTCAGCGCGTCATGCACCTCGCGTGTCCGGTTGGAGGTCAGGATCACAATCGGCGGCTCCGGCGCGATCACCGTGCCCAGCTCAGGAATGCTCAGCTGAAACTCACTCAGCGCCTCCAGCAGAAAGGCTTCAAACGGCTCGTCGGTGCGGTCCAGCTCATCAATCAGCAACACCGGAGCCCCGCCCGGCTGTGGCCGCATCGCCGCCAGCAGGGGCCGCTCAATCAGAAACTCTTCGCTGAACAGCTCCGCGTTCAGAGCCGCGCGGTCGCTGGTGCCACTGGCCTCGGCAGTGCGGATCGCCACCATCTGCTGGGCAAAATTCCATTCATAGACCGCCGTGGACGCGTCCAGCCCCTCATAACATTGCAGCCGGATCAGCCGCCGGCCCAGCGCCGCCGCGATCGCCTTGGCGATCTCAGTTTTGCCCACACCGGCTTCGCCTTCAAGCATCAGGGGCCGCCCCAGCGTCAGCGCCAGATAGACAACTGTCGCCAGCGGCCGGTCACAAATATAATGCTGCGATGCCAGCATCTTCTGCACAGCCAAGATTGATCCGGGTTTTTCCACAGGCGTCTCCTTTACACAGGATCCTGCACGCGCCCCGCGCCCCGTCAAGCCCGCGCTCCCCGGGAACACGATTCGAACGGCGTTTTCGTCGGGTCACACTCTGTTAACGACGATGGCCGGAAATTTCATATTATCCTGCAAATTACCGCAACAGAGGCAACAATATGGGGCATTAGCAGGGAATTGTCGCGGATTTCGCAACTATACTCCCGACGGCCGACGCATTTACCTTTATTCCGCCCAAAATCAACCCCAGAGATGCGCGATTGTCATTACATTAGAGAAACACTTGACTGATACTCTAGCGCGACCCGGCAAGGAGACGCCCGACGTGAATGATACGAGCACTGACGACAACGACCTGATCGAACTGACCCGGGACGAGTGGCTGGACATGCTGCGCGTGACCGGAGACAAACAGGGCCATTTCAAAACCCTCGGCCGTGCTCATTCCGCCATTCTGTCCAATGAAGGCACCTCGCTGCTGGTCAGCTTTGAAAACGCCGATACCATTCTGGAAAAAAGCGAAGACGGTATGCCGATGGGCATGTCGCTGGCCGAAAGCCACGGCTGGTCTCAGTTGACGCTGCTCAGCCATGACCGCAGCTGGTTCCGCGACCAGGCCGTCTACGATTATTTTGACCGGCTGGTGGATGACGGGTTTTTTGATGATTACGATGAGGTGGTGTTTTTCGGGGCCGGCAGTTGCGGATATGCGGCGGCGGCCTTCTCAGTAACTGCGCCCGGTGCCTCGGTGCTGGCGCTCTCCCCCCAGGCCACGCTGGCACCGGAACATGCCAGCTGGGACCCGCGCTTCATCGCTCAGCGCCGCCAGGATTTCAGTTCGCGCTACGGCTATGCGCCGGATATGTGCGACGCGGCCAAAGAGGTGTTTCTGATTTATGACCCGCTTGTTGAACAGGACGCGATGCATGCGGCCCTGTTCAGCGGCGCCAATGTTACGCGCCTGCACGCGTGCCATCTTGGCGCGAATCCCGAGTTTGCGCTGGAAAACCTGGGCATCCTGGACAACCTGATTGAAGCCCTGATGGAAGGGCAGCTTACTCAGCCACTGTTTTCACGTCTGTTCCGGGCCCGGCACCAGAACCGGGACTGGCTGTTGCAGTTTCTCAAACACCTGCAGCGCCAGAAGCAGCCCTATCGTATCGCCCGTCTCTGCCAGCATGTTTTGAGCACCAGGAACTGGCCCCAGTTCCGCAGAGCGCTGGCCGCCGCATCGCAGAGCCTGGAAAAACATGGGATTGCTTCTCCGGCGCCCAAACAGACGTCGACCGACACGGACGCCGCCGCCAGTTGATTGCACCGCGCCGTTATCAATGCCGTTGCCGCCCCTTATCAAAGCCGTTGCCGGGCTGGCATCGGAGCTGATGTCCGGGCCGCATCGGGCATTCCCCGCTGTTGTGCACCCTCATTCACCACCCGCCTCAACACCATTCAAGTAATTTTGTGAAAATTTTAACCGAATCCACCTGAATATAGCGGCAGCACACAGTCAGGAGCCCGCCATGTTTATGACCCGATCCCCCATTGACGAACTTGCCCGTATCCGCGCCGAAATGGGCGAGTTGCGCGCCCGCGAAGCTGCACTTGAGATTGAATTCCTCGAAAATTACGGCCCGGGCAAACACAGCGGTTTTTCCTGGGAACTTTATGTCGAGAAAACCGCGCATCAGATCTTTGATATTTCCATGCTGCCCGACGCGGTGCTGAATGATCCGAAATATTACTCAAGCCGAAACTCCACCCGGATCCGCCTTGAACCCCGGCATGACACGCCGCTGGTGCTGACCCGCGACAGACCCGGCACCCGAGGCATTCAACTGGCAGACAACAACCGGCCCTGATGCCCGGTCGCCCTTCTGGAAATCAGTCAGCGGCGTAGCAACCATATTGATCCTGCCACCGCACCCCGCGCCGCAAACAAGTCAGCGTCCCCGGCCCGCAGCCTGTGGCCCGCAAAACTTGGCCCGCAGCCCGTGGCCCGCAGAACCTGGCCCGAAAAACCTGGCATCAGCTGCGTCGCCACCGAACGCCGCCAACCACTGCCAAAGTCGCTGACGTCCGGGCAGTGGGCGCGTGGGCAGCGGCCCTGCGCGCCGCTTGCAGTTCACAGCCCCCGCCCCGGGGGCAGCGGGCAACAGAGGCGCACAGCGCGCCGCTGCTAAAAATCGCCCGGTCGCGCTGTCCGCCTATAGCCTCCCGCACCGCATTCGTGTTATCGCAGCCCCGATATGACCCAGATCCTGACGCTTCGCCGCCCCGATGACTGGCACCTGCATCTGCGCGATGGCGCAATGCTGGCCGCCGTATTGCCCGAAACCACGCGCCATTTTGGCCGTGCGATCATCATGCCCAACCTGGTGCCTCCGGTGGTGACCAGCGCCCAGGCTGCCGCCTATCGCGCGCGCATCCTGGCCGCAGGTGACGGCCGTTTTGAGCCCTTGATGACGCTTTACCTCACCGAGGAGAGCGATCCCGAAGACATCGCTGCCGCCCACGCGAGCGGCCTCATCACAGCGGTGAAACTTTACCCCGCCGGCGCCACCACCAATTCCAGTTCAGGTGTTGCCAATTTTGACAACGTTCGGGCCTGTCTGGAAAAAATGGCTGAAATCGGCCTGCCGCTCTGTGTGCATGGTGAAGTTGTAGACGCCGATGTGGACATTTTTGACCGCGAAGCTGTCTTCATCGACCGGGTACTGGACCCGATCCGCCGTGCCACGCCGGGCCTGCGGGTGGTGATGGAACATATCACCACCTCTGACGGGGTGGACTATGTCAAATCCTCTGACAGCGGAGACCTGGGCGCCACCATCACCACCCATCACCTGGTGATCAACCGCAACCACATCCTCGTGGGCGGCATCAAACCGCATTATTATTGCCTGCCGGTGGCCAAACGCGAATCCCACCGCCTCGCCCTGCGCGTGGCCGCCACCTCGGGGGATGCGCGTTTCTTCCTCGGCACTGATTCCGCGCCCCATACCGACCCGAACAAAGAAAGCGCCTGCGGCTGCGCTGGCTGTTTCACCGCCACCAACACCATGTCGATCCTTGCGGAAGTGTTTGAACAGGACGGCGCGCTGGAGCGGCTGGAAGCCTTCACCTCGCGGAACGGCCCGGCCTTTTACCGCCTGCCGGTGAATGAGGACAGCATCACCCTGAGCCGCGGCGAGGCGGTGATTTATCCGGACAAAATTGAGACTGAAGACGGTGCCGTCACCGTTTTTGACCCTGGATTTCCGCTGCACTGGCGCGTCAGCAACTGAGCGCCACCATATTTCGGATATCCTGGCCAGCGGCAAAAACAGAGTGCCTCCGGCGGGGATATTTAAACCAAAAAGAAACCCATGCCCCGGGGCTGTAACCGGGGGCGCTCAGACCAGGAACTGACATATGATCCCCTCCGCCTATCCGACCAAAGAAGAGATCGCCCGCCTGAGTGCGCGCATGCTGCTGGAAATCAAAGCGGTGGATTTCAACACAGAAACCCCGTTCAAACTGGCCTCCGGCCTGCTTTCGCCGTCCTATGTGGATTGCCGCAAGCTGATCAGCTACCCCCGCATCCGCGCCACGCTGATGGATTTCCTCACCATCACCGTGATGCGCAACGCCGGGTTTGAAGCTTTTGACAATATCGCCGGTGGCGAAACCGCCGGCATCCCCTTTGCCGCCCTGGTCGCCGAGCGCATGGCGCTGCCAATGACCTATGTGCGTAAAAAACCCAAAGGGTATGGGCGCAACGCCCGCATTGAGGGTGTGATGACCGAGGGCCAGCGCGTGCTGCTGGTGGAAGATCTGACCACCGACGGCGGCTCCAAAATCTCCTTTGTGGATGCGATCCGCGACACCGGCGCCAGCTGCGGCCACACTGCGGTGATCTTTTATTACGACATCTTTCCGGAAACCGAAAAAACACTGGGCGATCATGGGGTGCAGCTGCACAGTCTCTGCACCTGGTGGGACGTGCTGGCTGAGGCCCGCGCCCAGGGCAGCTTTGATGCCGCCACGCTCGATGAGGTCGAAAGCTTCCTGAAAGCGCCACGCGCCTGGCAGGACGCCCGTAAAGCCGCTGATTAAACGCCGGGCGCGGCAGGAATGACACAGCGGCGGCGGGCTTTTGCCGGTCCGCCGCTGTTTCTCCACCGCGCCGCGCCCTCACCCTACTAAATATTGACGCAAACACCCCAATCTATCAACATAGGGTAGAATTGGGTTATACATGTCTTATCCACAGAACTATACAATTTGCCGGGCGGCGCCAGGTTTTCTATCACAGAGCCCAGCACCAGCACTGCCACCCAGGGTCCCCCCGAGGACACCCCCGAGGAAACTGATGAACGAGATCGCACCACTGCAACCGCCCGCCCTGCCGATGGGCGAAGACGCCGGCCCCACCCTGCCTCACTCGATTGAGGCAGAGCAGCAATTGCTCGGCGCGGTGCTGACCAACAATGACATCTATGACCGGGTTGCCTCGATCATCCAGCCGGAGCATTTTTATGACCCGGTACATGCGCGCATCTATGAGGCCGCTGCTGCCAAGATTGCCAAGAATATGCTGGCGTCGCCGGTGACTTTGAAAGCCTATCTTGAGGATGACGAAGGTCTGCAGGAACTGGGTGGTGCCAGTTATCTGGCACGCCTCGCCGGGGCGGCGATTTCCTCTTTTGCGGTGCGCGACTACGCCCAGATGATCTATGATTTTGCCATCAGACGCGAATTGATCGCGCTTGGCCATGAGATCGCCGGCAAAGCGATGAAGCTCGACCTGGATGACGAGCCCGTTGAGCAGATCGTTGCTGCCGAACAGTCCCTTTATAAACTCGGCGAAGCCGGCAAAGCCGACAGCGGTTTCCAGTCCTTTCTGAAAGCGGTGACCACCGCGGTGAACGCCGCCAATGCCGCCTATCAGCGCGGCGGCGATATTTCCGGCATCTCAACCGGGCTGATAGATCTGGACAAAAAACTGGGCGGCTTGCACCCGTCCGACCTGATCATCCTCGCCGGCCGGCCGTCGATGGGGAAAACTTCGCTCGCCACCAACATCGCCTATAACGTCGCCAAAGTGTATAAAAAGGGCACCAAGCCTGACGGCTCCGAGGGCGCGATTGAGGGCGGCATTGTCGGTTTCTATTCCCTCGAGATGAGCGCCGATCAGCTGGCGGCGCGGATCCTGTCTGAGGCTTCGGAAGTGCCCTCAACCCAGATCCGCAAAGGCGACATGACCGAGGGCGAGTTCCGCCGTTTTGTCGAAGCGGCCAAATCGCTGGAGGCCTGTCCGCTGTATATCGACGATACACCGGCACTGCCAATCTCGCAGCTTTCGGCGCGGGCGCGGCGGCTGAAACGTTCGGTCGGGCTTGACCTGCTGGTGGTGGACTATCTGCAGCTGGTACGCGGCACCGGCAAAAATGAAAACCGGGTGAACGAGATTTCCGAGATCACCATGGGGCTGAAGGCCATCGCCAAGGAATTGCATATTCCGGTGATCGCCCTGTCGCAGCTTTCGCGCCAGGTGGAAAACCGCGAAGACAAACGGCCACAGCTGTCGGATCTGCGTGAATCCGGCTCGATCGAGCAGGATGCCGATGTGGTGATGTTCGTGTATCGCGAAGAATATTACAAAGAACGCGAAAAACCCGGCGATCACGAGACCGACAAAATGGCGATCTGGCAGGAAGAAATGGACCGGCTGCACGGCCGCGCCGAAGTGGTGCTGGGCAAACAACGTCACGGGCCGATCGGCACCGTGGATCTGTCCTTTGAGGGCAAGTTCACCCGCTTTGGCAACCTGGCGCCCGGATATCTGGCCCCGGAGCGCGAAGAGCAGTACTGAGCCCGGCCCCCGTGCCGCGGCGCCGTTCCCGGCGCGCGCCGCAAGCATACAGCCGATCAGAAATGCGCGCGGGCGACCCAATGGTGCTGTGGCGCGGGCATATCGCAAGGCCCCTGCCCGGTGCACAACCGACAGCACAGAATCGCCAGCCACCGGCCGCCCGGTGGCTCCGCAGGCTGCCCGGCCGGACAGGCTCTGGCCAGGCGCCGGTCCGCAACCTTCTCACCGCCCCGCCGCCAACCACATCGCCGGCCCGCGAGCAAAAACTCCCGCCCGTCGCGCTGCCGCTGGCGCCCGTTGGGCCGCGCGCCGCTGACGCGGCGCAACAGGGGCGCGTGCCGCCCCGGCGCTTGGCTCCGGAGTGTCAACTCTGCGCCCCGCGACTGCGCTCCAACAGCGCGCGCCGCCCCGACCGGCTGCCTTGCACCACAATAAAGCGCGCGGTCCCGGCACGCCGATGGGCTGCCGGGGTTCACTCTGATGCGAGGCCAGGGGCCCGGATCCGCCTGTCCACAGCATCTGGTCCTCTTTTTCCCTTGCGAAACCAGGGCGACAGCGCCAGAACATGGCCATGGCTACAGCAACATTACATATCGATCTGAACGCTCTGGGCGCCAACTGGCGTGCGCTGAATGCGCTTTCTTCCCCCGCAACAGAAACCGCCGCAGTGATCAAAGCCGACGGCTACGGTCTTGGCGCCGCACTGGTGGCCAGAGCGTTGCTCAGCGCTGGTGCACAGCAGTTTTTTGTCGCCGTTGCGGAAGAAGGTGTTGCAGTGCGCCAGGCCATCGGTGCCGGGCCGCGCATCTCGGTGTTCAGCGGCCATTGCCCAGGCGACACTGCCTTGCTGCGCGATTATGATCTGACGCCGATGCTCAATTCACCGCAGCAGATCCGGCGCCATTTTGACACCCTGCCCGGCCAGGCCTTTGGCATCCAGCTTGACAGCGGTATGAACCGGCTCGGGCTGGAGCCCGCCGACTGGGCGGCTGTGCGCGATGAGGCGCTGGCGCAGGCACCGGTGGTGGTGATGTCCCATCTCGCCTGTGCCGATGAGCCGGAGCATGCGATGTCTGCACAACAGCTGGCGGCGTTTAAGGAGTTGACGGCGGGGATCAGCACCCCACGCTCGCTCGCCGCCACTGGTGGCATTCTGCTGGGCAGCGATTACCATTTTGATCTGACCCGCCCGGGCATCGGGCTCTATGGCGGCTTGCCCTTCAGCGACGCCCGCCCGGTGGTGCGCCTCGAAGTGCCGTTGATCCAGTGCCGCGACGTCGCCGCAGGCGAGAGCGTCGGTTATGGCAACAGCTGGACCGCCACACGCCCTTCGCGCATTGCCACCCTGGCCGCCGGGTATGCCGACGGGCTGATCCGCGCCATGTCAGGGCGCGCCACGCTTTATTGTGACGACACGCCCTGCCCGCTGGTGGGGCGGGTGTCGATGGACCTGCTGACGGTGGACATCACCCACCTCGATCACACGCCCGAAAGCCTGGACATTCTCAACCCGACCCAGACGGTGGATGTGCTGGCCGGTGTCGCCGGCACCATCGGTTATGAAATTCTCACTTCGCTCGGCGCTCGCTATGCGCGCCGCTACACAGGAACCGGCGCCACATGACCGTTGTGATCACCCCGCTGGCGCTGTTTGGGCGCTGGGCGCTGGCGCTGCTGGCCGCCATTGGCCGTATTGCCCTGTTTGCCGGCCAGACCGTTGCGCATATCGTGAAGCCGCCGTTTTACCGCCGGGAATTCACCTCAGCGCTGTTGCATATCGGTTACCTGTCACTGCCGGTTGTCGGCATGACCACCTTTTTCACCGGCGGCGCGCTGGCGCTGCAGATCTTTGCGGGTGGTGCCCGGTTTTCCGCCGAAGCAGTGGTGCCCCAGATCGTTGCCATCGGCATGGTGCGCGAGTTGGGCCCGGTGCTGGTCGGGCTGATGATTGCGGCGCGGGTCACCTCGTCCATTGCGGCTGAACTGGCCACCATGCGGGTGACCGAGCAGATCGACGCCCTGGTCACCCTGTCCACTCACCCGATGAAATATCTCACCGTGCCGCGCGTGCTGGCCGCCACCCTGGTGATGCCGCTGCTGGTCGGCGTCGGTGATGTGATCGGCATTATGGGCGGCTTTCTGGTCGGCACCGAACGGCTGGGATTTAACGGCGCAACCTACCTGCAGAATACGGTGGAATTCCTCCAGCTCAATGACGTGGTCACCAGCCTGATCAAAGGCGCGGTGTTTGGTTTTATCGCCGCCACGATGGGCTGTTATTACGGCCTCAATTCGGGTCTCGGCGCCCAGGGTGTCGGTCGCGCCACCAAAGCCTCGGTTGTGGCGGCCTCAGTGCTGATCCTCGCCGCCAATTTCATCCTGACCGGAGTGTTCTTTTCCATATGATTACGCTCACTGACATCCATAAATCCTTTGGGTCCAAGCAGGTGCTTCGCGGCGTCGATCTGCATATCCCGCGCGGCGAATCCATGGTCATCATCGGCGGTTCCGGCACCGGCAAATCGGTGACGTTGAAATGCGTGCTGGGCCTGGTGACGCCGGATCAGGGCCGTATTGAAGTGGACGGGCAAAACGCCGCCCGCGCTGAACGCGACACGTTTCTGGCCCGTTTTGGCATGCTGTTTCAGGGCGGCGCGCTGTTTGATTCGATGCCGGTGTGGCAGAACGTGGCTTTCCGCCTGCTGCGCGGCTCGCTCAAACGCCCGCGGGCTGAGGCGCGCGAGATTGCAGTGGAAAAACTGCGCCGCGTTGGTCTGTCACCCGATGTGGCAGACCTGTTCCCAGCCGAGCTGTCCGGTGGCATGCAGAAACGTGTTGGCCTGGCCCGCGCCATTGCGGCAGAGCCCGAGATCATCTTTTTTGACGAGCCCACCACCGGGCTGGACCCGATCATGGCGGGCGTAATCAACGAGCTGATCCGCGAGATTGTGGTCGAAATGGGGGTGACGGCGATGACCATCACGCACGATATGAGTTCCGTGCGCGCCATCGCCGACAAAGTGGCCATGCTGCATGACGGGGTGATCAAATGGAGCGGCCCGGTGGCGGACATGGATGCCTCCGGCGATCCCTATCTGGACCAGTTTATCCATGGCCGTGCCGAGGGGCCGATTGCGAGTGTGCGGTAGAACATCATTGTAGGAGAAGAATTTGAGTATTGAAGAAACGCTTATTAAGCATATCACCGAATTTGAGACTGCACAATTTGCAGAAAACGAGGCAAGCCCTACCGGTTACTCTCGGGATTTCCATACTGTATTCCTGAAGGCAGACGCTCGCTTTCGCATTGCTTCTAAGACATTGAATTTAACTTATCCTTCCGCCCCACCAGATGGCACCTATGGCGAACAAATGAGCGAGATTCTCGAACGTTATGGGGCTATTGTCTCTAGTTGGAAAGGCCTTCTCCTTGCCCGCAAATTTGAAATCGAAGCCGCACTCGAATATGAAACCGCTACTGGGGAATTTTCAGAATCCATTTTGTTTGACGAGGCAAGCCGAAAGACAATGGGCAAAATCGTCGAAGCTATGCGAACAGAAGTTCACAGCAGCGAATGGCTTGGCGCTGATAGAAAACGCCGTGTGCTCACAGCAATCAATGCGGTCCAGACTGAAATCGACAAGGAAATCAGCAACTTTCACCTTGTCCTGGGCAAAGTCGTAGATCTTGGGGACGCACTGGGAAAAGCTGGTGACAAAGCAAAGCCCGCCTTTGATCGGATTGAGCAGCTTGCAAATGCGATCCGCGGCAGGCGGAAAGAAACCCTCGAAATTGAAAAGGATACCGATCCACTGAAAATCGAGGACTTGCGCCACGAACCAGAAGAGTAAGCCCCTGCACTTACCCACTGTATCCGTAGATTCATCTTGGCAGAACCACTCCCGCCAGAGGCCTCAACCACAAACCAAGCGCCTGACCCTGGGTGGGCGCAACGCGCCCTCCCGTGGGGAGGGTCAGGCGCGGTCCGGAATGATATTCCGGACAAACAGTGCGGAACCAATTCCCGTCGCGGCAATGGCGCGGCGTAAGGCCGATGAACGGGCGCCGCCTCCCGCTGCACGGCGGGCGAAGAAGATCAGGCCGAACGCACATAACATCCGAACAAGCGTTGGCGAAACTTTCCTTTCCCCCTCGCAACCTGGCCGCCCCCTGCCTACAGTCGCCGCATGCAAATGATCCGCTACGCCAATCTCGCCCTGCTTATCCTGTTCCCGCTCAGCTGGTTTGCACCGCTGATGCGCGCCGGCATGCTGCCTTTGTTTGGCCTGTCTGAAATCACCCTGCTCTCCGGGCTGCAAAGTCTGTGGTCCGCCGACATCCCGCTCGCCTTGCTGGTGACCTTCCTCGCCCTGGTGGCGCCGATGGTGAAAACGCTCGGCCTCGCTCTGATCCATTGGCGCATGGCCAGCCCGCGCCTGCTCGGCCCGTTAAAGTTCATCGGGAAACTGGCGATGGCGGATGTTTTCCTGGTGGCGATCTATGTGGTGCTGGCCGGGGGCATCGGGTTTGGCCGGGTGGAGATCGCCTGGGGGCTCTACCTGTTCACCGGCTGCATTCTGGCCTCGCTGGGCCTGTCCTTCGCTACCGAGCGCGCCCGCAAGAACCGCCGCAGCGCCGCACAGACCAAATGACGCGTGCCTGTGGCGCGACCCGTCCCCGCCAGCAATGACTTCAGCACCGGCAAAAAATCGCGCGCCATTAAAATTCTACCTGCACGCCCCCTAGCCAGACGCGTCAGGATCGGGCAGTAAACGGAGATGGTTAAAGCAAAATCCTTCACCTGCAGCGCGTGTAATGCCGTTTTCAACAAATGGTCCGGCCGCTGTGACACCTGCAGCGAATGGAACTCCATCTCTGAGGTAAAACCGCTGACCTCCGGTCCGGCCAAAAAATCGCTGGGCAGCATGCGCGGCAACCGGGTGGCATTGAGCGACCTCGCCTCCCAGCAAGCGCCGCCACCGCGCACCCGCAGTATGATGAACGAGCTCGACCGGGTGCTGGGCGGCGGCCTGGTGCCCGCCAGCGCCATTCTGGTTGGCGGCGATCCGGGCATCGGCAAATCGACACTTTTGCTGCAGGCCGCCGCCCGGTTCGCGGACGTCGGGCTGAAAACCATCTATATCTCGGGCGAAGAATCCACCGCCCAGGTGCAGATGCGGGCGCGCCGGCTCGGCCTGACCAAAGCGCCGGTACAGCTGGCCTCAGAAACCAACCTGCGCGACATCCTCACCACGCTGGAGGCAGAAAAACCCGACCTCGCCATCATCGATTCGATTCAGACCATGTGGGCCGACAATGTCGAAAGCGCCCCGGGCTCGGTCTCCCAGGTGCGCTCCGCCGCCCATGAGCTGACCACATTCGCCAAACGCAACAATATGGCGGTGGTGCTGGTGGGCCATGTCACCAAAGACGGCCAGATCGCGGGTCCCAGGATCATCGAACATATGGTCGACACCGTGCTCTATTTTGAGGGCGAACGCGGCCATCAGTTCCGCATACTGCGGGCGGTGAAAAACCGCTTTGGCCCGGCGGATGAAATCGGCGTGTTTGAAATGACCGGCGCCGGCCTGGCCGAAGTCGCCAACCCCTCAGCCCTGTTCCTGTCGGACCGCGATAATCCCGCCCCCGGCTCGGTGGTCTTTTCCGGCATCGAAGGCACCCGCCCGGTGCTGGTGGAGTTCCAGGCGCTGGTCTCGCCTTCCCCGCACAGCCAGGCCCGGCGCACAGTGGTTGGCTGGGACGGCTCGCGCCTCGCGATGATCCTCGCAGTGCTGGAAAGCCGCTGCGGCATACCCTTTGCCGGGCTCGACGTTTATCTCAACGTCGCCGGCGGCATCAAAGTCAATGAACCCGCCGCCGATCTGGCGGTGGCCGCCGCCCTGGTCTCGTCGCGCGAAGATGTCAGCCTGCCCGCTGATACGGTGGTTTTTGGCGAATTAAGCCTCTCCGGCGCGCTCAGACCAGTGAATCAGACAGAAAACCGGTTGAAAGAAGCCTCAAAACTTGGTTTCTCAACTGCAATCGCTCCGTCACGGAGCAAAATTACTTCCGACAGCGGGCTCACGTTGCGACAGATGCCCGATTTGACGACTTTCGTCGGTGACATTTTCGGTGCAGGATAGCGCTAAAAGGGGACAGAACCATGGACGGTTTTACAATTATTGACGGCGGCGTGGCGCTGGTGATCGTATTTTCAGCGATCCTCGCGTATTCGCGCGGTTTTGTGCGCGAAGGCATGGCCATTCTGGGCTGGGTCGCTGCGGCGGTCGTGGCCTTTCTGCTGGCGCCGCGCGCGGTGCCGCTGGTGAAAGAAATCCCGGTGATCAACGACCTGATCGGCGACAGCTGCGAACTTTCGACCATTGGCGCCTTTGCTGCGGTGTTTGCCATCGCGCTGGTGCTGGTGTCGTTCTTCACACCGCTGTTTTCCTCGGTGATCAAACATTCTGCGCTTGGCGGCATTGATCAGGGGCTTGGTTTCCTGTTCGGCGTGGCGCGCGGCATGTTGCTGGTTGTGGTGGCGCTGGTGGTCTATGATCGCGTGGTGGTCAATGAAAGCATCGCCATGGTGGATGACAGCCGCTCGGTCAAAGTCTTTGCCAGCGTGCAGGACAAGATCGAAGAGCAGATCCCCGAAGACGCGCCCGGCTGGATCGTTTCACGCTATGACGAGCTGGTTGGTGCCTGCACCCTGTAAATGTTGCTGTAAATGTTGTGTTTCTGACGACAGAAAGACTGCAGGGCCGCCTGAAACCACGGCTGGCCCTGCGCGACCAGGATGGAACATAACTCCAGGTCGGGACCAGGAACTCCTCCCATGATAACCGGCAAGTTCAGATCTGAACTTGAGACGCTGATGGAATATTGGTCCCCTAAAATCGTCAGCCGTATCAATGACCAGTATATCAAGGTTGCCAGACTGAAAGGCACCCTGGTCTGGCACAAACACGATGATGAAGATGAAATGTTCTAGATCGTGCAGGGATCACTCACGATCGAATAGGAAGACACCTCTGTGACCCTGTCAGCAGGGGACTTCCACGTGGTGTCCAAAGGGAAAATGCACAATCCGGTTGCAGATACCGAATGCTGGATTGTTCTGATCGAACCTGTAACGATCAGACACACCGGCGAACTCACCGTCGCAAAAACCAAATCAGTGGCAGCGCAACTGCGGGGCTGACATCATTCCGGGTTCCTGACCGGGTGGTTTAAAATATCACTTTTGCGATCCCTGGGTGACAGCGGCGTCGCAAAGCACTAAAGCAGAGGCGACAACCCCTCAGCCGGATTCGGAGCCCCGCCACTATGCGAGAGATGCCCCCTGCCACCCCCTTTGATGATGACAAGCTAAAGGAGGAGTGTGGCGTTTTCGGCGTCATCGGTGTAACCGATGCTGCCAATTTTGTTGCCCTCGGCCTTCACGCGCTGCAACACCGCGGCCAGGAAGCGGGCGGCATTGTCTCCCACGATCCCGATGACGGTTTCAACTCAGCCCGTCGTTTTGGCTATGTGCGCGACAATTTCACCCGTCAAAGCCTGATGAGCACCCTGCCAGGCCCACTTGCCATCGGCCATGTGCGTTATTCCACTGCCGGCTCCAAGGGCGCGGCGATCCGCGACGTGCAGCCCTTCTTTGGTGAATTCGCCATGGGCGGCGCCGCCATCGCGCATAACGGCAACATCACCAATGCGATGGCGCTGAAACGCGAGCTGATTGAACGCGGCTCGATCTTTCAGTCTTCCTCGGATTCCGAATGCATCATCCACCTGATGGCACGCTCGCTGCAGCAAAACATTCCCGAGCGGATGAAAGACGCGCTGCGCCGGGTTGAAGGCGCCTTTTCCATCGTCGCCATGACCCGCACCAAACTGATCGGTGTGCGCGACGCGCTGGGTGTACGCCCGCTGGTGCTGGGCAAAATCGGTGACGGCTGGGCGCTGAGCTCTGAGACCTGTGCACTCGACATCATCGGCGCTGAGTTTGTGCGCGAGATTGAACCGGGCGAAATGGTGGTGATCACCAAAGACGGTGTTGTGTCCCATCATCCGTTCGAGAAAAAACCCTCGCGCTTCTGCATCTTTGAAAAAGTGTATTTCTCCCGTCCAGACAGCATCATCGCCGGGCGTTCCGTCTATGAAACCCGCCGTCAGATCGGTGTGGAACTGGCACGCGAAGCCCCGGTCGAAGCGGATCTGGTCTGCCCGATTCCCGACAGCGGCACCCCGGCAGCGATCGGCTTTTCCCAGGAAAGCGGCATTCCCTACGCCATGGGCATCATCCGCAACCAGTATGTCGGCCGGACCTTTATTGAACCCACCGAGCAGATACGCAACATGGGCGTGCGTCTGAAACTCAACGTCAACCGGGCGCTGATCAAAGGCAAACGGGTGATCCTGGTGGATGATTCCGTGGTCCGCGGCACCACTTCGCGCAAGATCAAAGACATGATCCTGGACGCGGGCGCTGCCGAGGTGCATTTTCGCATCGCGTCGCCGCCCACCATGTGGCCCTGTTTCTATGGTGTGGATACGCCGGACCGGGACAAGCTGCTGGCCGCCAATATGAGCATCGATGAGATGCGCGACCACCTTGGCGTCGACAGTCTCAGGTTCATCACGCTCGACGGTCTTTACCGCGCAGCGGGTGAAGAAAACGGCCGCGATGCCAAATCGCCACGCTATTGCGACGCCTGTTTTTCCGGCGAATACCCGGTGCCGCCAGCAGATATGCTGGACAAAGGCTTTAAGCTGCAGGCGAAATAACCCTCACCGGACCCCATCCGGTGACAAGTATCAAACGGCGCTTGCCCCTCGGGGCCGGCGCCGTTTTTGTTTCCCGGCACCGCCTCATTTCCAGAGGCGCAGACGCCCGCTGCGCCCCCCGCCTGCAGAAATTCAGTTCCGGCTGATCACAATTGTTTCGCTTGTCATTTGCGTCCCAGTGAACGCGCCCCCTACACCTCCCGAGCCCCCATACATTCCCTAGGTCGACGGCAAACTTGCTCGATAATAGGTCTGTATTTTCAGGCTGAGATACCCCTCAGGTACACGCAGACTAAAATTGGTAACCAGCACTTTTGGAAATACGGAC
>NZ_QOLB01000019.1 GCF_003333265.1 Candidatus Halocynthiibacter alkanivorans
GTCCTCAAAGGGCAGCCGGTCGCGCTCAATGTTGGCCGGCGCCAGTTCGATTTCAAAATCAGGCAATTTGCCGTCCCGGCATTTCACATGCTGGTAATAGGGCTCAGGGCCCTCCCAGACGCCGGCAAGTTTCACCCCTGGCAAGGCATTCGCCAACAGCGCTTCAAAGACCAGCGGCGGGAAGACACCAATGTCCAGAACGCGCGCGGGTTTGATCTTTTCGGCCAGTTCAAGCGTTGTCAGATAGCGTTGCCAATGGGTGCCGAGATAGTTGGCGAGACCGATGTCGATATGAGCAGCTTCCAGGCCTTTTACTGCCGCGAGTGTATCGAACTCATAGGCGGCCAGCACATCGGTTACTGTCTCAAATGGCAAAGCTACGGTGCGGGCGGGTGGGGTGATCGCTAGTTTCAGTTGAGCTGCAGCAGCGGGGGCAGGGGGCTCATTCTCAGAGGGAGCCGGCGTCACGGATGTAATCTTTAACGGCGCTTCTGCCGGAGGCGTGGCGGGAACAACAGGGCTGATGCCGGTCAGGGTCTCTACGACGTGATCCCAGGATATGTTCATGCGTCGATAGGTGCGCAATGCGGTCTGCCCGAGGCGCTCAGCCAGATCTTTATCCTGCATCACCTGTTCAAACGCGGCCGCGAGTGCGCGTGGATCCGGGGGGCAGATCAGGCCTTCTTTGCCGTTGCGAATGAATTCCAGCGGGCCGCCGGCGTCAGTAACAGTAATGGTGGCCTTGGCTGACAGCATCGCTTCCAGCGTGACATATCCGTAATCTTCGTCCTGCGGCACAAACACCACGGCACGGGCGTTGCTGTAGTGATGCCGCATCGTGTCGTCACTGACGGCGCCCAGCCATTCCACCCGGTCGCGAATGCCCAGATGATCCGTGAGTTGCTGCAATTCCTGCAGATAGGCGGGGTTTTCGGCAGCGCCAGCGATCACCAGCTTCAGCGGTGGACGGGTTGCGGCAAGCGCCTGCAGGGTCAGTTCAAGCCGTTTGGAACGGTTCAGCCGGCCAGGTGCGAACAGGTAATCACTGTAGCTGTCGCAACGCAGCAATTCTGCCCCGGGTGGCGGGTGGTAAAGCGACTGGGCCTCAACACCGAGGTACTTCTGCAACCGGCCGGCAACATTTTTCGAATTTGCGTAAACCGGATCTTTGCTGGAGGTAAATAGAGCTTTGTCTTCCTGCTGTACCAGGTGGCGCAGTGCCAGACCATCCGGATCATGCAGCAGATCAGAAGTGCCGGCGTCCCACTGGTCATAAGCCTGACGGTGCTGGTGAATAATCCAGAACTTGCGGTTGGGATGCTGTGCCAGATAGGCAGGGAATTTCAGGCCGATCATCAGGTCGATTGGCACCCCTTCAAATTCGGAAAGATCAGTCAGTTTCGCGGCCAGCACGCTGTTGGCCAGCGCGGTGCCCGGATACCATTTGAACGGCAGGGTGATTTCAACCGCCTGATGCCCCGAGCGTTCAAGCGCCTGGCACAGGTTCGCGGAATGGCGTTCAGCGCCTCCGGTGACAAAGGGGACCTGGGTACGGACGACACCTACGCGCATCTCTATCGTGCTCCTGCCGGTTTGGTGCCCAGCATTGCCAGGTCCTGTGGCCCAAAAAGAATATGCGCCAGATCCGGGTCAAAGCCCGGGCGTTGCATAAATTCACCCAGACGTTCGTGCGGATGCAGCGGACGCGCGTCTACCGGGCAAAAGCCGACCGTTTCGAACAACACTTCCAACACTGATTCCGTCACCGGATTGCGATGGGTCGGATCGTTGTAAAAGGACGATGCCCCGACCATGATATTGCGTGGATTTGGCGTTTCAAAGATCAGGATGCCACCCGGTGCCAACACCCGCCCGGCCTCGCGGGCAATCCAGGCCACAGATTCAAAGGGCAGATGTTCGATAAGATGATGGGCTGAAATCACCGAGTAGCTGTTGTCGTTGGCATCTGCCATTGCCTGAAGCGCATCCCCGTGCCGGACATCCAGCCCCAGTGCCAGGGCTTCTTCAATCTGAGCCTGGTTTGTATCAATTCCAATTGCGGGTACATCCCGCTCGCGCAGCACTTCGAGCCACTCGCCCCGGCCACATCCGAGGTCAAGAACAGGTTTGCCTTCGGTCCGGATGAATGCGCTTTCGACGTCGGGCAGATAAATTTTCACCCGGGCTTTGATATCCGATCTGCTGCCGCGGTATTTGTTTTCCAGACGGTTGTAAAAGACATCCTGAAAGGTCTGAAAACCTTCTGATTTTAGTGCGGACGGTATGTCGTCACCAGTTGCGGCACCACGCTCCGGTGTGTCGCCGTCTGTATCGCGCGACAGCAACGCCATATCAAGACGTCGGGACAGGTCGGAATACCAACGCGAAATTTCGGCATTCAGGCTTTCGACATGCCCGGCCTTGCGTTCCATTTCCCGCATCTTTGGCTGAAAATCATTGTTTGTATCAACAAGCTCTGATGACACACGTTGAAAATTGTTGCGCGCCGTTTCCAGCTCCTGTTTCAGAGTTGCCAGTTCGTCAGAGATTCTGCTCACTTCCCGGCTGGCGAATTTTGCGTTCCATTCCGTTTTGCCGAGCTTGAAAATGGCGAGGAAATACCGTTCGAACTGCTTCATTGGGTTCATTGTTTGCTCCGGGTCTGTCGGTTGATCAGAGAAGGCTGGCAACGTTTACCTAAGGCGACTTCAGGATCTGAAAATGGGTTATCGGCTGGTTGTTTCCGGCATCTTCCGGTCGCTCCGGGCTTGCCGCCCTGTCCTGGAGATCCATGGAATTGCCGGGCGCTATTCTGGTTGCGGCAGCATTGCCCGGTCACGTTTGCTGCGGTCATATTTTGCCCAGCCTGCAAGTGTTAAACAACGCGTTTGCCGGCTCACTTCCCGCCATCGGTACCAGCCGATGCGGCGGGGCTTTTTCCAGTGCGGGGCCGCTTCGGAAATGTCGCTCGCAGCGCCGGTCACCCAGAACGGGTTTGGGCTAATTCCAAGCCCCCGCGCATTTTCGCTGACTCTGCGTCTGAATCCATGGTCAACCGGACAAATCGGCTGTTGGGCCTCGGCAAGAAAACTCTTCGCACCGGACCGGCTCCAGAGTATCGTCGTCGCTCTGGCGGGAAAGTAGAACGCACGCAAAACATCTGCGGAAACGTCATTGTCGCCAATTTTCGCGAGCCATGAATAGAGCCGTTTGGGGGGCTGATTCAGATTTATCAGGTCCCAGTCCGATATTTTCCCGTCGGATATCGCGGCTTCCAGCGCCGCCATCATGTCCCAGCATCCAGGCTGGCACAGAAAGTCATCTTCCAGAATCAACGCCATCTGCTGGCCGGATTTGACAAACTGTTTCAGGGCTTTGACATGGCTCAGATAGCACCCGATCTCACCGCTGCTCAGGCCACGGCCATAGTATTTTACTGCTGCCGCTTCGTCATAAGTTGGGAATTCACTGACCGGTTTATTCCGCCCGTCTACGGCAAGAATGCGTTCAAAAGACACGCCCGCAGCGTGCAGCTGCGCTTCTGATACTTTCAACCGTTGTTTGCTGCTGTCCAGATTTATCAGGAAAACGGGGAACTGAACGGGGTGTTCTCCGCGAGCACTTTGTTCTGTCAATTTGCGCTCCGGTTTCCCCGACGGCAGGTCGGTCCGCATGTTAAAATTGTAATTCACAGTATATCCAAAACTTCAGGTGGAACAGTGCAATGTTCGTAACCCAATCAACTGTAACTTTCTTTCTGTGACACATACATGCTGGCATACAGGCCTTTATTCAGCATCAATTCTGCGTGTGTGCCACTTTCAATGATGCATCCATTATCCATGACATAGATCAGATCCGCATCTACCACCGCCGACAGCCTGTGCGCGACCACAAGGGTCGTTTTGTCTTTTGAAAGCCGTTTGAGCGCGCGTTTGACTTTGTCTTCTGTCTTCTGATCAAGAGCGGAAGTCGCTTCGTCGAGCAGCAGGATAGGCGCGGAACGCAGGAAGGCCCGCGCAATGGCGATGCGCTGTTTTTGGCCGCCAGACAGCTGAGAGCCTTTCGGTCCCAGCGCAGCATCACCCCGTTGCCGGATCAGATCTGCGATTTCCGCGGCTTCCGCGGCCTGCCAGATTTCTTCATCACTGGCGTCGGGCCGGACGTAGCGGATGTTTTCCCAGATTGAGCTGTTGAAAATCACAATATCCTGCGCAACGACAGAAAACCCGGCGCGCAGACTGGCAACGCTGAGACCCGTGATCGGTTGTCCTCCGATGCTTATCTGACCATCGCGAACCGGATAGAGCCGTGTCAGCAGACTGAGAACCGTCGTTTTGCCTGAGCCGGTTGCGCCAACGATTGCGGTGACCCGCCCACCTTTAAACGTCATGTTCAGGTCACTGAAAAGAGGGTTATCGCCGTTATACCTGAACGCAACATTTTCCAGAACTATGTCACCTGCGGTATCAAATGTGCTGACCGCATCAGGGGCGTCGTATATCGAAGGTTGTTCCCGGTACAGGCTGCAGATGCTTTCCAGCAAGACCAGATTGGCCTGCAGCCGGGTCAAAAACTGTGCCACTGACCGCATTGGGGCAAAGACCAGCACCATGCCCAGCAAAAAGGCGATAATGGCGGCGCTGTCCAACTCAAAATCCGGGCTGATGACCATATAACCACCGCCACCGATCACCAGAACATAGATGAACGCCGATACCAGGTCGATAAAGGGCACAACCAGTGCCTGCGCGGACTGCAGCCGGATGGACAGGTCTTTGATCTCTTCGTTGGATGCGGACAATCTGCGGCGTTCCTGGGGTTCCTGGCCAGAGATTTTGACCGTGCGCATCCCGTTCGCCATCTCTTCGATGCCGTTCATATAGGCGCCCATGGCATTTTCGGCCTCGGCCTGGATCGCTTTGATCCGGTGGGAGACCTTCTGCATCATCAGGATAATGAGTGGAAAAACCACGACGGCCGTCAGAAACAGGATTGGCGACTTGTAGATCAGGTAGCCGGAGATGATGACCACAGTGGCGGTGTCGCGCAACGCGTTTACCGTCGCGTGCCCGACAAATACGCTCACATCCTGCGCTTGATTGACCAGACGCAGAATAATTGCACCCGGTGGTGTTCTTTCAAAATACTCCAGGTCCAGCGTCAGCAGATGATCGATCAGGTCCTGGCGCATCTTAAGCACCGCATCACTGGCCAGCCAGACTGACAGGCGCGGCACCAGATAGGACATGGCACCGCGTACGGTAAAGAGGAAAAATACCAATAGGCAAACTTCGACCAGTTTCCTCAGATTGCCGTCTTCATAGATGACGCGCAGGCCGCTTTCGGTCAGCGCCAGGAATTGCTGATATACCAGTCCCTGAATCAGAATCATGCCCAGCACCAGCAGCAGCCAGGGCGTTTTCTGTTTCAGGTAAGTGTTCCAGAACCACCTGATATTGGCGGCATCCTGTGCAGAAAAGTAGGGCTTGCGCTCTATCTTTTTCCTGGTTGGTTTGCGATTTTTCATCAGGAGGTCCTCGGGCATGCTCAGGGTCAATCCGTGTGGGCGGCGTGCTGCACCGCTGCGGAACTGGCGCGGTCGGGCATTTGCACAAGATTCACAGTCGGGTCTTTCGTCAGGGCGGCGGCGACGTCGGCGGCCACATCTGACCATTGCCGCAACTGAGCCTGCTGAATTCTGTTTTCCAGCATCTTCCGGTGTCCGGACTCGGATAGCAGTTTTCTGGCGGCATTGGCGATGCTCGGGATGGATTCCGGGTTGCAGTAGACAACCATGTTCCGGCCGACTTCTGGCATGGCGGAGGTCTCAGAGACCACAGCTGTTTTTCCGTAGCTGAGGCTTTCCCCGATCGGCAGCCCCCAACCCTCGTAGAGGCTGGCGGTGATGGTGAACTCACAGTTTTCATAGAGATAGGTCAGGTCAGAATCGCTGGGCTCTTCGATGATCTGCACCCAGCCGCCAAAGCCACCGGTCTTGTCATACGCGTCAAAAAAGTCGTTATTGAGCCAACCTTTTTTCCCGGCAAAAACCAGCCGCGGCAAATTCAGGCTTTCGTCATTGGCCAGCTGGAGCCAGGCCTGGGCCATGCGCCAGCTGTTTTTGCGTGCTTCCATGGTGCCCACACAAAGCACGTAGGGAAGTTTAGTCACGTTACGGATATCCGGGCGCCGCCGGCTTACGGATTTCAAATGGTTGAGCAGTTGCTCTTGGGGACTGGTGGCAACGTCAGAAGGCGCGCCGTCACGCGACCGGGCCGCTGGCAGAGGCGCCTGCGCCAGTGGCGTCAGATGAATTTCCGTGCTGCTCCCCAGCATATCAAGTACCTCCCGCAGATCTGAAGCGGTGTGTTTTGAGTTCGCCAGATATCCGTCGCAATACTCTGTGGTCTGGCCCAGCCAGCTATAAAACGAAATCGGGTTTACATGCACCGTGTCGGGGAACTTCAGCGGAATTGTATCATGCACCAGCAGGAAGATCCGCAGCCCGGCTGCCCGGTAATCTTTGAACAGGTCGTCCAGATTTGGGTTGTCCCACAGGGCACCAAGGATGCACAGGGTGTCGCCAGGACTGAACGTTGCAGAAAATAACGTTGGTCTGACCCTTGCCGGTTCCCTGACCTCTGCACTGTCAGCGGCTTTTTCCCCGCTGCGCCAATCCCGCCATTCGTGAATAGAAAACCCTTTCTTGCGAAAAAAGGCATCATCATTGCGCAGAGCGGCAAGATCGATTTTGGTTCTGTGGAAGTAGTATTTCAGACTGCCAGTCGCGTATTTCTGCAGGAAATGGGCAGTTTCTTTTTTTGCCGGGACAGCCAGCGCGAGCGCCGTCGAAATTTCGTGCAGGTCGAAGTCGTCGATCTGCAGGAATTTGTCAGCAGGAAGAGCGACATATTTCTGCTTTCTGTCGTCAAAATAAGACATGTATATGTTTTCGGCACCGAGAGTGTCTGCCAGACAGCGGATAATCATCGTTGCCGCGCGCTGAATGCCGGAAACGGTGCGCTCAATAGCGATATACCTGACGATGTCGGTGACGTCGAAAAAATACTTTTTCATTCTGTATGTTCCAGTGGCATTTTACTTCAGTAGGTGTCGGCGGCATGGATAATGTCGCGGGCAACATCCTGCCAGCTTCGAAGCGCGGGTCGCCTCTGCCGGATTTTTGTGGTCAGTTCATTTCTGAAGTTCGGGTCTTCGGTGATCGTCCTGATCCTGGCCGCAAGTTCCGTGGCATCTTTCGGATCAAAATACAGGCCCAGATCGCCGACAACTTCGTGCATGACCGGGATGTCAGATACAATGGCAGGTGTGCCAAGCCACAGGGCCTCAGCTGCAGGCAGCCCCCAGCCTTCTATAAGGCTGGGCAAAACAACAGCGATTGCATTTTTATACAATTGCATCAGCTCCTGTTGCGACGGATCAACAGAAATACGGACGTTGTCCCGAATGTGGCAGTATTTTTCGCTGGCAATCAATACGTCAATACGTTTCCGGTGGCCGCCTGCCAGCACGAGATCGGGAACCGGCGCGCCCTGCGCTTGCAGATGCGCCATCGCATCAAGCACGCATTCCAGATTTTTGCGCCCTGGGGTGCAACCAACGCAGAGCAGAAATCCCTGATGTTCGCGCAACGGCGTATCTTCGCCAGTCTCCGCTCTGAATTCATGCGCAAGCGGCGCAACGGCAATCTGTTTTGCCTGCGGCAGGTCTCCACGTTCCGAAAACCGCTTCAGCTCGTCTCTGGTGAACTCTGAGTTTGCCAGGATTTTACCGCAGTGTTCGAGAATATAGGCGTTGTCTTTCACAAAATTTGAGTTGAACGTTCGCTTTTTGTTTTCGTGGAGCGGGATGAAATCGTGCAGCAGCGGCAAGATTTTTAAAGTTTGCTTTTGCTGTTTCAAGGCATGGATGTAGTCCGAAACCACGCGCGGCTGACTGAGGGAAATCAGAATACCGTCGGTGAGGGTGGCAGGGGTGACCAGCGCGGGGGCAATATGCCTCCAGCGTTTCAGGCTGGAACGGCGTCTGAAAATGCTTCCTGCGAGATGAAACGCAGATCTGGTTGAATAGGCGCTGCTACGCCGGAGCCTTTTGGGGCGGGCGGCAGCGGGGAGCCCCAGATCCAGAGTGCCATTTTCGGATGCATGGCCAATTCGCGGCGTGACTTCAAAAAATCGCCGGTGGCCCGGAGAGTAAATGACGAAGCATATGTTTGTACTCAGGGTTGAAAGCTCGTAGCCAACCTCGATGATCGTGCGGGCAATCCCATAGTATTTTATTTTGTCACTCATGGCGTAGAACAGTTCTGAGAGATCATAGTAGATACGGGTCATTGAGTGATTGATCTTTTATGTACGGATATAAAGTTGAATTTAGGCAGCAGTAAATTCTCGGTACCTATCACTGTAAGGTTGTGTCGTCGGCAGGGTGGAAATAGTTTGTCAGGTCGAAAGTATGGAGCGAATTTGCGATTAAACGGCCAGTTTATTTTATAAAAATACAAAATCTAACACTTACTCTTTGATTTTATACGGATTCTTCCAATAACTTCAAGATTAATAATTCAAGTCCGACAACGGTGTAATACAGCTTACCGTTGAGTTTCTGCCTGCTATTCGGGTGTGGGGTCAGGCGAACCGCGCATAGATTTCCGACAACCAGTGTTCGGTGCAATCGCCGTTCTGCCGATCCTCAATAAAAATGGGCCCAGAAGTGTCAAAGCAAAATCGGAACTCTCTTGCACTAACGCTATGATTGCATTGGCGCGGCTCTGCGTCGCCGAGCAGCCAGCAGGTTATTGTCACGTGCACCCTCATTATTGGCGTATCAATGATGGGGGGTATTGCGACTGAGCGCATCCGGAAACACGCGGGTCGCGGTGCCGGAGGCAGGGTCACTTTTAATTGTTTCCAGCGTCGGCTTTTATTCTTCCCGCAGGCTTTTTGAGATTGCATCGGTCAGCGGCGAGGTCAGATAATTCAGAACGCTGCGTTCGCCGGTGATGATCACCACATCCGCGGGCATGCCTGCGGTGAGTCTCTGGCGCATATTGGCGGGCATTTTTTCATCTGACACGTAGATACGTGCAAGATAATAGGGTGCTACGCTTGAATCATCAGGGGTAATTACATCGTTTGACACCGACTGGACCTCGCCAAGGATGATCTCAGTCAGTTTGGTTTTAAAGGCAGAAAACCGGACTTCGGTCTCAAGGCCTGGTGTGACGCTGTCGATATCGGTTGGTGATACCCGGGCGTTGATCAGCAGATCTGCATCTTCCGGAACGATCTCCATCAAAATTTCACCCGGTCGGATCACTGACCCGTTGGTGGTCACCTGCAGGTTCTGTACAGATCCGGACACCGGCGCCAGGATGATAGTCCGGGTGAGATCGTCTTTTGCAACGATAATACGTTCGCTCAGTTCTGAGATTTCATCTTGAATCTCTTTCAGTTCAAGACTCGCGCGTTCCCGGTATTGCTGTTCCAGCTTCAGCAGGCTCAGCCGGGCTTCCCCGGATGCTCCCCGGACCCGGGACAGTTCTGAAATCACTTCACCAAGAGAGGTTTCGACCTGGATCAGAATGTCCTGTATATCCGCCAGCCGGTTGGTTTCAATCACGCCCCGGCCTTCGCCTGTCGTCAGCCGCTCCACAACGCCAGTG
Organism: Candidatus Halocynthiibacter alkanivorans; assembly: GCF_003333265.1. GTDB lineage: Bacteria > Pseudomonadota > Alphaproteobacteria > Rhodobacterales > Rhodobacteraceae > Halocyntiibacter_A > Halocyntiibacter_A alkanivorans. Next base: position 9,689 of record NZ_QOLB01000019.1, read on the forward strand.
CGCAGCGCAATGCGTTTTTCAATAGCGTTTTTTTGGATCTCCAGACCGTTAATTTGCTCGTCAAACTGAGTCAGCCGGAATTCAAGTATTTCTGCTTCAGACACTATAATTTCGCGCCGGTCGTCAAAAATATCCTGCTGAGTCAGCAGCGTGTTCTGCAGATCCAGTTCTGAGGATGCAGCCAGATCGGCGGGGAATTCGATGGTCTCCGCAAATTCGTGTTCGCCCAACAGCCGGGCCTCAGCGGCACGGTCGATATTGAGGCGCTGTTGCAGCAGGGTAAGATTGGAACGTGCTTCGATGCTGTCCAGTACGATCAGCGTGTCGCCGGCGGTGACCACATCCGCCTCCTGCACCCGGATGTCTCTGACGGTTCCACCCTCAAGATGCTGCACGACTTTCCTGTTGTCCGCCAGAGAAACCACGCCAGAGGCAACCACCGCTCCATTTATTGTCGCTGTTGCAGCCCAGCCACCAAGCACTCCAAAAATGGAGAGAATGACCAGATAGCCCACCACAACGTAGACCCGGGGGGATGATTTGATGAATTCAGACGGGTTTTCAGCGTGGGCGACCATTGTGTAATTCCATGTGGTTTCCTGAATCCAGTTCCAGGAAATGTTGAACCGGATAATCAGTTTTGGGCAGCAGCCACAGACATCGGCGCTGCAGCGTCAGGCTGCGCCTGGGGCTGCAGCAGCTCTTTTGTAGCGACAAACTTCTGCACCATGCCTGCGTTCAGGATCAGGGTTTTGTCTGAGACAGCCAGCAAGTTGGCTTTATGGGTCACTACCACCACGGTATTCCCCATTTCCTTCATCTTCATCAGGCATTTGGTCAGCGCTGCTTCGCCTTCGCTGTCGAGATTGGAATTGGGCTCGTCCAGAACGATCAGGCTCGGGGCCTTGTAGACCGCCCGCGCCAGTCCAATGCGCTGTTTCTGGCCTCCGGACAGCTGGTTGCCGCCATCGCCCACTTCCGTGCCGTAGCCGTTTCTCAAGCCCTGAACCATGTCATGGGCACCGGCAAGCGTCGCGGCCACAATGATGTCTTCATCGGAGGCAGAGGGATCAAACCGGGAAATATTCTCTGCGACCGATCCCGCAAACAATTTCACATCCTGTGCCAGGTAGCCGATCGACTTCCCAAGTTGGGTGGGATCCCAGTGCGCAAGTTCGGTTCCGTCGAGCCGGACAGAGCCCGTGGCCGGGACGCCGACCCCGACAAGATGGCGCGCCAGGGTCGATTTTCCGGAACCGCTGGCGCCGATCAGAGCCAGAATCTCGCCCTGGGTGATCGAAAAGCTGATGCCGCGCAGCACGGTGTCTCTGGTGCCCGGCAGCACGCTGGACAGGCCTTCCACCTCAAGATTGCCTTTGGGGTCAGGCAACACCAGCCGCTCTTCTTCCTCGCCGATGACGTCAAACATCTGTTTCAGCCGGGCGTGGGCCTGGCGGGCGCCGATAAATTGTTTCCACTGGCCGACGGCCTGCTCGACCGGCGCCAGCGCCCGGCCCATAACGATTGAGGCGGCGATCATAATGCCGGGGGAAATTTCCTGTTTCATTGCCAGAAAGGCGCCGGTGCCGAGAATGGCAATCTGCAGCACCATACGGACAAATTTGGAGGCGGACAGTACCACGCCGGCCCAGTCACTGGCGCGGGCCTGGTTGCCGATCATCTGATCGCGCTGCTTCAGCCACAGGTTGCACAGCGGCTCTTCCATCCCCATCGCTTTGATTACGTCGGCGTTCTGCAGGCTGGCACCGGCAAAATGCGCGGCGCGCTGACCGGCGGTATTGGCCTCTTTCAGCGCCTTGCGGGTCATCAGCTCATTCAGCAGTGCCAGGGCAAAAATAATCACCGCGCCGGTGGTGGCGACCACGCCAAGCCAGAGGTTAAAGGCAAAACACAGCCCGAGGAACAGCGGTGTCCAGGGCGCATCAAAAAAGGCAAAAATGCCCTGACCGGTGAGAAAATCGCGCAGCTTGTCAATGTCGCTCAGCGTGCTGCGGCCATTGGCAGCGGGGTTGGCGACCTGCATGCGGATCACCCGGGAAAATGCCGGAGCAGTCAGCACCTCGTCAAACTGAATGCCGGCGCGCACCAGGGTGCGCGAGCGCAGAAACTCCAGCAGACCATAGGCCAGCAACATGCCGACCGAGATCAGGGTGATCATCACAAGGGTATAGCCGCTGCGGCTGGCCAGCACCCGGTCATAGATCTGCAGCATATAGAGCGGCCCGACGAACATTAACAAGTTGATGAAAAAGCTGAAAAGCACCACGGCAAACAGCACCGCGTTATATTTTTTATAGGCGAGGGTCAGCGGCGAAACGGACTTTTGCATCGGGCGGCCTTTTCAATTCTTAATTGCAGTATGGGTATCGGATTTACTTTTGGTTGTCATCCTTATCCGTGTGTTCTTGAGAGCATTTTCAAACGTGGGTTGAAAGAGTTATCTGTTCAATGGACGAAAGTCTGTGGGTTCTCGCGGCATTTTCAGTCCGGTGTTATCGACATGGGCTGAGTGTCACACACAAAGTTTCGGATAAGCTTGCCTGACGAGGACTTCAGAGAACCCGCGAAGCAGGTGTTAAGGTGTTAATTTGCGACGGAAATGCTGTGCCAGGTAGTTGAGCTGGTTCAGTTCTGCCGGATCATCAACAAACTGTTTCAAGCGCTGAATCTCATAGCCCATCTTAAATAAGGCTTCACGGTCTTCCTGATCCCGGACGCCACAGCTTAACCAGCCCACAATGCACAATCGCTCCCCGGAAGTGACCGGATTAACCTGATGCAGGACGCCGGTTGGATAGACGACCATCTGACCTTTTTTCAACTTAGCCGATTGTTTCATGTGGCCGAGGTCAATCTCCAGCTCCCCCCCCTCATAGCCGTCAGACAGCATCAGGGTAAAACTCATGTCGGTGCGCTTTTGATTCATGATGGCCATATCAACATGCCAGCCGTAGTGACCGCCGTCTTTATAACTTGCCACGCGTGGCGAAACGACTTCTTTGGCGGTGGTATAGGATGACAACAACCCATCCGCTAAAAACAGCTTGCGAACGTCATTAAAGATTGGCCGTGCTTCCTTCACCTCCTGGGTGATCTGATAATTCTGCTTAATGTCTTTGGCCGAACCACGCGCAGTCGCTTTTCCATCCTTGAACTCGAGCTTACGGATGAAATCGACCGTTTGTCGGACCTGGGTCTCATCGTAGACGTTAAATACTTTCATAAAACCATCCGTTTAAAAGTGACCCCGCCGGGCGGACCAGGCGGGGTCTGGCGTTAACCTGACGCTGCAAAAGCATTGTCAGGCGTCTGCCTCATTTGAGAAGGATTAAGCGATTTCCAGAATGCTGCCATTTGTGCTGAAGGACGCGTCCGACAGATCAACAAGACCGGTGATCTTAACGATCTGAGAGTCGCCATCGTCGAACGATGAGTCACCGGACGGACCTTCACCCGTATCCGCAACAATATAGGTGTTGTCGTTGAACTGGAACCAGGCCATTTCACCGCCATCGATTTGGTTGATTGCGGCATCGGCGTAGTCCTGAAGGTTCGTATTGCCGTCTACATCCAGAGTGATCTGAGCCGATACGAAGACGCCACCACCACTAAAGACAATCGTATCACCTGCTTCAAGGTCCAGGATCTCAGATGCTGAGTTCACATTAGTTGTGGCACCCTGAATGTAGAAAGTATCGACACCCGCGCCACCAGAGATCTGCGCCAGGTCAACACCATCCGCGATATAGATTTCATCATCACCGTCATTGCCGTTGATAACGTCACCGTCCGTGTTGACGTACAACGTGTCATCACCGGAGCCGGCGTTGACTGTCATCGCTGCACCGTACGTTCCGAAGGTAAGGTTCCCCGTCAGATCCGTTGCATCAACCGTTTCAACACTGTCACTAACTGTGAGATCTACATCCGCATTACCTGTCACATTCACCGTAGTTGCAGACGTTGCATCAACGTTGACAGTTGCCTCATCGATGTCTTCATCCTTATCTTCGTCGGTTGAAGAGTCATTTGCAGAGATGTTGATGGTCTCGACACCCGTAGCTATTACGGTGCCGAAGTCGTTGTCCGAGTCATCATCCAGCGAAAGAACAACGTTCAACTCATCGGCATCGCCAGAGGCATCTGCCATCGAGACAGTGACGACATTGTCCCAGTTGTTGCTGTCTGTCAGCTCAACCGTACCACCATCAGCCATTTCGCTGATCAGCAGCGTTGCGGCGCCGGCACCACCTTCTGTTGTAACATTCGTGCCAATAGCACTTGGCGCTGCTTCTTGCGTGCCTGCAAGGGAAATCAGGCCAGCATTACCTACATTGACATTTGTATAGACAACTGTGAGCCCAGCAGCTGCCGCTGCTCCCCAGCCACTATAGGTTCCAGCAAATGTTCCGTTCGCCGGGTTCCCAGGTGTGGCACCGTTCGCTGTGTTGTCAAACGCAGCTGCAACGTCGCTCGCGGCAATGAAGCCAGTTGCAGTTAAGGTTACACCCGCAACTGTTACGGTCTGCCCTTCAGACATGTCGACAAAAGTGACAGTCTGTTGTTCTGCTGTGCCGGCGTAAATACTGGCACCCAGATCTTGAGCAGGATCAGTTGCAATTGTAGCAGTCGGTACGACGCTGCCAGCAACCGTTGAAATATCGATGTTAGTAGCGCTTGCAGTACCATCGGTAGAAACAGTGATAGTAGTTCCTAAGCCAGCATTTTGCGCAGTCATAGAAACAGTGCCATCCCCATTGCTTTGGGCAAGCCAATTCCCACTAATTACCGCGTTGATTCCATTTGCAAAATCGTTTGCAACTGAGATTTCGTTGCCATCCGACAGTACAATCACACCGGAGTCATCGAACTCGATTGTATCCGCGCCATCAGCAAAACCACCGAAATCAATGGTAAAGGTCTGAGCTTCGGCTGGGGTTGCAGCAGTACCATCCGTAGTACCAGTCACACTTGGGTCTGGATCAGGTGCTGAAGAAACACTGACAAAGAGGTCAGGCACAACACCAAATGACGATTGTGTGAGTGTTACCGTCGAAGTATCCTCGTTATCCGCAGCATTCCAACCTTCAGCTGACATTTGGTCAAACGCTTCGGCAACCTCGACGGCTGTCATATCTGCTGACGTAGCTGTTACAACCTCATGGTCAACTGTAGCGCTCTGCCCACGAAGCAACGCAGAGAATGTAACCTCAACAACTTCTTGAGCACCGTCCAGCGCACCATCTTCCGAACCGTTAACGATCACATAGTCAACGTCATCCATATTGGCCAGATTGACGTCCAGTTCACCGTCGCCCACTTTAAGCGCGTTCAGTTCCAGTGTGGTGAAACCGTCGATCTTCGCTTCGAATGCGGCAGAAGAACTTGCGTCCGCTGCGTCCGCTGCGTCCATCACCAGCGTATCCGCGCCGGTACCTGCATCGATCGCTACGTTAATTGCGCTCGTGCCAGTGGCCAGAGTCAATTTGTCGTCGCCATCGCCCAGGGTGACCGCGTTGTCGGTAGAAATCGTGGTCAATGTGACGTCATCTGCACCAGAACCACCTGCATATGATGCGTTGGCAGCATCAATCGAGACGGTGTTGTCACCGGACGTACCAGAGGCATCTACCGAAGTAACATCGTCACCGGAAGCAAGCACGGTTACACCCGCAGAACCGGTCACCGTTACAGTTTGCAGCGAATTCAGGTCTGACTGTCCATCCAGATCTACATTCGCAGAACCTGAAACAGTCAGATTTTCCAGAGCGCCCGTTTCCGCATAAACGTCCAAATCTGCAGAAGCGTCGATGGTCATATCGGTGACTGCATCTGCCTCAAGGTAGATGTCTGAAGCACCACCAGCAGTGGTGATATTCAGCGTTTCAACATAATCGTCATCTTCGTCAAGACCGATCCAGGCATCGACATTATCGAGACTCAGATCCAGCGAGGTTGCTGTTGTTTCAACATAAACGTCACCATCGCCATTCGCCAGAGAGATGGACTGAAGCGCATCGGAGTCGATGTCAGATTCGCCAGAAAAACCATCGACGGTTACATTTTGGATGGAGTCGTCATCACCGTCTTCGTCGATGTTGAAGTTGCCGAAGTTGACTTCGTTATCAGTTTCGGACCCTTCGGTGCCATAGGTGCCTGCTGTGTACTCATAATCGTCAACTCCGGAAGTGTACAGGGAGCCTGGATCAGCCAGTTCACTTGAAAACGTAACGGTGGCGCCATCCGAAGAAGTCGCGCTCCAACCACAACTTTCGTTCCAAGAGCCGCTGTAAAAGCCATTGCTGACTGGGCCACCGGCATCCTGGGTGTCACCGCTTTCGGTGATGTTGGCAAATGCCGCTGCGACCTGAGCAGCTGTCAGATCTTCGCTCGCTTCGAAAGTCAGGCCGTTGACTTCAGCGCTTTCACCGGAGGCGAGGTCCTCAAACGTAACCGTTTGTGTCGCGCCTGTTTCCGCCACTTCGTCTACAACAAACTCAGTGATGGTACCGGTGCTGGTGATGGTAACGTCCGTCAGATCACCTGTGCTGGTTACATTGGTGGTGGCAAAGTCGAAGTCTTTGCCTGTCGCTTCTGCATCAGCGGCATCGACAACAACATTGAGCGCGATATCTACAGTTGTGCCACCAGTGACACTAACGTCGCCGGCGTCTACCCACCAGCTGCCATCAGATACGTAATTTTGCTCGATATTGACCGCTCCGGTGACGTCGCCGTCCGGGCCTTCGCCAACAGAGATTTCTGCAAGGTGAGAGCTTTCTGATACTTCTGCTTCGTAAGCTCCTGATGCGGTGATTGTTACGTCAGCACCCTGAGTTACTGTGATATCACCAGAGCCCTGAGAGGCCTGGGTGATGGTAACGTTGCCAGTGACTTCGCTTCCTTCGCTGTCCCCAACAGTGATGTTACCTTCGTCGCCGCCATCGGCAGTGATGGTTACATTGGCGCCATCGTCAACGGAGATATCACCGTAGCCCTGGTCAGAATGCGTAACAGTTACATCGCCTTCGGTGCCGGACAGTGTAATGTTTGCATTTTCTTTTTCACTGGTAACGGTCTGAGACGCACCGCCAGTGACAGCTACACTACCGGTCACGCCGGAGACTGTTACTGCCGCGCCATCATCAGCCATGAAGTTAGCAGAAGTGGCCTGGGTGACAACCAGGTTATCAACCGTCAGTGCGGTCAGATTAACAGTGGATCCTTGATAATCACCGACATTACCTACAGCACGAATGGTTGCGGTTTCGATATTTGCCAGGGTAAAGCCTGTCAGAGTTTCGACGTCAGTCAGTGCATCGATCTGCAGATTGTCGTCGCCACCGGCACCATCCAGCTGGTCAAGGCCCGTCAGGGTGGTGTTTTCGGTGCCATCAATAAGTGCAACGAAAGTATCGTTCGATTCAGTGCCGACAAATTCAGCGCCCTGGTCAATACCAGTGGTCAGCGTGTAGGTGTCGCCAACGGGAACAAAGAACGCGCTGGTTTCAGCTTTGCCTTCATCGACAGAGTCCGAGGTTTCGTCGACACCGTTCAGAACTTCAACAGCCGCAGCCGCTGCGTCGACATCATAGGTGAAACCGGAGGTGTTTGCGGCGGTTTCCACGAAGTCGAGACCGACTTCTACTTTGTTGTCCATGATGGCTTTGTCTTGGCTGCCGTCCTCGGCGCCGTTGATGATCGCTTCGATCATATCCGCAACTGAAACCTCACCGGAGTCCAGCACGCCGCTCCAGAATTCCAGACCCGCAGCGTCAGGTGCGCGGTTGAACAGGTTCTGATAGATCGCGGTCAGGAAAGCCGAGGAGGAGGACACGCCAGGCGTGCTCAGGTACGGGTAGATCGCGATGGCCTCAGCCGAAGCTGCGAAATCCGCTGCGATGGTGTTGTATTCGCGGCCGCCGTCCAGTTCGTTGATCCAGAATTCCAGACCTGCGGGATCGGGGGCGCGGTTGAAATAGCCCACATACAGGGCCGTGAGGGCGTTGATCTGTTCTGCTGTAGCCATGGTTATAACTTTCCAAATTGATGACAGATGTCGTCGGATTCGATCTTAAAATTTTCTTTATCTTCTATGAGAGCGGCAGATGGTGTTTTGCTATAGGTTGCGGAATTTGCAAACGTGTACTCTCCGTTAAAGCGATTAACGGTTTTTTATTTTCCGGGCAAGAAAATTCGTACAGTAACTTTCATACCAACCGGTTCCGACGCTTGGCCAAAGCGGTATATCGCCGGGTTCGCGCCTGTGTGTTGACCACAAGTGCAGGCACTTGTTGGGAAAGTGTGAGTAGCTAAGTATCTGGCAGGTATGCGAAATTACGCTTCTCCGCCTTGCGTGGCATAATATTGGTGACGTGCCGGGCTGGCCGGTGCGGCTTTGGGGGAGGGCCCGCGAGAAATCCCGCGGGCCCGGTGTTTTTTAAACTTCTGCTAAGCCACCGCCAGTAACGAAGTCCGAAGCGGACAGATCAGTGACACCGGTCAGGTTGATCTGCATGTCCACGCCGCCGTCACCGTCAACATCGATGTAAAGCGTGCTGGATTCGATATCGAGAACCGCTGCCGCCGAGCTGCCGTCTGAGAAAACGCTCAGAGCAGACATTGCATCCAGGTAAGTGTTGGATTCACCGAGATAGGTGTTCTCGTCGATGCCGCCGATGCCCGCGACCGCTGTGAGATCGATGGTATCGCTGCCGGAGACAAAATCGATGATGGTATCAACAGTCTCACCTTGCGAGTCGGCTACGTCATTATAGATGAACGTATCCGCACCTTCGCCACCGGTCATTGTATCCGCACCAGCACCGCCAGTGATTGCATCGTCGCCTGCACCCGCTGTGATTGCATCGTCACCTGCGCCTGCGCCGATGGTGTCGACACCCGCGCCTGTGGTGATGTCATCGTTGCCTTCGAGTGTGGTTACGGAGTTGGTACCGTCACCTGCATTGATGGTGTTGTCACCAGCGCCCGCGATGATGGTGTCATCATCAGCTCCGGTGGTGATGGAGTCGACACCTGCACCTGTGGTGATATCGTTCGCACCGTCGCCTGCGTTGATGGTGTTGTCACCGTCAGTGGTGGTGATGTCGTCAGCACCGGCACCCGCAGTGATGGTGTTGTTACCAGCGCCAAGGTCGATCAAGCTTCCGGCATCGCCGACAGTGATGTCGTTGTCGCCGCCAGTTGCGGTGATATTAGCGTAATCAGCGCCGGCATCGATGGTGTTGTTGCCGCTGCCAACGATGATGACATCTGCACCTGCACCGGAGTTGATGGTGTTGTCGCCGTCACCAGCAATGATCAAGTCAACATCTGCACCGGACGTGATGCTGTTGTCGCCTTCGCCAGCATCGATCATGCTGCCTTCGTCGCCAACAGTGATGCTGTCGTCACCGCCGTATGTCATGACCGTGGCAAAGCCTGCACCTGCGTCGATGGTGTTGTCACCCGCGCCGCCTGTGATGGTGTCGTTACCTGCGCCGGTGGTGATGGTTGCAGTGTTGGTGTCGGTGGTGATGCTGGACATATCAACAACTGTGTTGCCGTCGCCGCCCACGAATGTGGTGGAGAGGTCAGCGCCGGTTGTCACATTAACCGCACCGCTGTTGGCCGAGGTGTCGATCGAAGACACAGCAACAGAGCCGGTCAGGTCAAGTGCCAGCCCCGCATCGCCGGAGACCACAACACTGGTGGCGGCAGCCGCAGCCAGAGCCAGAGTGTGAGCGACCGCAGTTTCGTCTTCGTCATCAGCATCGTCGGAGTCGATGTTGATGGTTTCGACGTTGGCGACGTTCAGAGTGCCACCGGCAAGATTTACGTCGCTTGTGAGAACAACGTTCAGCTCATCCGCTTCACCAGTCTCTGCATCGGTCACGTTTACGGTGACAGCAGACCCTGCATCGCCGGTCAGCTCAAACGTGCCACCCGAAGCCATGTTGTCCAGAGTAAGAGTGGATTCGATGGCGTCCTCAGCAAGTACACCGGGTACTTCAGGGGTGACATACCCTACATTAACCAAGGCGGCAGCGGCGTCCGTGATTTCAATATCTGCCACATCGCCTGCGGTGTCAGGGAAAGTGACTGTCACATGTCCAGCACTGTCGGAGATCGCCGTTACTGGACCGCCCGACGCAGGGCTGGTCAAAGTCTGGCCATTAAGCGCGGCTGCAATCGCGTCGGAAATAACGCCCATTGTTGCAAAAGCGTCGATAGCCACTGTGATTCCGCCGACGGTAATGTTGCCACCAGCTGCTGTGCCGGAGGTAAATTCGAAATCAAGCTCCTGCTGTTCTCCAACGGCAAGGACGGCCGGGGTATAGGCGGTGCCTGCAGAGCTGACGTTGCTGATACCGGCCAGGTTGGCGAGATCGATCACTGTGTCGGCAGAAGTCTGGTTGATGACCACGTTTTCAAAGCCGGCAACCGCTGCGGTGAAGTCACCATTTGCGGAAAGCTCTTCGGCCAGCGAAGCGGACATGACCAGTGTGTCGTTGCCGTCGCCGCCGTCCAGTGTGCCACCTTCGCCAAGCGCGCCTTTCAGTGTCACTGTGTCGTCGCCTTCGCCCATGGCAATCGCCTGGGTGTTGCCGGCTTTCAGTTTGATAGTGTCGTCGCCAGTACCGCCGGTAAAGGAAGTATTTTCCTGGATCGCGCCGACAATCTCGACACCGCCGGTGTTGTCAGAGGCGTCAATGCTTCCAAGCAAGACTGAAGTGGTAAGCGTTGCTGTGACTGCGCCGTCACCATTGATATCAACAGCTGTCAGAACATCGGCGGACCCGCTGAGAGTCATATCGACATCTGCATTCAGCGTCACCGATGTTGCCGAATTTGCCGAGAAAGTGAAATTTGATTCCGTACCGGCAGACGTTACCGACACGCTTGTTGCCTGGTCGTCAACTACTTCGCCGCTGAAATTGTCCACGGTCAAAGCAAGATCACGTTCGCCTGCGTCGGCAAAGACGTCTACGGCTGACCATGACTCCAAGTTTGAGATCGAGAGCTCGGTGATGTTGGCGTTGATAGTCGCGCCATCATCGCCGCCATTCAGTGTGACCGATGTCAGTTTTTCGTCAGCCGCTTCAGCATCATCAGAGATCGTGACTGCATGGCCACCTTCAACGGAAACAGAACTGGCGTTGCCATCCGTGTTGATGTCGACGTCATAGTCTGTGCTAGCCACAACGCTGACGTTTTCAAGGTTCGCACCAGCAGCGTCGATATCAACATTTCCGCCCGCGGTAACGTCGATGTTTGTCACAGCGTCGCCGTCGGCGGTCAGCTCAACGTTATCCCCTGCGTTTACAATGATGCTATCAGCATCGGCGGTCAGGTAAACGTCATCCTCTGCGTTTACAGTGATGTTTTCGCCTGTGGCGGTCAGCTCAACATCATTCCCTGCGTTTACAGTGATGCTGTCAGCATTGGCGGTCAGAATAATATCCTCTGCAGCTTCCACGTCGATGCTTTCAACACCGGTGGCACCGCTCAGGTCAGCGTCAACACTGCCGCCGCTTCTGATTTCAATCTTTTCGACATTGGAGATCTCAGTGCCTGCGCCGATGGTTACGGCAGCAGTCGTCGTCTCTTCCTCATCCACGCCAGTGGTGGTGTCACCTTCCTGATTGTTGACAATCAGCGTATCGGTGCCGGCACCGCCATCGATGCTGTCCAGCCCGCCAAGGGTCGCAACGTCGTCTGCATTGTCCAGAACTTTGTAAGAACCGTCAAATGTGTCGTTGTCGGCGGTGCCGGTAACAGTGTCCACGCCGGTGGTCAGGGTAAACGTCTCGCCGATGACGGCGGACCCGTTCTCGATGAACTCGGCGGTTTCGGCTTTGGCTTCGGTAACTGACTCGGCGGTATCGACGACACCGTCAAGAACTGCAGACGCTGCAGCTGCTGCATCGTCATCATAGGTGAAACCGGAGGTGTCTGCGGCGGACACTGCGAAGTCGAGGCCAACGTCAGTTTTGTTGTCCATGATAGCTTTGTCTTGGCTGCCGTCCTCGGCGCCGTTGATGATCGCTTCGATCATATCCGCAACCGAAACAGCACCGGAGTCCAGCACGCCGGTCCAGAATTCCAGGCCATCAGTGTCAGGCGCCCGGTTGAACAGGTTCTGATAGATCGCGGTCAGGAACGCCGAAGAGGAGGACACGTCAGGTGTGCTCAGGTACGGGTAGATCGCGATGGCTTCAGGCGAAGCTGCGAAATCCGCTGCGATGGTGTTGTATTCGCGGCCGTTGTCCAGCTGGTCGATCCAGAATTCCAGGCCTGCGGGGTCGGGAGCTCGGTTGAAATAACCCACATACAGGGCCGTGAGGGCGTTGATCTGTTCGGTTGTTGCCATGGTTATAGCTTTCTGAGTTAGTCTAAATATTCTTTAGTCTGTTTTTGGAGAGAGCGATAAAATGGCGTTCTGCAAAGAATTGCAAAATGCAAAAGTGCTCTCCATTTAAGCGACTAAAGAGTTTTGTTTTCTTGGGCAAGAAAAAAGTACAGTAACTTTCATACCCCTCGGCACCGGTCCCCAGATCAGAGCGGAATATCGCCGGGTGTGCGTCTGCATTCTGACCGCAAATGCAAGCGTCAGCGGTAACAGTTGTTGTATAAGTGACTGGAAGTAATGTGAAAATATGAAATCTGCCTTCCGCAGCAGGAATTGCAGGCTGCCAGGGCGGGCCGACGGCTCCCAAGTGGAGATGGGTGGAATTCCACTCGGAACCGGTGCTTTTAGGTGTCGAATATGGTGGTAAAGTCCAAAGCAGACAGGAAGTTAATGCCGTTAAGGTTGATTCGCATTTCGACACCCCGGAAGCCGTCAGCCCGGTATTATGGTTGTTGATTTCGGTATCGAGAGCCGCCGCGGCCACGCTGCCCTCTTAAAGCGCGCTCAAGGTTTACAACACATCAGGGAAGATGCGGGCTGCAGTGAGACACGTGGCGTCACCGATCTAGAGTGCAACGGTTGTGACTTTGGCTTCGTGGACAGTTTCAAGGGCGGCACCTGTGCCGTCAAGAAGTTCAATCAGGGCAAAAAAGTCGCGTCGACCTTATACGCAGGCCTTGGATTTAAGCGGCGGTGGCCACCAGGGTCTGGTCGACTTCTGAACAGGGTGCTAGATCGCGGTGACCTCTTAAATTCGCGTGGGTGTCTGCTTAGTTGCTTCAGATATCATTCCCAGTATGGTCTCGGGTTCGGCTATAATGCCCTGTTTAATGAGCCCAGAGAGCGCTGACTTGTCCGGCCGTCGCTTTGGCCACAGCTTTCTGAACGTATCTGAAGAAGAAATTATCAACTGATGCGCGCGGCAAGTGAGCTTTTACGGTGAAATTCGCAACACGCAGAGGCTAAGTTTACGTTGCCCGCGCAGGTATAAGTACAGCAACTTTCATACCAGGCATTGTCATCTCAGCCAGGATGCGCCATATAAGATGCAGACCACTGTATTCCGAGAGCTGATGTGCTGTTTTCCGGCCCCGTCAGTCCGAAACTATTTGTCCATGGAGGACCCGAACCAATGTTGGCCAAGCAAAACCGCGGCGCGTCAGACGCCACAAAGGAACAGCGCGCCATCATGGGCCGGTGGCTGAAATCTCTGCGTGAAGCCCGGGGCCTGTCCCAGCGCGAACTGGCGGAGATACTGTCTCTTGAATACTACACATTCATCTCCCAGTTGGAGCACGGGCGTGGCAAAATCCCGCCGGCGCGGTATATCGAATGGGCTGCAGCATTAAATCAGGATCCGAAGGATTTTGTGAAGACGCTGTTTTCTTATTACGAACCGATTGCCTATGAGATTATGTTTGGTGAAGCGACCGGCTAGGGCCGTCCCCACCAGATTTTTGCCTTTCGTTGCGGGAATTTTATCCGCCTTGCCAGATTCTGGAGCGCGTTATGTCAGATATTATACACCTCCGAACCCGCCGGGTGACAGACACGCCCCGGCCCAGGGAATTTTCCGTGGCCGACCTTGTTGGCGGCGCGATTGAATTTCCCCGAACCGGCGCGCCGGCCGTCGCCGTTTCAGATTATCTCCGTATAGGTGCGCCGCATGAAACCACGCCGCCTCAGGACTGGGACAATCAGGAAATAGCAGATCTCTGCCGGGCACAACGTCTGCTGCAGATGGCTGGCATCTCGGTTGAGACTGACCGCGGCCTCAGCGACGAAGGTGAGCCCTGGTTCATTTTCAGCGACAGTAATGATGAAGTGTTTGCACATTTTTGCCGGATCGACGGACGTTATGGCCTCGACAGCCCGGCGCAGGGCGGGTTGATCACCGCAAATTATCTTGAAGAGCTGGTCACAGAATTTGCGCGGCGGACGCAGCCGGTTTCCCGGCCCGAATCCACAAGTCGCGGTCAGATTGTTCAGTTGGTCGGACATCGCAATAACAAAGTCATGATGCATCCGGGCGCAGCGCTCGCAGCTTTGATCTGGTCGGTTTATATGCTATCGGACGACCTGTTACTGCCAGGCCCTGCACGGGCTTTTGCCGGCGTCACCGAAGAGTCCGGCGAAGAAACGGTGTCTGGCGCCGATGCGGGTCTCATCGCCGCAACTTCGGACCTGGCACTTCAGGATGTAGCTCCAGACCCGTCGCAGTCCCTGGAGGCGCTGCACAGTTCTGCGTCCCCGCAGGACTTCCGGGAGGCCCCAAACCAGAATAATGGCAGTTCTGCAACCGGCACGGTGGCAAAAGCTGTCATCAGCGCTCTCGCGGCGCTGGCGATTTCTTACGGAATTGATCTGTGGTCTGCCCCGGCCGAAACAGAAATCGTGCCGAAGGACAGCCACCAGGCGCAAACCGCTGCCGGGCTGCTTGACATAGCGCTCGCGGAAGCGCGTCAGCCGGCCAGCGATCAGGTTGTAGAACGTTCGGCAGAAGTAAAACTGTCGGTTGCCGCAGACATTGCCGCGAACGCAGATCCGGAAGAAGAGCATAGCATTGCCCTTGATGAGCTTGCAGATCTGACTCTGCTCTCTTTTGACGTGTCGCTGCTGGCAGTGGACGCCGCTGCAATACCATCGGGCGCTGACGCGCAAAGCGGAGTGGACACCCAGTCTGCCCTCGGTGTTGCAACACTTCGTGACCTGCCCCTTGGCGAGACTGAGGCACAGGCTGACGGCTTGGTGGCAAGCGAACCGCTGCCGGTGTTTTCGTTGATCGAGCAAAAACAGCAAGTCCTTGCGGCAATCGGAGATCTGACCTGGCTGGATCTTGAATCCTATATCGAATTGTCAGCTGAAGTGCCAATTTTTGCAGGGGTTGTCCAAGAGGATTCCGCAGCCATCGAGCTGGAATTCGAATTGTATAACCAACTGGCACGGGAATTTATCGACTTCCTCTACACAAAAAACGATGAAGCGAAATCAGTCTCGCTGGTTGGTGAATTTGTCCTGTTCGATATGGAAGCCGTTGAGGGCAGAATGGGGCCACTTTATGCCAAGAGCTGGTCTTTTAACGACGGCGACATTAGCACGGTTACCGGTCTGAAAAGCGATTTCGAAGCCTTTGATCTGGTCGCCTGATGTTTATCGGGGATTTGGCCTGACCTGCTTTCTGTGCAATGAATCCCGAATTCTGTCCGGATCCTGATACTTGCAGGCGCCTGGCCTGGCAGCCATGCGACAGAGGTCTCCGGCATTCACGCCGTAGCAATCTGCAGTAGGCTTCATCGACACTTCCCATCATTTCCAGCGTCAGAACACTGCGCTCCTTTTGCGGCGTGGCCGGCAACGCGCGCCTGTTCCTGTCCGCTGCAGAACGCCCTCTGCAATCTTGCGGGCCTCACCACAGGCCTGGGCGGGCTCGGGTGGTTTTCCCGAATAAATCGGGGCAAGCGTCCGACGGCGGCTGTAACAGCGCTTCGGCCAGGGCTGCTTTGCAGCTGACTACAACCTTGTTAAAGCTATCCAGGCAAACGGGGCTTGCGACCACCCGCACCCCCGGCCTTGTTTTGCTCTGTCTCGCGGACAGATTTCCCACCCGGCGATCCGGAGGCGCAAACATTTTTGTAAAAATAATTTAGTTTTGTTGCGCCAACTGCGGGAGCGTGATTATTCTTATCATTAAATAAATATTCCACCTATGCAAAGAAGCTGGGAGACCTTTGATGGCAGAACTGTTGTATCCTGAAGTCATACCGGGACCGCCGCGCCCTGGTATGATCCTGCAACCAAGGGTATTTTCACAGGTGCCCGGCAGCGAGCGCTATGTCGTTGACGGCTGCGGTGCGGTGCTGATCCCGGTTGAGGCGGGGGATCGCCTTACCGTCAGCAATGACGAAGGCGGACAGCCTTGTGAACTGGTGGCCGCAGATGCCCATGGCATCATTGACGCGGGAATTCTGGGTCAGGGTGCAAATTGTGATGCGAGCGGGCTGAAGGCCTTGCTGAGCGGCGGCGATGCCAGTCTGCGCGGGCTGCGCCTTGGGCTGGAAAAGCGTCGCATCGAGCTGGCGGGCGCTGGTGCGTTGCGGTTTTTTGATGCGCAAACCCCGGCCGGAAGCAGCGAAGAGCTGACAGTAACGCGCGACGGTGTGGTGATTGTGGCGGCACCCGGCGGCATTATGGATTTTGAACAGCAAAATACCGCGACGCCGCTG
>NZ_QOLB01000021.1 GCF_003333265.1 Candidatus Halocynthiibacter alkanivorans
TGTTGAACGCGTGATTGCTGTCGGTTGTGGCCTTGAATTTACGCGTCCTGACAACTCGTATGCCATTCTCACGCATCAGCCGACCAATCCGACGATGGCCAACGTTTAACCCCAGCTCCTGCAATTCGTGAGTCATGCGCGGACGGCCATAGCTTTGCAGGCTAAGCCGGTGCTGGTCCCTGATATGCGCCAAAAGCACCATGTCATCACGCTGACGTTGACTGATGGAACGGGATTTCCAAGCGCGAAAGCCGCGAGAAGTCACCTGCAAAACACTGCAGAGAAACTCGATAGACCAGATCTTCTTCCAGGTGTCGACAAAGGCAAACCTCACGCCTTTTGTCCTGCGAAGAAGATCGTCGCCTTTTTTAGGACCTCCCTCTCCTCGCGCAGAACCCGGTTTTCCTTGCGCAGGCGGGCGTTCTCTTTCTCTACATCTTCATGTGGGCCAGACATCAGGTCGTCGTTCTGGTGTTGTTGAACCCACTTGTTCAGGGTCGAAACGCCAACCCCCAAATCCGACGCAATCCGGGGTCGCGTCAGGCCGCTGGTCGTTGCAATGCGAACCGCGTCACGCTGGAATTCTTCGCTGTATCTTGGTGCCATTTCTTGTCTCCTTCATTGCGAATATCGCTCGAAAGAGACCGGAACTAAATCGGGACAAGATCAGTTCAGTTTTTTCACCCTTAAAGCTCGGTCAAAACGCTGGCCTCAAAAGGGGGGTTAGTATGGCTCGGAAAAGGCATTCTGAGGCCTATAAATCGGTAGACGCGGTGCTTTTTAACTTTCCGGGACAAAAGGAAAAGGGCAAATGTCAGCGCATAATCGATATTACACCGCGTTCAAAAAGAATACGGCTTTGCATAACTTACGCGGCCAGCAAAGAAACTGACCAACCTCGCTTGTCGCGCTGATTTCTCATGACGGCTCACAAATGAATCCCTCCAGACAGGTGAGGATCTATTTGGAAGACTTCACAAATCCGTTGACCATCAAAATGCTGCGAACGTCAGGCGGGCATAGACCATCGCTTCAGCCTGGTTCGCTACAACCTTATTAAGTGGGAAGCCTACACCAATCTCAAACTTGGCTTTCTCGTCCAGCGGATACGCCACGCCAGCGCCGGCCGAGACGAAGGACACCTGTTCAGGGAAGGTCGAATAGACTTCCCCAATGTCGATGAATCCGTAGACGTCGATCCCTTTTGCCCAGCCGTCGGCATCGACGGACTTGTGCGCTTCAAATTGCGCGAAATAGCCGCTGTCGCCCGAAGAGGCGCTGCTCGGGAACCCGCGCACAGTTGAAGGACCACCGATCTGGAACAGCAAGTCGCCCGGAAGAAGCTTTGCGTCGGTATATTGCCAAGCACCGTTGGTAGTCAGCGCGATACCGCTTTCAAGCTGGTACGTGCCATTGAATGATCCGGTCCACAGAGTAACATCTCGTGCAGAGGCCTCGATAAAGTCCTCGGTGCCTGCGCGAGAGACATTCAGGCCGGTCGAGAAAGCCATATTTTGGTTAGTATAGCTCGCATTGAGTGCCAGAGAACGTTTTACCGTCGCTGAATCAACCAGCGGCGTTGCATTCGAGAAGGAATCCGATGTCCCATAAGAGGCACCGGCGATCACAAATAACGACCATGCGGGCGATACATAAAGCGGATGGGTCAGCGTTGCGCTGAAGGATTCTGAACTGCCCTCGATATTGAGTGGTTCGGTCGGTCCGCTGATCACGTTGATGGCCGAACTGCTATAGGTCAGGCCCAGCCGTGTTCCCATCGGCGTTATCGGCGCGTCGTAGGACAGTGTGCCCGAGGTGCTTCCCCCTGCCGCCGTTCCATATGCCAGGAAATTATCGTCTGTCGTCAGAAGACTGTAACGATGGAAAAAGAAGCCAACCTGAACTTCGCCGGTGGAGGGGACGCCTTGATTGTCAAAGAAGAATGACAACTGGTTTGTCATCGGTTCTGTTAATTCCAGCGCTAAGTCAGTGGTTCCGAACTCCAACCCCGGCTGGAGCGACATGCGCAGTTGGGCATTATATACCTTGTTAAAGCGGGTGATGTCTTCGGCGGCAGTGGGCACGTCAACGGTGTTGTTGCCCGTGGTCAGCCGCACCCTTTCAAGAACAAAAGTATCGGGCACTTGTTTGTTCCCGCTCATCGCGACAGTGGCAAGAGTGCCCTCTACCAGTTGTACCTTGAGAATTCCATTGTTGAGAGTTTGTGGCGGTAAGACAGCGCTTGCGGTGACAACGCCTTTACGTGTGTAGAGGTCGTTCACGTCCTGCACGAGCTGCTGAATTTGCGAAAAATCGACCCGGTGACCCACATAACGAGAAAGGATCGAGTCAAGATCAGCCTGAGTAAGAAACGCAGATGCGGGAGAGAAATCGACCTTAGCCAACAAGACAGTCGGTCCGCCGGGAGCGGCCAGCTGGCGCGGCGCTGCAGCCGGGCTAATCACTACTGGGCCAGATTGCGGGATTGTCGTGGCCAACTCTTCTAGCCGCTGAGCGTTTAGCTGCTCGATCGTCGTAGCCGGATTAATAGTTTGCGCACTCACAACCGTCACCGATTGCAGCAACGCTATCATCCCGATTATGCCAATTTTGCCCAAATCGGCCAAGTTTGCCTCAAGGCTCATGGCCACCCTTCGTTGTACGTTCACCGACCTGCTCCTCGTCGTTTCTTAATAGTCATAATTTACCTAGCTGGACGGCTGGTCTCCAGCCACTGACACACTCTACAAAGCATGCAACGTCATCGATGAAGATTATTTCCTCGTCGTCATAAACCATACTTCCTTCCGGCAGAATTTCGTCGAACTGCCAGAACAGGGTACCCGGCCCTTGCCCCCAATCCACGGTGTTGCGCATCACACGGATGGTATCGCGCACAAGGCCCGCACCTGGGAATTCCAGAAATTGAAGTTCGTCGGTTGAGTCCGGCGAGACGTTGTACTGAACCACATAGGCGTCCGAGATGCTGGCGTACCCTTCCAAACCAAGGGCAAATGTGTAGGTGGGCTGGAAGAACTGCACGTTGGAGTTGTATTGCGGTAGTGGCGAACGATTGTCGTACAACAGTGATTGCAGCGGCGTGGTTAGCCGGAGCGAACCCGGAACAAATGCATTCTCAATGCTGACGTTCTCAGCGGTGGTGTCGATCGTCGTATCAATAAAGAACAAATCACCGATCTCGATACCAGCAGGAGCATCCACCGTTAGTGTGGCCAATGTACCGACTGAGCCGCGCCCGCCCGTCAGGGTAAGTTGCAGTGGATTTGGCCCCGATGGAATTTGAGTGATCCCAGCTGTAACGGTGCCGCCGCGCAAGATAACAGATTCTGCCACCTGAAGGTCAGGCAGCGTCAATACGCCGGTCGCGTCGAAGGACATGGTCTTAGCTTTGACCGCGCCGATGGCAATGTCGCCAGCGTAGGTATTGCTGCCAGCTGTCAGATCGGCATGATTTCCAGCTTCAAGTTCGTCACCGTAGATGTCTTTGCTCGAGACGAGGATCGCATCAACGCCTGCTTTGATTGTCTCAAAGTCGATACCGTTGCCGTTCAACCTCACTGTTCCGGCTGCATCAATCGAACCGCCGAGGATTTCGCCAGAAGCAGAGGTGATATCCACGTCACCCGGATCACCAGGCAATGCGCCAGTCGTCGTGACCTGCGTAAAGGTCACGTCGTTCAGCGACAGCCAAGTCTGTGTTCCGGTGCTGGTCGATGTGCCGACGACAAGTGCGCCAGCGACTGCTTCGAGATTAACCGTACCTGAACCGAGGGTGCCTCCAGTCAGGATGTCCACGGTCAAGTCACCCTGAGACACGAGCTTGACGTTTCGACCCGCTGTTGTGGATTGGGTGTGGAACGCCGCAGCTGCCGCGATGTCGATACTGCCAGTATCCGCAGTCAGTTTCGCTTCTGTGATCGCAAGCGGCGTAATCGCGTTGATGTCTCCAGTCGTAGCGCCCAGCTCGATCGCACCTGTTTTAATGATCAATGGATTTACAACATCCGAAATGGGATCCGCCAAAGTTGAGCCGTCATAAGGCCAATCAAGGGACGATGTGTTGAACGTCGTCTTATCGCCGATACCTGCACCAGAAGTGATCTTAACCAACGCGTTTGCACCAGTTGTCTCAATGTCAAAAACGCGTTGTGGAATTGTGCCTGCAAAGACACGACCCGCGACATCGATTGTCACATCGCCAAGTGTGCTGATACCGGTCACAACGGCATCGCCCGTAGTTATTGTGATATCGACTTCGCCAGTTTGCGCGGTCATCGTTGCGCCATTGAACATCTGCAAAGAACCTGCAGAAACAACAATGTTGCTGGCGACAGATGACACAGAGCCAATATCGGTAATCGATACCTTGCCCGCTGTGACTATCTGGACTTGCCCGCCTGAAGTGACAGGTCCGTTAAGAACAGCATCGGTCTCCGAGGACAACTCGATGGCATTCGGCGCCAGTGCCGAAGTGATCACGAATTTGGCGTTCTGTGTCCCGAAGAGATAGATCGCGCCAGCAGGAGCTGCAGCTGTGATACCGCCACCGAAGTTCGCGCCTACGTTGAGCGTCCGATCGGCTGCACCAATGTTGCCAGTCGTTGTCGTTAGAACCACGTCTGTGCCAAGAATATTGATCAATTGATCGTCGTTGGCATTCAAGATCCCGCTATCTGAGACAACCTGCACATCGCCAGGCGAATAGATCGTGTCGATGATTGCTGTTCCGGTCATATCCAGGTCGATGTCACCCTGAGCACGCGCAATGAGTGACGCACCATCGTGCAGAGAGAGTCTCATCGGGCTGAAGGCTGGACCTGTTGGATTGAATGGATCGATACCGCTACCAATTCCGCCTTGCGCGGATTCGAGGATCAGATTGCCGGTTTCCACGAGGCCGGTACCGACGTTTGCAATAGGTCCAACAGCCTGGATCCGAGTTTCACCCGTGACATTGATCGAGTCGAGCAGACCATTGCCGCGTGAAGCGAGATAGGCCGTTCCTGTGTCAAAGCCATTAATTGGTGTTCCTGTAACTACAACATTAAGTGCTTCTGCCGCTTCAAAGTTCAGTGGCCGTTTGTTCAGCACTCTAATTGTCAACTGGTTTGCATCAACAAGGCCGTTTGCAGCGGCTTGTAGTGCGGCGCGTTCGCCCGCAGTCATTTCACTTTCATCCAAGCCAAGGTACACAGTTGTGGGCCCGGTCAAGACACCCGCAGCCACTGCCGCGTTATACGCATCGATCTGATCCTGTGTTGGGTCAGCGGGCAAGCTACCAATGTCGCCAACGATAATCAAAAGGTCAGGACGTTCGGCTCTTGCAAGTGCGATTTTTTGAGCATCCGTCAGGTCACGTGGAGCAATACCGCCTGGGATATCAATGCCACCACTGTTCGCAACGCTTGGGTCACGGTTCAAAGTTTCACCAATACTAACGCCAGCTTCCAAAGTTACTGTGCGGCCTTTGACGTTAGGCGCTTTGATGACTGGGTTTGTACCGGTGATCGTTTTCAATGCACCTGGGGACAGCTTAAAGACCAGCTGGTTTTCAGTGTAGCTGGAGCGATTCAACAGAGCCGCTTCATCATCCGTGTGGTCATCCAAAACGTAACGATAGCCGGTTTCGTACGCCGCAGTGAGTTCCCCAATTTCTTCATGGAGTGCGTGGTAACGAAGCGTCTGCTGATCTTCATAATCAGAAATTACTACACCTTGCTCAACCAAAGCTTGGTAGTTGAGCGAGGTCGGATCAACTGTGATTTCGAAACCCGGGTCGTAAGCCGCGCCACCATCAGCCTGCATCGCGCGGAATTCCCAATAGGTCTGATAGTTCACATTGCGGCCTTGCTCGAAGGTCGCTTTTGCCAAGGCAACTTTTTCGGCATTCTCGGCAGTGCCTTCAACTAGCCCAAGAGAGTTCCAATACCCGAGCAACTCGTCGTAAGTCCGTGTATCCACAGCCTCAATTGGGTTGTTATCGAGTATCTGGCCTGTTGTTCTGAGCAAGATATCACCGCCAAGTGATACCACTTGGTCAACGAACATCGTCCCATCCGCGTTGCCAGTCCAAGCCTGCGATGTGTCACCCCATGCTGCGGAACTGATCCCGATGTCGCCTGAAGCCAGGGCCGTCAAGCCAAAGTAGGGATCAGGGTCAACATTGTCGCCGAAGACACGGCTTCCCAAAGAGTAACCGGTGTTCACCATCAGCGGATTGGTAACAGAGCCAACATCGCCATTACCCGCAGTCAATCTTACACGCGGCGCCTGAATGAGCGGAGCCGTATCAGTGGTTGGCGTAAAGAATTGGCTGACCTGCGCGGATTTGATATCAGTGCCAACAGTGATGTTCACATTGCCATTGTCTGCCACCGGATTACCGGCAGCTGTAACCCTCTGAACAACAACGCCATTTGGCGCGTTCAGGTTTACGTTGCCTGCGCCGGCAGTCGCGATCAAAGCGCCGTTTCCGCTCGCTACACCATCCATACGCAACTGAACTGCGGCGGTCGATGAAGCCCCGACAGAGGCACCTGCAACGAGAGAGATACGGCGTCCAGTGATCAACGCACCAGGGTCGTTCGAGATAATTGAGTGGCCCGCGCCAGTCGCTGCAATCTTGACGTCGCCATTCCGCGCACTGATCTGGCCGTTCAGAATCACGTTCGAGGGCGAAGTAACCTCAACTGCCGCTGTATTATAACCGATGAAGTTAATATCAATCGGATTATTGGCCTTGAGCGAGTAGGTCTTGATGGTCGTGTAGTACTGATCGAGGAGGTAGTTAGTGGTGACCGTTGAATCGATACACAATGTCCACCAGTTGCATTCCCGAGAGCTTTGCCCCGTTTGGCTATAGCTGGAACGCGGATCGCTGAACGAGAAATCGCCAGTGACAAGAGGAGTTGAGTCAATGCTGCTATTTTGTACTGCGGAATAGTTCGTCGTAGTCGTAATAAGGATCGCAGGCGTCGAGTTGCCCGTTCCATCGACGCGAGTGCCATCGCTATACACAACCCTGCCATCAGTCGCGATGAATTGAGTTCTTCCGTTTGGCGTAGTGTCCTGACTTAGATAAGTACCATCAGCAAGGCGGGAGTTAATTAGTTCAGCCGGTGCTCCGATAGAAGAAAAGTTCGTACTGCTACTAATCTCAAGTGCGCTCGAGCCGAACAATTGTTGGCTCTTCGTCTGCACATTGACCTGATACCGATAATCCGTCGACGTCGTCCAGATATAGCGCAGGTTTGACGTGGTTATGTAGCTCGCGTTCCGGTCATTCCCATCGGAACTTGTAGAACCGTCCGAATTGAACAACAGAGCCGTGCCGCTGTAGCTAGGAAGACCAGTAGTCGTGTCCAAAGTCCCAGTCTGTGTTGCGATCTGAATAGCGCCAGTTGAAGCCCCTGGAACATAGTCACGTTTGTAGACCGTGTGTTTCACACTGACTTGTGAAGGAGAGTTGCCATCCGGCGAAACCACGTTGGTGATGTCGGTGATGTCAATGACGCCAGCCGTGCCACGGCCCAGCGTTCCGGTTGTGTCGCTGCCTGCATCGATGGTTTGAAGTACCAACGGAATGGGGCTGTTGTTGGTGATATTAATGCGTCCAAAACCGTCCAGAACATTTAGCTGACCACCAGAAGACGAAGTGTTCAGAATCTGTCCATAAAGCTGGATGTACCCGCCGTGAACTTCTGCACCGTTGACCACATATTGTGCGTTATCAACATCATAACTGGCACCGATGTCATCGGTCAGACTTTTAATGACTTGATAAGCAAGACCATTGGCAGAGGAGTCAGTTTTGTACTCATTTGCATCTGAAATCGCAAACTCCAAGCGTGGAGTAATACCCGTACCGCTTAAGAAATCCTTGATATTGATCAGTTGCTGCTCACCGCCACCAGTAATCACATACATTGGATTCGCCGAAGGATCGAGAACGATCGCAGCACTATATTGCGTGACTGCTCCTTTTAATTCCGTCGTATTTAACCCAGTCGGGTTGAAATTAATTGTGAAACTTCTGCCGTATCCGTTTGTGACCGACGTGGTTTCAGATGGTGAATTACCTGCCGTCAATGAAGAACGGTAGGCATCGAATTTGCCAGTAATTTCATCTGGGCTCACACCAATGTCCGCAGGGTTGAGCGCAGTAAGAGTAGGGCTCGCATCCAACGTCAACGAAAGGTCAACGATGCCTGACTGGATTGTGCTGTTGATGTTGAGATAACGCGCGCTAATCGAAATAGCGCCATTCGCGATGATCCCGATTCCGGCTTCTGCGGAATTCGTCGGGCTGTTAAAGCTCGCCGGGTCACCACCGATGTGATTGAAGCCGTTTACATAGCTCGATACGAAATCACCGTTCTTGGCCAGAATATTGACGGAACCGGCATTGATCGCGCCATAAACAAAGATGTTGCCATATTCGCTGGTCAGATCGACAGTGCCTTCGATATTGTTGATTACCCCGTCAACGATCAAGTCCGGCGGCGCCAAGCCCAATGGGAATGCGATGTCGGTTGGGTTGTAATTATTTGTCAGTGTGACGATCGGACGGCTGCTTGTGAGGCCGGTAAGGACCTGAGCAAATTTGGTCGAGGTCGGCTGTCCGGGAGCAAAGGACGCAACATCATCAACCGAGTCAACCAGGACGCCATTCACTCTCACATGGCCGGCGTCGTAGGACGGCATGGTAATGTTGTTAACCTTGAGCGTCGCAGCCGTGTTGTTAGTGATGTTGATCTCTGCATTGCCTGGGGCAGACAGGATGCCTGTGCTGCCACCCGTCACGACATTACCCGACAAGTAAATATTACCAAGGCGCGCCGCGACATCGTCCACCTCAATCATCGGTACCGTTGGAGCGGAAGCCGGTGTCGTTGAGGCGCTCGGGATCTGCGTGTCCAAAGTCTCAATTGTCGAAGCAAGGTTCGAAGCAGTAATCGTGAAGCTACCGACGGTGTAACCGCCCACCGGAGGCGTCGCCCCAACAAGTGTCGTGACGCGAGTGCTGATCGTCGAATTCACTGTGCCAAGTGCACCGTCCCACGCGTTTACGAATGTCTTCGCATTAGCAACAATATCAAGATTAGTTTTTAGGCTGCCGGTTGTAACAGCAGAACCATTTGCAGTCGTCGTAAGATTGACGAGCGCCGTGTTGATGGTGCCCAATCTCGAATTGAGATTGCTTGTGGCAGTCTTGATCGCCGTATTGTTGGTAACAATCGCGTTGAGCTTAGATGTAATCTGAGTCTGCGCGGTGCTTATCTGTGTTGACGTCGAGCCTGGCGCATTGATAATAGCAATCAGACTGGTGATCTCTGACTGCAAAGTAGCATTTGCCGCAATATTTGTACGAATTGTCGTCTTGTAGCCATTCGCTTCAGTCCGCTTCGTTGCGATGGTTGAATTGTAAGTATTGTAATTGCTGATCAGTGTCTGGGCCGCGGCATAGGCAGGGTTGGTGACGGTATCACCATCTCCGTTGACGATTGTCGGGGGGGTCGCAACTGCCGCGACATAGGCTGACAATGAAGCTGCCGCTGTTTGAATAACGGAGACATACGACAGGTAGTCGTTAGAAGTTCCATCGTCATAGGCATCGGCAATGCTGCCGGACAGACTGTCATCGGCAACAGTAGCCTGGTTGGTGAAGCCTTGCGTGACGCCTGAGAGTTGAGCCTCTGTTTCCGCTTTTTGAGCCATGAGTAGCTGTTGGGGTGACAGACCCGAGACGTAAGCCGTAAGGCTGAAGTTGCCGCTGCCATCGAATGTGCCCAGACCGAGAGCGGCAAGTTTCTGCCGTAGGAAGTTGATCTCGTTCTGATAAGCACCTTTCGCAACGGTGTCGCCATCAGTGTTGGCAATCAACAGCTCAAGCTGCCTCAGACGTTGAACAATGACCGAGTTGTCGGGCGTAATGGAGGAGCGCGTGATGCCATCCTCGCCAATCGTGCCACTGACGACAATGCAAGAAACGAGCGTCGGAGTACAACCTTCACCGTAGTCAAGTGTCAGCGACTTGTATTTCTGAAGGCCTGTAGCAACCAAACCGAGCAGGTCAACACGCCCTACCCCGATATTGCTTGTCGTGCCGCCATGGTAATCGAATGTAACTTCATCTCCGCCGAATGCTTCGCTCACCGCACTCGCAGCTTCTGCAAGAGCTTGACGATAGATGTCCGTCCCGAAACCAACAGCCGAAAGCGTGATATCCCCCCGCTCTGCACCAATGGTAATATCGCCCGCCGCGAGAACTCCAATCAGTGGGACTGTATCTGAAACATTGCTGTTGTTGCTTGTTCCCTGATTAACAGCTGCATTGATAACAACGTTGGCCTGTGCATCTGGCGAGCCAGGGATTGGAATTGCGGAGTTGTTGAAAAGGTCGATTGTGGTTTTAATATTCACATTTGACGCGACACTATCTTGCGAAAATCTATCGCCGACCTCTGGACTACGGCCAGCAAAAATATTTACGGTCGCTTGTCTTGGCAGAGACCCATCTGCAGGCGCATAGCCGTTTGACGCTTCAATCCGCGAGTCCGTACCGATGTTAACGATGTTCGCGACCCACAGGTTGGCCCATGAATGACCATCAGGCGCACCCGCGACACCATATGTCGTCGCTGAGGCACGGCCTTCCATTTTGGCTTGGTTCCAGGCGCCAGCATTAATGTTGCCAAGATCAACCAGCAGAGTGCTGTTCGAACCAATGTTCACAGTCGCGTTTTGTACCGCGGCCAGCTCGACAACAGACTGCGCTGTTGCGATTGCACCACCAGAATCCAGCTTGGCTTTTTGCTCCGTGATAACATCGTTAAATGCTTCGATACGTAAATCCGAGACCCCTGCCCCCAACGCGAGCAAACGAATGTCAGCATTGTTTCCAACATTGGCTTCAGTATTTTGAATAATATTCACGTTCGCTTTGCCCGCCGGCAAGTTTAGCAAGCCACCAGAGCCAGAATTCACGTTCCATACTGCGTTTTCGTAACCGACAATCGCGCCGCTGCTATTGCGGAATCGGTTGAACACATTGTTCGCGGCTTCAATTGTAAGATTTGACGCCCTTACCGATGCATAGTCACCCAGTTCCGCTGTAACTGTAGTAAGCACTTGGTGATCCAGATCTGCACCACTAGCGCCAACGAGAGAGGCTTGAGTACTGTCTACTGTGCCGCCGAAATCCACGGTATGGGTTGCGTTAATGTCCACCAGGCCGGTGCTGACATCAATAACGTACTTGTTACCCGCCCCGCCAGTCGTGGTCGCATAGGCCTCAGTCAAACTGACCGTAGAAGTGTCAGAAGAGGACGCTGCCCCTGCAACAAGTCCGCCTGAGCCAGCCTCGGCGGTTGAGAAGTTTTTGTCATCTCCAGTCGAGGTGATATCAAGCCCACCCGCTGTGATGCCGTACATATTTATTACGGCGCTAATTGTTCTGGTGTTTGATTTAGACAATGCATTGTTGCTGCCTGCCGCAATCAAACCAATCGCAATACCAGACGATTTCGATGTCTGTTCGGTGGAAGTCGCAGCGGTAATGCTTACCTGACCAGCAGAATTGATGGTGCTGCCTGAGACCGAAGTGATCGCCGAAGAGGTGTTGTCGCTTTCGGCATCACTTCCTGCGATACCAACGAGTGCACCAGCAGCGGCAAGCGCGTCTGAATCGGTTCTGCCGCGTGTGATTTCTGACCCGATAGAGACCGATCCACCATCAAGAACGGAGCCGCCCTGCACAGTGTTGGAAACTGATACATCAAGCGCTGACTCAGAAAGTGAAACGCCTGCGGCAAGTCCGCCCGAAATCGACACACCAGTGGCATCAGTAGTCGCAGCACTGTTCGCACTCGCCATGCTGCTGATCGCACCGGCTGTGTAAATTTCCGCATTGTTCATTTCTGTCGCGACTGTGGTCACAACGCCCCCGTCAGCAACGGCGCCCTGAATTGCGAAACCGATGCCGCCACCAGCAGCAATCGTTTCTACAAGAACCGAGTCGATAGATGTCGCACCCAAAGTTACACTGCCGGTGCGGTTCCCAGATGTACCAATATTGACGCCTTGATTGCTCGTGACACCCGACGCGTCGGAGCCCAACGCAGCTTTTGTTTCACCGCCGATGGATGTTTCGGCATACGAGACACCTGCTGCGCCTGAGAGACCAAGAGCCACCCCGGATGCATCCGCATCGATGGCTCGCGCCGAGATCGCATTCACTGCGACACCGCCGGACACTGAAATTGTCGCGCCATTGATATACGCGTACGTATCAGAGTTGTCTTCGATGTACGTAGCGGCAGCAGCAAGACCAAAGCCGCCCGCCGCACCAACAACTGTGTCGGCCGTCAACGAATGGATTGAGAGTGCGTTGATTGCAAGAACTGCAGAAGAAACAGTAGCCGCACCAGAGAGTTGCGCAGTGTTTGTTGTATCGACACTTTGAACAACGATACCCGCGCCAACACCTGCGACGCCGGCTGCCGCAGCGCCCGCAGTGAAGGTGGTTGTCAGTTTGTCGTAGCTGTGTACACCAATCGCGTTACCCGCAGTGATTGTCACATCCCCGATATTTGCGGACGTGCCCGCAGGTACGAGAAGACCAGTGCCATCAGTTTCGAGAGTGATAGATTCACGTGCTGTCTGCGCCCTGCTGCTTGCCGTTTTAATACGATCGTCGGTACCCGCATCTGTAAACAGGCTGCTAATGCCTTCTCCGTCTTCGTCGTTGGTCTGACCAACGGCCTGATCAGTGATATCGTCAAGTGTAAACGCACCATCGCTGGCATCGCTCATCTGATTTTTTGATTCACCGTTTGGATCGATCCCATTGCCGTAGTCATAAATTGCGACGGCTGCACCGATGGACACAAGACCAGCGGCACCAGCTACGATGACCGAGTTACCAGCTTTGTTCGACAGTGCGTTCACGCGAACGTCGTGAGCAGCGTCCAAGTTGACGCCGTCTGCGATAACCGCAGTGGTCGTGGTTTTGACCACACCAACATCAACTGTACCGGCGAGACCAACGAAACCGACAGCAAGTCCACCTGCATAAACGTTCGAAATTGAGGTGTTGCGCGCCGTAACGACTACATCTTGACCAGAGTGTGCTACGCCAAGCGATGTATCCTTGTTGATCAACGCGTCCGCGCCAATTTTGGCTGAAGTGTTGATGTCGTGCATTTGGACCGTCACAACACCACTGATACCGGCGTAAAGACCGCCCGCTGCGGAGGCCGCAATGGTTAGGTTACTCTCGCCAGATATTGCCGCAACGTTGATACCACGCACGGCGGTAGTAGAGGTCATGTCGGCGCCCGTGTAAGCGGACATAGCATCGTCGTTGCCAAGCGCGGTCACATCGGCGTTTGCCAAAATCTCGGCGGTCGTTGTCTTGTCAATTGACAGCACGCTAATCGCACCGCCTACCCCAGCTACACCAAGGCCGACCGAGACCGATCCGGCCATAGAGGCTACGCGGGTTTGATTGTCCGCGAGAACTTCGACGTTGCCACCTGCAACTGTCTTACCGCCAAGTTGAGCTGTTGTCGTGCTTGTCAGAGAAACGACGCCGACACCGCCAGCAAGTGCGACACTGCCGCCGCCCGCCGCTGCGGCTGAGAAGGTTACGAAGTCGGCCTTAGAATATGCCGTGACATTTACGTTCTGCTCCGCTTTCATATCTGCGCCGGTTGCGACTGTCGCTTTCGTGGTATTTTCTACCACTGACACGGTCACACCTGCACCCGCTCCAACGCCGCCGCCAAGCGCCACAGCGCCCGCGATGCCCAGATTGTAGATGTCGCTTGCTGCAGCGACAATGACGCTTTGGTTGTCACCTGCCGCACCAGCCATTTTATTGATCTCAGCCGCACCGATCGTTGCGCGCGTGTCCGCCGTGATAACAGGTACGTTGCCGGAAAGCGCAATTGCCGCACTGCCGCCCCCAGCGAAACCGACTTCAAGTGAGCGGATAGAATTAGAGGCGGCTGCATTCACAACAACACCGTTTGCCGTCTGGGTGATGGTGTCAGAGTTGCGTGTTTTTGTAAGCAGCGAGAGCCCCACGTCGCGAGCCTCGGATGCGGTCAATCCGACGTCACTGTCAGCTCCGTCAGCAGTAGCATTGCTCGCTGTCAGTCCGCTATCGTCGTCCCAATCAGGCAGCTCAGCGCCGTCAAAACTATCGGACAATTCTGAAAAATATACATCAAAATCAGATATATACCCGACACCAACTCCGTTGCCCAGTGCTGTAACCTTTGCTCCATCTGCGATGGAAGCATAGGTCGCATTATCGATGATGACGATACCTACGGACGCACCGATACCCGCGCTGCCGCCAGCTCCGACAGAACCAACGAGTGAATCTACAGAAGTAAAGCCGTTCGCCAATACGGCCACATTGCGCGCAGCGAAAACTTCGGCTCTTGCGCCGATGCTTGCAGTCGTATCGTTCTCGATCGTGTAAACTGCGACCGCACCAGCAAGGCCGGCACTACCGCCGACGCCTGCGCTGACGGCAATAATGTTGATCGCCTCACCACTTAGAGCCTTAACCGAGACATCGCTGCTCGCAACCTCTGCGTCGCTGCCAATTTCGGCCGATACAGCTTTGGTAATGATACCAATACCAACGGCAGCACCGGCACCAACTGATCCACCAAGCCCGGCTGCGCCAGGGAAGGTAAAGAGCGTGGTATCGTCCCGCGCTGTGATGGAGACATCTCCAGTTGCACTTGTCTGGCCGATCTCAGCAAAGTTGCCGACCAAAGCTTCAGTTGTTGTATCTATGATAAAGATACCAGCACCCGCACCAACGCCTACGGAGCCAGGAGCGGCGCCGCCAGCGACAGCGTAAGCTTCACCAGATTCAGTCGCAGTCGCAGCGATGTTCAGCGCACCCGCCTCTGAAATTATTACGCCGTTTGCAGTAGACGTCCCGTCAGCAAGAGCCGCACGTGTTATGTTGTTGACCGTCACGACAATGGCCGCTGCCCCGATCCCTGCGCTGTTGCCGACACCAAGGCCGCCCGCCACGCTCAGGTTGTCGAAGTCGTTGTCGGCGGTGATAGATACGCCACCTGACGCTGCGATTTGTGCACCGGATCCAACCAATGCCTTCACGTTATTTTCAGAAATAAGTACAGATGCAACGCCAGCGACGCCGACAGTGCTTGCACCTGCGGCACTGACACTGATGACGTCAATTTCTTGCAATCCATCCGCATCAATTTCGACTTCACCTGCGTCGGTCAAACGCGCATTTGTTCCTAATTCGGCCGTCGTATTACCTTCGCTGACGATGACGGAGCTGGAAACACCAACACCAACTTTGCCGCTCAACGCAACGGCTCCGGACAGGGCTCTTGCAGCCAGAGCATTGCTTGCAGAAACCGTTACGTTTTCACCATTTGAGTCGACGGTCGTCATTGCTGTGTAAGCGGGAGAGTTCAAGCTCTTCCCAATCGCAGCGGACGTTGTATCTGAGAACACCATGACAGCAAACGAGCCCTGAACAGCAACCTTTGGAGACCCGGAGCCACCGATAGCTTCTGTGTAATAGTTGCCCGTGCTGAACAGCGGTTTGTTAACCACATCGTCTTGGAAGGATTCCAGGTCCGTGAACGAGAAGCTCTCAGTAGGTTCGATCTTAGCGTTCTCAGCTGAAACCGTAACACCCTCGGAAATAATCGAGGTCCCCGCTCCTACGTTCGCTTCGTATTCATTCTCGGAAACGATGACGGCGATAGACGCGCCGACGCCGACTTTACCAGTCGAAACGGCATAGCTCGTCGCTTTCGCGCTCATACGGCTTGAATTGCCGGCAGTAACATTGACGGCGCCGACACGGCTCAGGTCGCCGATAGTGACGTTATCGCCGATGGTCGCGGAGGCTGTCATGTTGGACACATCGACAGCCAAAGCACCAGCAACGCTAACTTTGCTGGATGATGCACCGGCGAAAGCAATAGCTGAAAGGCCGTTCAAGAAATCGGTCTTGCCGTCTTCTTGAGACATATTTTTGCTTGTATCCGCATTTACGGTGATTGTGCCCGCACTGGCGACAGTTGCACCATCTGCGATGCTTGCATTGGCCGTATTGTTAGAAATGCTGAGCGCAACACCAACAGCGACGCCGACTTTCGCACCAGACGCGGTTCCATCGCCGCGGGTCATGATGTCAACGTCGTTTGCTGCAGAAATGATCAAATCGTCGGTCAGGGTAACAGTCACATCTTCCAACGTTGCACTGACGATATCTTGCGCGGCCGCAACACCGACAGCAGCAGCTACAGCAACCTTATTTCCGCCCTTAGTGCTCTCTACGTTTTCTTCGGGCGTACCGGTTCCCTCTTGGTAACCCTCGGTTTCTTTGAGGTTCTGGGTGCTTTCTGCGCTTGACGTCTCAGATGGCTCCAGGTCTTTGCCGCCGCCCGCACTTGCGGTGGCGTAGGCTTCGTAACTACGCGCAGAAGTCGCAGAAATCGTGAGCGCGTCCCCTGTGAGATCACGTGCTAGGACTGCTGAGGTCACAGATGTATCTTTAATATCAGTCGAACGGTCGCCACCGCCCGCGATGACCGCAACAGCGGCACCGACGCCGACTTTACCGCCTTCAGCTTCGCCTGTACCAGTTACTGTGTTTTCGCCTGCGCCGGTCGCAGTGACAGTGACATCACCTGCTGTGATAATCGCGCTCCCGGTGCCAATCCGGGCTGTCGTCGTAATGTCCAGAAGGGCCAATGCGACCACTGCGTCGATAGCGATGCCACCTTCGGAACCTGCGCTGGCTTCTGTAACGGTCGAAACGTCAGAATTGGCCAGAACAGAAATGCCTGCCCCGTTGTTGAAGATCGCACCGTCTTCAATCTGGGCGGTCGAGGTGCTGGTAATCAAGTTCAGAGCCACCGACGCGCCGATGCCGACTTTGCCACCGCTTGTGGCACTGTCGTCCAGAGGCGCAGCGCTCGCGCTTGCCGTCATCTGTTGGTCTGCGGAAATAGTCGATGCGCCAGTGCCTGCGTCAACAATCGAGGTACTGGAAATAGTAGCTACGCTTGAGGAATCGATCAGGTTTAGCGCCAAAGCACCTGCAATGCCAATTTTAGTGCCACCTGCGCCGGATTTAGCCGATGTGACGAAACTGTCAACGTGCGGCGCATTCGGTGGCGTTGCTTTGAGTGCAGATACTGTGACTCCGTTGGCCGTATAGGTCGCAGTTCCGAGGCGCGCGTTGTTGGTTGACGTGATCGCGTTGACCGACGCGGCAGCTCCGATGGACACTTGTGTTCCGGAGGCACTTGCGTCGGATGTCACTGACCCACTGGTACCATTGGCGGCTATCACCGTAAGGTGGCCGCCTGCTGTAATATCCCTGCCGTCGGTCATATTCGCGCTGACAGAAGCAGTCACAACGTTCACGCCCACCGCAGCCGCAACAGAAAGCTTGCCTTCACTTGTCCCTGCCGAGTGGTCCTGACTGGAAGTCGCTGTTGTATCTGATTTTTGTTCAGCGTCGCCTACGTTGCTGCTGGACTGGGTGTCAGAAGCGAAAGTGAACTGATCCGTGACTTTGGCGTCGACATCGCCCCCCCCATCAGTGGATTCATCGTTTTCGTCGGCTTCCGCTGCACCTGCGGCGCCGGCAGTAACCGTCAGTGACCCAGTAGATATTCCAGAAGCACTAAACGTTACATCACCTGTCGTTGCGGTAATCGAACGATCCGTCGAAACAACAACCTTGTCGGTGACCAGTGCGAGCGAGAGCGCGATACCGACGGCTACTTTGTCCCCAACAGCCGTGGCGGAAGCATCGGTCGTTTCCGTCGCTTCCTGTTCAGCGGTGACTTCGACAGTATCGTTCACAACTAAAGTACTGGCATTACTGCCAATTGTAGCACTTGCAGTGTTAGTTACGAGAGCCAAAGCGAGTACTGGAACGATCGAAACGCCACCCGAAGCACCTGCCTCAGCCGTCGTTGTAATGTCGTGAACGGCGCTGGCTGAAACAGTCAAATTATCGGCATTTGTCAGCGTAACATTGTTGCCCACTTTGGCGATTGCACGATTGCCGAGAATGTTGATTGCAGCCGAAGCGCCAATACCAACAGTTCCACCAGCCGTACCTTCAACAGGAAGAGCCTCGGCAGTTGTTGTCGTCTGATTATCGGCGGAGATCGAAACGTTTCCGCTCAGCGTAACGTCGGCTCCGTCTGCAATGCTGGCTACACTGTGTGTATCAACAATATTCAGGCCAAGAGCGCCCGCGATACCGACTTTGGTGCCGCCCGCGCCGGATGTCGCGCTCGAAAAATATGTGTCGCTGCGCGTTGCAGTGCTGGCTGGGTTTGAAGCGAGTGCGGCAACATCCAATTTGTTGGCCGAAATGTTGACGCCTTTAACGTCGTGCGTGCCCGTGCCAAGAGTTGCATCGCTGGCCGACCGGACAACGTTCACAGAGACTGCGGCGCCGATGCCAACCTGAGCCTGTGCGCCTTCTTCGCCAACGGCGGAAGCGTTGGTGGTTACGCTGCCATCTGTGTTGCTGGCTGTCAGGATATTCAAAATACCGGTATCTGAGGTAATGTTGACAGTGTTCGGCACGCTGGCCGATACGGTTGAATTCTGGATATTGACCGCTACGGCTGCTGCAACAGTAACTTTACCTTCGGACGTTTCAGCCGAGTGATTCTCGGACGCGGCTGAACCCGTGTCGCCTTGCTGATCATCATCACCAACACCCGATGCTGCTTGCTGACTCTTCGCACTGGTAAACTGACCATCCACGGTATCGTCGACCGTGGAGTCCTGGCCCGCTTCGGCATCGCCGTTGTCGTCCGCTGGTGCGCCGCCAGACGCGCTTGCTTCGGCGAGCAGTGTACCAAACGATGCGCCCGCTGCAGAAAGTGTCACATCGCCGCCCGCGGTGATATTGCGATTAGTGGTCGCGGAAACCTTATCGTTGACAAGATTTAGCGCCAAAGCCGCGCCGATCGCGGCCGTGCCACCAGCTGCCTGACCTTTAGCCGTGGTAGTCGTCGTAGCCTGTTGAGTCGCACTGATCGTAACGGCGCCAGTCGACGTCACGCCGGCGGCCAATGTGCCGAGAAACGCAGTGGTTGTGTTGTTGATCATGGACAACGCGACGACGGGAGTGATCGAAACACCACCTTCAGACCCAGCTTCTGCTTCGGTCGTAATCTCGTGAATCGCGCTGGCCGACAGCGTGACCTCGTCAGCGCCTGTAAGCACCGCTTCATCGCCTAAAGTGGCGGTTGAACGGTTCGCAATAATGTTAATCGCAACGGATGCGCCGATACCAACATCGCCACCCGCTGCACCCGTTTCATCCGGAAGTGCGGAAGCTGTCGTCGATGTCTGATTGTCACTTTTCAACACCAGATCATCACCAGCCAGCGTGACTGTAGCGCCACCCGCAATGGTGGCTTTGCTTTGCGTATCAACAAGGTTCAACGCAAGAGAGCCTGCGATACCAACGTTACTGCCGCCCGCGCCTGATGTCGCGCTGGCAAGGTAAGTATCTGCAACTGCATCGGCAGGATCACCAGCGACAAGTTTGGCGACGTCTAGCTTAAGAGACGTGACATTGACCGAAGCAGCGTTGACGATACCATTGCCAATCGTAGCGTCATTTTTAGCGTGTATTACGTTCACAGCTACCGCAGCACCGATACCGACAGCTGCAGGATTTTCACCAACGGCGGATCCGTCTGTGGTTATCGATCCCGTGATGTTGCTTGAGGTCGCAACTGTTAGTGCGCCCCCCGCAGTAATGTTTCTACTATCAGGAACACCTGCGGAAACAGCCGCATTTTGAACATTTACGCCAACAGCCGCAGCAACAGTGACCTTGCCTTCACCGGTCGAAGCAGAGCGCCCGCTGTCATCAGCCGCGCCATCGGAACTGGCCTGCTGTTGATCGGTATCGCCGACACCTGCAGTGTTCTGTTGGTCCGAAGCATGAGTCAAATTGCTGGTAACTGTGGCGTCAACATCGCTGTCTTGCCCTGCCTGAGCATCACCATTTGAGTCGGCTGCCTCGCTGCCAGAGGCACTCGCAGTTGCCTCAAGCGTGCTCAGCGAGGACCCCCAACTGCGCAAAGTTATATCATTCGTAGCGTTCAAATCTCGAAAAGTAGTCGCCGACACAGTGTCATCGATT
This sequence comes from Candidatus Halocynthiibacter alkanivorans, assembly GCF_003333265.1. Taxonomy (GTDB): domain Bacteria; phylum Pseudomonadota; class Alphaproteobacteria; order Rhodobacterales; family Rhodobacteraceae; genus Halocyntiibacter_A; species Halocyntiibacter_A alkanivorans. Next base: position 20,228 of record NZ_QOLB01000021.1, read on the forward strand.
AGGGCGATGGAAATTGCTGCGCCGATGGCCGCATCGCTTCCCGCTGCTGCGCCTGAAGCTGTGGTCGTCTCAGTTGCCTGTTGGCTGGCTAAGACACTGATATCGCCAGTAGATTGCTGGACCGAAGTGCCAGTGCCAATTTGCGCCGCTGTGACGTTGCTCACAAGCGCAAGCGCAAGCGCAGGCGTGATTGAAATCCCGCCGCTTGACCCTGCCTCAGCCGTAGTAGTGATTGCGTGGACGGAATCCGCCGAAAGCGTCACCGATCCTGGGGTGCTGATATAAGTGTTGTTTGCGATACCCGCAGTTGTGCGGTTCGCCACTATATTAATCGCAACAGATGCACCGACACCCACGTCGCCCGTAGCACCAGTGGTGTCAGGAGCAGCGTTTGCCGTAGAGACAGACTCGTCCTCAGCACTGATAGTGACGGTACCGCCGTTGATCACAACCGGCACATCTGCAGAAATAGATGCAAGGCTTTGCGTGTCGACCAAGTTTACGGCGAGCGACCCAGCTACTCCTACGCTGGTTCCGCCTGCTCCTGAAGTCGCATTCGTAATGAAGCTGTTGGTACCGGCTGCCGCAGCGTTCATCCCAGCGGACACAACAAGACTGCCGGCAGAGATGCCCTGGCCCGCCAGCGTCGCATTATTTTGGACTTTGGCGAGATTGATGCCGACCGCGACACCCACACCCACGTCAGAATCGAGCGCAGAGCCATCCGCCGTTACATTTGCGGTATTTGAAGTAAGAGTATTGATCGAGGCGTTGCCGGCGATGACCGAAATTTTTCCCGAATTCACGCTCGCTGTGGTCGTAGAGGTCAAATCGGAAATCGCGAGAGCGCCAACGACCGAAACTTGGCCCTCGGATGTGCTTGCAGCTGACTGATAATTCGGATCACTAAGATAATTAGACGCTTCGCTACCTGCCTGTGGCTCAGTTGCACCACCAGAGGCTGCAGAAGCATTTGCCACGATGTCGGTCGCTGTTATGGCATTGAGTGACAAACTCCCAGCGCTGATATAGCCCATACCATCAATAGTGGCAGCGGTCGTCGCATTCACAACGCTGACTGCAACGCTCGCTCCGAATGCTGCGGCGTTAGGCGTCGCGTCAGCATGGCTCATGACCGTGTTGGTCGCGCCAAGGCTCACATCGCCAGTAATGGTCAGATCAGCGGTTCCGACATGGGTGATTGCCGAGCTGTTTACGGTCGAAATAGCAACAGCGCCGTCAACACTCGAGTTGGCTGGTACCAACGACTGGGTCGCGATCACATTAACGGCTGTCGCATCAGAAGACAGAGTCGCACTTGAAGCATTGATCGTGGCGCCGCCAATAACGTCTACGGATGCGCTTATGTTTGTAACCACCACTCCTACTGGCAAGTTTGCAGCAACAGCAGCAGACGACGCAGTTGCAGTTGCAATCAAAGCGCCGGAGGCTGCAATCACACCACCATTGATGGAGATTGAAGCTGTCGCGGTAGGAAGGGATGCGATTATCGTCAGCGGCGCGGACGTTGCCGTGGCGATCAGATTGACATCTCCACCACGGATTTCGCCGCCAATCGTGATCTGAGCAGTCCCGCCTCCAATTTTCGAAGCATTAAGACTCACAGTGCCGGCTGTTCCACCAGCGTCAACGGCTTCTGCGTTGAGCAAACCACCTGCCACGACGCCAATGATTGGTGCGGTCAGGGTGATATCGCCAGATGCGCCGCCAGAGAGCGTCGTATCGATGCTGCCACCTGCAGCAATGGTGATGGAATTATCCGCCTCAACCACAGTGTTTACACCTGCGTTCAAAATCGAATTGCCAGCAGTGATGGTGACATCTATTGGGTCGATTAATAGCGTGCCGCCAGCGCCAGAATCCGACAACAGGTCAAGCTCGACTGAGCCGATTTCGACATATTTGCCACTCAGCTCAACAAAACCACCGGCGCCGGTTCCAGCGCCACGTGCCGAAATCATTGCGCCAGTTTGCGCGAAAAGCGAGCTTCCAGCATAGACGACAATCGTGCCGCCAATGCCTGACACGCCTTCGCCATCCGCGCTGAGGTTCGCTGTCGGGGCGACGGTAATGTCGCCACCAGACGTGACGTTGATCTGTCCGCCCTGTCCGGTCGAGCTTGCGCCGACACTAACCTGACCACTGACGTTCGCATTGCCAGCCGCCACGATCGAGATCACGCCGTTATTACTGACCATCGAGCCACCTTCAACCAGCCCGGCAGAATTCACCGTGGCCTGGAAAAGCTGACGCTGTGTCAGGTCATTGCCGGTTACCTGCGCGCCGTTTGATCCAGTCAGCGTCACGTTCTGGCCATCGAGGGTAATGCCATTCTGCGCGTTGATCTGCCCCGAGATCACGATCAAGCCATCAGGGGAGATCGGAATCTCGCCGCGCATCAACTTGCCGGCGGCGACATGGTTGATCGTACCATCCGCTCCGATTACAGACTCCAGAAACTGGTCGGTAGGCGTGTTCACGGTAAGCGAACCTACGTTGACCACCCCGCTTTGACCTACGATGAAGCCATGTGAGTCCGAGAAAAAGACGTTTCCGCCGATTTCGCCGTCCTTATAGGAATTGAGGATGCCGTCGACAACGACTGGACCGCCGCGCACAATGTTAACGAGATTGCTGGTGTCGCTTGGCAGGTACAAGTTAACCGTGGTGTCAGCGACCTGCTTGAAGCTGGAGAACGAGTTATAGCCGGTATTGTTAACGATCGTTCCTGTGGTGATCCCGGTCTGGCTGCCGCTGACCGACACTGTAGTCATAGTCCTGCCGTCGGTCACGATGTTGTTGACTGGCGCAGCAGATGCGCCCGCGTCCTGTGCGCGCACAACGACCGGGCTTGCCACGGTAGCAAACGCCGCCAGGGCGAAAGTACTCGCCCCTAACCGCAGGTTCGCGGTCAGCGATCTTCCTCCAGTGTGAAACCCGCTTGTAAAACCCGCGACCCGCGGGAGGGATCCGGCTAGCAATTGGTTGGGTTGGTTGCGTCGAGTCCGTTTGGACATCAGAACGCACCGTCCGGAAGGCTAAATATGTCTGGTTCATTGGGGTCAGACGAATAAAGCAAATCAAGGCTGGCAGGGGTCAGAATGTTACTTCCGTCCTCCGCAATTGAGAACGTACCCTGAAGCAGCAGAAGCGTCGCCCGGTCCTCGGCATCGGCGCCCCGAAACATCAGGATCCCGTTGGGAAGCGCGACATTTACCCTAACCGAATCCGGCGCATAAGCATCGGCCATAAAATAGGATCGCAGTACGTCACCGTTGTCGTATAGAATTTTTGTGGTCATCGCGGGATCTGTCTTTGCGCTCCATGTGGCCCCCACCTGAATCAGATTTTGGGTCGAGTATCCGAATACGTAAGAGACTTGGGCTGTGCCGCCGTCGAGGATCAGGTTCGGCACAGCGACGGTGAGAACCTGGGTTCGCTCGACTGCATTTTCTCCCGCTTGAATCTCGCCATCTTCGATGCCGAAATCCGTCAGAATTGCCGCGCGGACCGCCTCGGCATCCATCCCGAACTTGGCAGACCGGAACCCGTCGGTGACGATCGTCTGAGCCACGCTGGCCGCCGTCCCATCGTTGGTCACGATCGCAGTTGCGGTTTGCGAAAACACAGGCGCTACGGTTCCGGCAAAAGTTAGGCTCGCCAACCCAAGTGCAATAAGAAATTTTTTGGCGGCGGTATAATTGGAACGAAGCAACATAAAATCCTCTCGGATAGAAATAAAACGAGCCGAGCTGGATTGCTCGACATCCGTCATGTGACGGCGGTAGTTGGTAAACGGGTCGCAAAGCGCTGCTTTAATTTGGCGGCCTGCCCACCTGTTTCAATACGTTCATTCAGGCGGCCGTCGTATAGTCTGGCAAATTCGTGGAACTGGAATGGCACGATCAGCGGCCAAGTGGTCCGCATTGATAGATTGATATCTGGGGGACCCAGCCGGGCCTTTGATGCTGTTGCGATTCACTCAAGCAACGCGTTTGCAAAGGCGGTCAGCGGCGGGTAAAAAAGGGTTGTTTTTGGCACGGCAACACCACAACGTCGCCGCTCATGGTTGAGTAAGTGTCTAATTTAATTTGAACCAAAAACACAAAATACCTCATTAATATCGACACTTATGTCACACTAAAAAACTAACACTTGGCGATACTGGTCAAAATTTAAAATTTTATCAAGTTTTTTTATTTCAGTGTCCGTCGTCAGTGCTACTAGCCAGAGCCTGTTGGTGCGTCGGGGTCATAAACGGTGACGGCGAAGCTTTCTGTGCCTTCCGGCGCGCCGGACCATTCCAGCGTTGGGGCTGCGTTACCGCCTTCGCAGCCAAAGCATGCTTTGAAGGCAATCTCGGCAATCAGGTGGATTGTGTCTGACATTGGAAAGGGAGAACAATACTTGCCTCGCTTAAAATCCCGCATTTTGGAAACTCATCAAATGCGACAACAGAAATGGAGAAACATTTTGTTACCTATTCCAATCTACTGCCCTCGCACCGATCTTACATCTGAAGCTAGAGCCCCAGCGAACCTTTCTATTCCCTAAGCCGGGGACAGAATGTGAATGGCACGTTCGACCAGCATGTCTGCGGTTTTGCCGCTATAAGCCTTCATATGCGCGGCCTCTGCATGCGCGTCAAGCGCTTCCAAGCTGGCCCATTTTTCAATAACGACAAAGGTGTCGGGGCCAGGTGCTGCTTGCTTTGTTCCCGCATTTGGGGTGTCAATGGTGGCTTCATAGGCGATGCATCCATTCTCGGCCAAGACAGCCGGAACATTGGCATAGAAGATTTCCAGCACAGCCGCCCGCTGGCTGGGTTTCGTCGTGATGATAGCAAGGACATGGACAATAGACATGACGTATTTCCTGTTTGTAGGTCTCGTATTGATCAAGTTTTAGAAAAGAGCAAACCCGTGCAGCGCCGTCGTTTCGCCCAAACTGGTGGTCTTTTACGAAAGAAAACCCGCCCAAACTGGGCGAGATTTCTGGCTTATGATAACAAGGTCGGCTGTTTCTGCCTCATGCGACAGCGCTGGCCAGCCTTGAGTTTACTCAAGGGTTTCCACCAACTCCTTGTAGGCTGCCAACTGTGCTTCGCGCACTATTTGATAGTCAGAACCAAACATCATCTGAATGTCTTCGTTCAAAATACCCATCAATTTGAGGACGGTTTTATCACCGTTCAGAGCCTCGAAAGCGGCCTGAAGGTTTTCGATCACCTCAGGCGGTGTACCTGCTGGGGCGACGACGACACGGTGCTTAAATCCAACATCTCCTTTGATCCCGACCTCTTCAAAGCTTGGGACATCTTCGTACATGCGCTCTGAACCTGCTGTGGCAAGAATGCGGATTTTGCCTTCGCTAAGTGGGCCGGCGTCACCAGATGGGAAGGACATCGTGACATCCAAATCCCCAGCGAAAAGCGACTGCATAGCTGGTCCGCCGCCGTGAAAAGGCACCATCCCAAAATCAATGTCCATCTGCTACATGATCTGTGCCGCAGGCACAAAATGCGCGCCCCAGTCGCCAGAATGGCCCATCTTCACAGTCTCAGGATGTGCTTTACAGCGCTTGGAGAGGACAGTGAGGCTCGTTTCGATCAAGACCCTGCCGATGCGATGGAAGCCTATGATAAGCGAGATGCAGTACGGTGTGGCAGATGGCAGAAGCGGTTCGCGTAGGTATGCAGGTGCGGTGACCCATTTCTTGCGATTAGTGCCATTCGGTGTGAGGCAGTGAACAGAGAAATACCCGAAAAGGGACATTGGTGCGGCGCGCAGTGAACGGTTCCTTTCCGCCCTTCTTGCCGAAATATGCAGAGTGCAGCAATCAGGCCACTTCCCTCTCCCCTCACGGTCACGAACGGCCCTTTTGTATGTACCGGCTACTGTTCGCAAATGATTTTTCACATGTTCTCGGAAGTCGCTCATATGTATCCGGCCTGTTGATCGACACGCGGGTCGTGGCCTCATTGGGATTACGCTCGCTCC